>JAIUNP010000337.1 GCA_020161975.1 Pseudomonadota bacterium
CGTTTCGCGAGTACAAAGATTCGCCACACGTCGCGATGAACGGCGTGCATCTTCACGTCGGTTCGCAAAACCCCGATCCGCACGTTTACACCCAAGCCTTCGTCTCGCTATTCGAAAGCTTAAAAACCATCTTTGAAGAAACCGGCACACGCCTAACACACCTAAACCTCGGCGGCGGCTTTCCGGTCGATTATTTGAGCCAAGGAGACACGTCGTTTCCCGACGAGCAGCAAGAAATGCTTTCCGCAAATTTCGAACCAGCGGACGCAATTCGAACAGCTTGGAACGCGGTCACACAAGCCGCAACCGAAGCGAACGCACACGATTTGCTTGATAACCTAACTGTATTGATCGAACCTGGCCGAAGCATCATCGCCGACACGACCGTGAAGATGCCGGCCAGCATCAACATCTGGAAGGCGCCATTGTAGAGGAAGGCGCCGATCAACGGTGTCGCGGAACAGATGACCACCAGGATCGAGGCGGTTGGCAACACGGACAGACAGAAGGCGCTGGCAATCGCCGTGATCCAGATGGCGACCACGGACAGCGACTGCTGATAGGCGTCGGCAGTTCCGATGAGGCCGATGCCGATGAACGAAAAGGCCAGCGTGAAAACGGGGCCGAGAATCTGTGCCGAGCGCATCGTGCGAATGATGGAATCAAGGCTTGCGGTCTGGTCCGTGCCGCGCAGGCCGATCCAGTAGTGCCGACGATAGGCCATGAGCAGCGCGATGCTGCCCGGTAGCCAGAAGGCAAGCCAGCTGGGTGCGCCCCCATGCATGAACGTGGCCATGAGCGCCACCGCAGTGAGCACGCAAATGGTGTAGAGAAACGGGATCATATGCGTGAGCGTTCGAAACTGCTCGCGAATGACTTCTTCAGAATTGGAGCTGATCTGCAACGCCGAAGCCCAGCGCCGGATTGAGCTAAACATTGAACATTCCATCTCGCAAAGAGGCACCATGAATACCAGATGGTTCTTCCGCTCCGGTGATGACGATCACTCGGATTTTATTGAATTCGCCAGTTTGTGACCGGATGCCCGCCAACAGATGAGAGACGCATGACTACGCTTCTGAAACGCCTCTTCTTGCGCGCTGGAGAAACAAAAGTCTCCCGCGTTGCGCCGTTGATCGCCTTTTCCGGCATCGGCAAGCCGGTGTGGTCCAGCCGGGATACGGTGCAACTGACCAGCATCGGCTATGCCCGCAACGCGGTCGCCTATCGCTGTGTGCGCATGGTCGCCGAAGCGGTGGGGTCGCTCCGCTATGATGTATTCCGCGGCAGCGACGAACTGGAAGATCATCCGCTTCAGAAACTGCTGATGCGCCCCAATCCGCGCCAGACCGGCGCCGATCTTCTTGAGGCGATTACCGGCAACCTTCTGTGCTTCGGCAATGCCTATCTCGAAGTGGTGGCCGATGGCCTCAGCCCGCGCGAACTCTATGCGCTGCGGCCGGACCGGGTGCGCGTGGTTCCCGGCCCCGATGGCTGGCCCGAGGCTTACGAATATGCCGCCGGCGGGCAGGCGGTCCTTCTGCGCAACGACGGGGCGGCGCTGCCGCCGGTGCTGCACCTGAAGATGTTCGACCCGCTCGATGATCACTACGGCCAGGCGCCGCTCGCTGCCGCCCAGGTCGCACTCGACATTCACAATGCCGCAAGCGCCTGGAACAAGGCACTTCTCGACAATTCCGCCCGGCCTTCCGGTGCGCTGGTCTATGCGGCGGGCGGCAACAACATGACCGACGAACAGTTCGATCGCTTGAAGGAGGAACTGGAAGTCACCTTTTCCGGCGCGTTGAACGCAGGACGTCCCATCCTGCTCGAAGGTGGGCTCGACTGGAAACCCCTCGCCCTCAGCCCGAAAGACATGGATTTCATGGAGGCAAAGGCGGCAGCGGCCCGCGAGATCGCACTGGCGCTCGGCGTGCCGCCCCTGCTGCTTGGCCTGCCGGGCGACAACACCTATGCCAACTACGCCGAGGCGCATCGGGCGCTCTGGCGCCAGACGGTGATCCCGCTCGCCCAGCGCATTCTCGGCGGGCTGACCCACTGGCTCGCCCCGGCCTATGGCGAGGGGCTGCGCCTCGACCTCGACCTCGACAAGGTGGAGGCCCTTGCCCCCGAGCGCGACGCCCTCTGGAAGCGGCTGGAAGGCGCAAGTTTCCTCGACCGGGAAGAAAAGCGCGAACTCGCCGGCTTCCGGGCGAAGGCCAGGACTGGCACGGTGGCGGACAAGAATGCGGGCAGCAAGGCAAGGCCGGTTTCCGCCGGGAAGAGCAAATGACACGGGCTGTTGCAGAGATTTCTGCATTGCTCCTGAAGCACTGGGACCCCATCGGCATTGCCGATGTGGCTGAGGCGCGGGACGAGTATCATCCTGTCGCAGAACGCCTTGCGGTGATGCTGGCGCATGGTGCCTCGCGGCGGCAGGTTGCAGCCTTTCTTGTCCACTATGAAGGCGACGATCTCGGCCTGACACCGAACCCGGATCGGGCGCACGCCGTTGCGCGAATGCTCGTTCCGCAAGCCTGAACCCCGTTCAATCCGTTCACCGGAGCCAGCGATGACCACCGTCACCGACAGCATCATCACGCGCGGTGATCTTGCGCACCTCGCCCTGTTTCTCTGGGCGAGCGGCGCAAGCTGGCTGCTGGCCCAGACCCTGCGGGAGATGTTCCTTCTGAACCGCCGCTTCGACGGCTTCGTGCGGGAGCTTGCGCGTTTCAACCGCCGCATCACCGGCGAGCCCGAGGGCGAATAACCCGCCGAATCTGCCGAAAACCAAAGGAGAGAACCGATGTCCCAAAGACCTCGGAACGACCTGCCGCGCCTGTCTGGCCGGCCGGATGGACCGCCCCATGCCGCCGGGCGTGAGACACAGACCGTGTTCCGTCGCTTCTTCGAGTTGCTGGAGCGCCTCGATCGCCCCCATCCGGGCGAAAACGCAGCCACCAAATCCGCGCCCCCGGCACGGAAGGCGGGCAAATGAACAAGCAATCCTGGACTTCCACCGCCGTTTGTCCCTCCCCGGCGGCTGGTGGCGGCGCCCGCATGTCCGAACCCGGGCGTGCGGGCGCCATGGTTGCTCTGGGCCCCGAGGGCGCTTTTGCAGGCTATGCCAGCCTGTTCGGCATCGCTGACCAGGCCAATGATGTTGTGATGCCCGGCGCCTTTCGCCAGACGCTGCGGACACGCGGGCCGGCGGGCATCCGGATGCTCTGGAACCACGATCCCGCCCAGCCCATCGGCGTCTGGGATGAAATCATCGAGGATGCGCGCGGGCTTTACGTCGCGGGCCGCCTCGATCTTGCGGTGGGCAAGGCGCGCGAACTCCATGCGCTGATGCGCTCGGGGGCAGTCGACGGCCTTTCCATCGGCTTCCACACGACGCGCGCCCGCCGCGATGCCGCCACCGGCCTGCGCCGGCTGGATGCCATCGACCTCTGGGAAGTCTCCATCGTCACCTTCCCCATGCTGCCGCAGGCCCGCGTCAGCACGGTGAAGACGGCCTGTCCGCGCCTTGCCGCCGGGACGGACCGCACCTCAGGCGGCGCCGGGGCGCAGCGGCTCATCCGCGCCATTCGCCGGGCCGAAGAGGCCCTTTGCCCCCATTCAAGGACCCTTCCATGACCGAACTGACCCATGCCCCCGAAACCAAGGCTACCGGCCCGGTGGCTGATGCCTATGACGCGCTGGCGCGCACCTTCACCGCCTTCCGTGAAACCAACGACGAGCGCCTCGGCCAGATCGAGCGGCGCATGGTGAGCGACGGTGTGACCGAGGACAAGCTCATCCGCCTCGACCGCGCGGTGGATGATGCGCTGCGCAATGTCGAGGCGCTGTCGCTGAAATCGCGCCGCCCGGCGCTTGGCGGCGAAGCGCGCGAGATGACCGGCGCCCGCGAGCACAAGAGCGCCTTCAACGCCTATGTCCGCGGTGGGGAAACCGACGCGCTCCTGCGCTTCGAGGCAAAGTCTATCTCCGGCGGTCTTGCCGGCCCGGATGGCGGCTATCTCGTGCCCCAGATCGTTGAACGCGAGATTCTGCGCCGCATGGCCAGCATCTCGCCGATCCGGGCGATTGCCACCGTGCGCCCCGTTTCCACCGGCACCTTCAAGAAGGCTTACGCGGCAGACGGCATCACCGCCGGCTGGTCGGATGCGAATGTGGCGATCACCGGCCAGACCCAGCAACTCTCCGATATCGTGTTCCCGACTTTCGAACTTTACGCCCAGCCGGCGGCGACC
>JAIUNP010000338.1 GCA_020161975.1 Pseudomonadota bacterium
GGATAGGCCAGGCTGAGGGCCCAGACCAGTGCGAGGATCAGCACGGTGAAAAGCAAAGGTTCCGCGATGCGTCCGCCTAGCTTCCGACCGATGCGTCGGAGAAGTGGCACACCGCCGTCAATGGCCACTGTGGATGTGACGACAGGATTCATCGGATCGCTTCGCTCGAAAATGAATTGGTGCTCCGTCATCATCGACGAAGAAGGCCGACCCGCCTTGCGGAAACGGGTCGGCGAAGTCGCTGAATTTATAGCCTGTACCGCGAAGACCTCTTGCCCTTTCCCTTTGCGATACGGGGCCATAAGCATTTTATTTACTCGGCTTGACCGGTGCAAATCTTACCGAATAATTAAGGTTCACTTGAAAAGCGAGCCTGAGCAAACTATACTTGCGTTTCTGCACTCTGTGATGACAGCAAATTTATCCGGGGTGCAGCAGAAATGCGCAAACGACTTGCAGTCTTGCTTCCACCATCACAGGGCCGCGCCCTCGCCCTGCGGTTCTGCGTCAACGGGACGTCCGGTCAGCCATGTCCCGGGCCGTGTCTGTCCGGGTTTTGCTGAACCGTGCGCTTATTCCCGCAGGCCCGGCGCTTCATGGCCGGTGCGGGCGACATATTCGGTATAGCCGCCGGGGTAGATGTGCACGCCGTCCGGGGTCAGTTCCAGCACGCGGTTGGAGAGCGCGGCGAGAAAGTGGCGGTCATGGCTGACGAACAGCATCGTCCCTTCAAACTCCGACAATGCCGCGATCAGCATCTCCTTGGTGGCCATGTCGAGATGGTTGGTCGGTTCGTCCAGCACCAGAAGATTGGGCGGATCGTAAAGCATGTGCGCCATGGCCAGGCGCGCCTTCTCGCCGCCCGAGAGGACGCGGCAGCGCTTGTCGACATCATCGCCGGAAAAGCCAAAGCAGCCGGCCAGCGTCCGCAATGAGCCCTGCCCGGCCTGCGGAAAGGCGCGTTCGAGCGATTCGAACACCGTGTCTTCGCCATCGAGCATCTCCATGGCATGCTGGGCGAAATAGCCCATCTTCACGCTGGCGCCGATAGTGACGGACCCGGCATCGGGCGCGGTTGCGCCGGCAACCAGCTTGAGCAACGTGGATTTGCCCGCTCCGTTGACGCCCATCACGCACCAGCGCTCCTTCCGGCGGACGTGGAAATCCAGCCCATCGTAAATGCTGCGGCTGCCGTAGCGCTTGTGAACGCTCTTGACGGAGATCACGTCATCGCCTGAGCGCGGCGCGGGTGGAAAATCAAACGCGATGGTCTGCCGGCGCCGCGGCGGCTCCACGCGCTCGATCTTGTCGAGTTTCTTGACGCGGCTCTGCACCTGCGCCGCGTGGGAGGCCCGAGCCTTGAACCGCTCGATGAAGGCGATTTCCTTGGCAAGCATCGCCTGCTGGCGCTCGAACTGTGCCTGCTGCTGCTTTTCGGCCTGCTGGCGCTGCTGTTCGTAGAAAGAGTAGTCGCCCGTGTAGGAAGTCAGCGTTCCGCCGTCAATCTCGACGATCTTGTTGACGATGCGGTTCATGAACGCGCGATCATGCGAGGTCATCATCAGCGCGCCGTCGTAGTTCGTCAGAAAATTCTCCAGCCAGATCAGGCTTTCGAGATCGAGATGGTTGCTCGGCTCGTCGAGCAGCATCACATCCGGGCGCATCAGCAGGATGCGCGCCAGTTCGACACGCATCTTCCAGCCGCCCGAAAGCTTGCCGACATCGCCGTCCATCATCTCTTGCGAAAAGCCAAGACCGTCCAGCACTTCGCGCGCGCGGCCATCGAGCGCATAGCCGTCAAGCTCCTCGAACTGTGCCTGCACCTCGCCATAGCGGGCAATGATGTCCTCCATCCGGTCGGCTTCCTCCGGATCGGCCATGGCGCTTTCCAGCGCCTTGAGTTCAGCAATGACAGTGCTAACGGGTCCGGCGCCATTCATCACGGCGGCGACTGCCGTCTGGCCGGCCATCTCTCCGACATCCTGGCTGAAATAGCCGATTGCGATGCCGCGATCGACTGAGACATTGCCCTCGTCTGGCGTTTCCTCGCCCGTGATCAGGCGGAACAGGGTCGTCTTGCCCGCGCCATTGGGGCCAACCAGCCCGATCTTCTCCCCCTTGTTGAGGGCCGCCGAGGCTTCAATGAACAACATGCGGCTGCTGGTCTGCTTGCTGATGGATTCAAGGCGGATCATGCTGGGTCAATCTCGGAACGGTTTGCATGGCAGCGCGCCCGGCGCCGGCCACGCCGCGACCAGATACGAAGAGCGGCGCTGTTGTGCAACCGTTGCCGGCTTCGGGGCGGCGCCCCGAAGCCCGCGCCTGCGCTTCACGCCGTTTCGCCCGCGGCGTGAAAAGACCCGACCCTAGTAGGCCGGTTTGACCGGGAACCAGTCCGGTCGCGACGGATCGAGATAGGCGCCACGAATATCCTCGACCTGATATTTGTTGATCTTGTCGAAATCCGGCTCAACCCCGAGGCCAGGGCCGGTCGGCACCGCCAGCGCGCCGTTGTTCATGACGAACGGCGCGGTGGTCACATCGTCAGAAAGGTAATCGAGTTCGGTATCGATCGAGATTGTCATGTTCGGGATGGATGCGGCCAGATGGACATAGGCGGCCTGGGAGAAGCCGAGTTCGCCACCACTGTGCAGGGTAACCGGAATGCCGACCGCCTCGCACACCGCCGCCGCCTTGATGCACGGCCACAGCCCCCCCGCCTCATGCGGATCGAGCAGCACGACATCTGCCGCCCCGTCCCTGATGATATTGCCGACATCGGAGAGGGTGTAGGCGCTTTCATCAAGCGCAACCGGCACGGGCTGCATGGACCTGAGATGGGCATGGCCACGCAAGTCATCGAGTTCAAGCGGCTGTTCGATGTAGGAAAGGTCGTACTCCGCCAGCTTTGCCAGCTGGCGCTTGGCCGTGCCGATGGTCCAGGCGCCGTTGACATCGGCGCGCAGGCCGCAATCGCCGATGGTTTCACGCATCGCCCGGACCAGCGATATGTCGCTGCGCTCATCGACACCGATCTTGACCTTGAAGGAACGATAGCTACGATCGACGAAGCGCTGGGCCTCGTCCTTGAGCGCCGCCGGATCGGCCACGAAGAGATAGGCGGAAAAGTCGACACTTTTCCGGTACACCCCGCCCCACATCTGCGACAGCGACAGACCGCTGAGGCGTCCCAGCGCGTCCCACATCGCCATTTCAAGTGCACACATCGCCATGATGGCCGCGCGCTTGTGGTGATAATAGCCGGCGCCCAGAACATTGCGGTGGAGCACTTCCGCCTGATCGACACGCTTGCCGATTGCGACCTTGGCGACAATGTTGCGGAACACCGGTTCAATGGCATCGAGCAGGCAGATCGTCTCGCCATAGCCCTTGGCGCCGCCCGCCGTGGTAATCTCGCAGAGGAGCCGCGTCGGGCCGGAGCGGACGCCCGAGCCCCAGACAATCGGCGCGTGGAACGGCACGCGGACCAGCCAATGGCGCACTTCGACGATTCTGGCGTCCTCGCCAATCATTTGCGGTCTCTGCGATTGCGTTTTCATGGTGCTTCCCTGTCCTGAGGATCAAAGCCGGATCCGCGCCGTTACTTGACGGAGCCCGCTGTGACGCCCTGGATGAACCAGCGTTGAAGAAAGGCGAAGGCGACGACAATCGGCGCCGAGGCGATGATGGAGGCCGCCATGGCGCCGCCCCAGTCGGCGTTGATCTCGTTGAGATAGCTCAGCAACATGCCGGGGCCGATGGTGCGCTTGTCGTCGGACACGATCAGCGTCAGCGAATAGAGCAGATCGTTCCACGACCACATGAAACCGTAGAGGAGCACGGTCACGATGGCAGGAATCGACACCGGCAGCACGATGGTGTGGAAGATGCGCAGTTCGCTTGCGCCATCCGCCCGCGCTGCCTCGATCATCTCGGAGGGCACCTGACTGAAATAGCTGTAGAGCATGTAGGTGGATACCGGCAGCGCAAAGACGATGTAGGACAGCACCAGTCCGAAGCGCGTGTCGATCAGCCCGAGCGCGGTGATCATCGGGTACAGACTGATCAGCAGAAGGCCAAACGGAAACACCTGGGCCGAGAGCAGCATGACCATCACCGGGCGCCGGCCGGGATAGCGGAACTTGGCGAATGAATAGCCGGCATAGATGGCCAGTATCGTGTTCAAAACCGCTGCTGAACCGGACACGAGCAGCGAGTTTTTTAGTTGCAGCGGCAGTTT
>JAIUNP010000339.1 GCA_020161975.1 Pseudomonadota bacterium
GAGCGTCTGCTGGCCGTAGCAGATGGCGAGAATCGGCACACTGGAGTCAAACACGGCCTGCGGCGCGCGGGGGCTGCCCTCACGCGTCACGCTGTCCGGACCGCCCGAGAAGATCACGGCGCGCGGCCTCAGCTTCCTGAAAGCCGCCTCGGCATTCTGGAACGGATGCACCTCTGAATAAACGCCAGCCTCGCGCACGCGGCGCGCGATGAGCTGGGTCACCTGGCTGCCGAAGTCGATGATGAGGACGGTTTCGTGTGTGGGCAGTGTCATGTCAGGTACGGGCTCGGCAGAAGGGGGACGCCCTTCGGGCTTTCGCCGGGCGGGCGGCCTGAGTCAAGCAAAAGGCGGCATTGTCCAAAAGACAATGCCGCCTGAAGCCCCCTGGCCTGGCGTCAGCGTGCGCCGACCGGCACGTATCCGAAGAACTTCGGTAGGAACAGCACCAGGTCCGGCACCAGCAGCATGATCGTCAGCGCCGTCACCAGGACCGCCACATAGGGCCAGATCGCCGCAATGATCGTCTTCAGCGGAATGCCGGTGATGGCATTGATGACGAAGAGCAAGACACCATAAGGCGGCGTGATGAGGCCGATCATGCAGTTCACCACCGCCGTCACGCCGAAATGCACCGGATCGATCCCCAGCGAGGTCACAGTCGGCAGGAACAGCGGAATGATGACGAGGATGATCGTCGTCGCATCCAGCAGGCAGCCGAGGAGCAGGAGCATGATGTTGACGCCGATCAGGAAAACGAGCGGCGAGATATTCATGCCCTTCAGCGCGGTTTCCATGTGCGCCGGGATGTTCTCCGCCGCGACGATGTAGTTGAAGATCAGCGAGGCACCGATGACGAGACCGACCGAGGCCGTTGCCCGCGCGCTTTCCGACAGAACGCCGTACAACACACGCGGCGAAACGGCCCGGTAGAGGAAGGTCGCGACGATCAGCGCATAGAAGGCCGCAAGCGCCGCCGCCTCTGTTGGCGTTGTTGCGCCGCCATAGATGCCGAACAGCAGGATGATCGGCATCAGCAAGGCCGGGAAGGCACGAACGGTCAGCTTAGGCAGTTCAGAACGCGGCACCGGCTCTTCCAGCGGCACATTCTCGATCCGCGCCTGACGGGCGTTCAGGATCATGAGTGAGATGCCCATCATCACGCCGGGCACGAAACCGCCGAGGAACAGGTAGCCGATCGAGGTGTCTGAGACGAGCGCATACATCACCATCGGGATCGACGGCGGAATGATCGGGCCGATGGTCGAGGCCGCCGCCGTGATCGCCGCGGCGTAGCCCGGCGAGTAGCGGTTTTCCTTGCGCATCATCTCGATGATGATCTTGCCGAGGCCCACGGCATCGGCCACGGCCGAACCGGACATGCCGGCAAAGATCATGTTCGCAACGACGTTGACATGGCCGAGGCCACCCCGGAACCGCCCCACCAGTGCCAGGCAGAACTGGAGCAGACGCTCGGAAATCGTACCGGCGTTCATGATGTTGGCGGCGATGATGAACAGCGGAATCGCCAGCAGCAGGAAGCCATCATAAAGACCCTGCAACATCTGTTCGGCGGCCAAACCAACGTCCTGCCCCTTCATCAGAAGGTAGACAATCGAAGAGACGATCATGGACAGGGCTACCGGCGCGCCGATGCCGGCGAGACCGAACAGGACGACGATGCACCAGAAGAAGGGCGTGCTCATACCTCTTCCTCCTTCTCAAGCTGGGCGAGGCTGTCGCCCCGGATCAGCCGCCAGGCCCTGAGGCCATAGTGGATGATCGTCCCGGCGAGGAAGATCATGTAGACGCCGAAGATGATGTTCATCGGAATTTGGAAATGGTCCGTTCCGCGGATCTTCTTGAAGTCGATGAAGTCCCATGTGGCCGGCACTGAAATGCCAAAGCCGACAACCATGGCAATCGCCGTGATCAGTGCCATCGTCCGGCGTGCCTTCTCGCCGCCGAGGTTGTAGAGCACATCAAACTTCACATGATCCTTGTCTTCCAGGAAAAAGGCCGCGCCCCAGAAGATCAGCCAGAGCCAGGTGATGAGGATGATCTCATGCGTCCAATCCGTGCCCGCATTGAGCACGTAGCGCGAGAAGATCTGGATGACGAAGGCGACGAACATAATGCCCGCAAGTGCCACCATCACGTCTTCCGCACGTCTGAATAAAAAGTGCCGCAACCCCTGCATGACCCCTCTCCCCCCTAATCTCTTGGACGCCCTGAGGCGCATACCGATACAGAACAGGCGGGGTTGACCCCCGCCTGATCGTCTATCCGCCGTCAGTTGATGGCGTTGATCTTGTCAACCATGCCCGCCGGCCAGTCCTTGGCGAACTTGGAGGCGAGATATTCCTTCTGCACATGGGTGCGGAAAGCGTTGACGTCCGGCTCATAGACCTTGAGGCCCTTTTCCTTCATGAAGGCCACAAGCTCATCCTCAAGCTTCAACTGGGCGTCGCGTGCCTGCTTGCAGGCAGCATCGGCAGCGGCCAGAAGCTGCTTCTGCTGATCGGGTGTGAACTTGTCCCAAACCTTCTTGCTGATGGTCAGGAAGTTCCAGTCAACAAGGTGGGCCGTCAGCACGATCTGCTTGGTGACTTCGTAGAACTTCGAGTCGCGAACGGTCGGCAGCGGGTTGTCCTGCCCGTCGATGGCACCCGACTGGAGCGCGGTGTAGAGTTCGGTAAACGCCATCGGCAGCGGATTGGCGCCAAGCGCCTTGCCGAGGAACTGCCAGGCATCCGACGGCGGCATCCTGAGCTTGACGCCGGCGAGATCGGCAGGCGTCTTCACTTCCTTTTCGCCGCGCAGGTTGATCTGGCGCTTGCCCAGATACATGACCGACAGCAGCTTGACGCCCAGCTTGTCCTCGGTCTGCTTCTTGAGGTCGTCCATCACCGGATTGGCGAACACCTTCAGCTGGTGATCGGCGCTGCGCAGCAGATAGCCGGCGGTGAAGATCGACCAGGCCGGGATGAGCGTGGCGAGTTCCTGCGCCGAAGCGATCGACATTTCGAGATTGCCACGGGCAATTGCCTCGATCTCGGTGCCCTGCTTGAACAGCGTCGCGTTCCAGTGCGGCTGGAATTCCGCAAATGACGCAACGCCCGGGCCGAACTTGTCAATAAGGCCGAGAGCGCGCTGGTCGGTCGCGGTGGCGGGCGCCGAAAGGCGCAGCAACACCTTGCCCTGCGCGCGGGCCGGAACACCGGCTGCAACCGCAGCAGCCGCACCGGCCACAAGGCCCATGGCATGACGACGGGTTGTTGAAATCGACATCTGTTTCTCCCTGGTTGGGCCAAGCGGCCTCTTTGCGAATTCCTGCACCTTGACGGTGCCGGGTCAAGCCTTATGCGCCACTTTCTGCGCGGCCCTGTCGAGTAAATGAACTAAATTGTTCAATTTGCCAAGTCCATTGTTGCTCGCCACCTTGCCGATTGCGCCCAGGCGGAAACTTTCATTATATATGTACGAATATAATGATGCCATGATGCGACGGTCGGAGCGCGAAGGTTGACTGGATTGACTGCAGAGGATTGGCAGGCCGTGCATCTCAGCCTGCGCGTTGCAACGGTTGGCACTCTGGCCATCCTGCCGCTGGCGGTGGCCGTGGGTTGGCTGCTCGCGCGGGTCGAGTTTCGCGGAAAGGTAGTGCTGGATGCGCTGGTGCACCTGCCGCTTGTGGTTCCGCCGGTTGTGACAGGCTATGCGCTGCTGCTGCTGTTCGGGCGGCGCGGAGTGTTTGGCGGCGCGTTGGCGGAGGTGGGCATCGTCTTCTCGTTCCGCTGGACCGGCGCGGCGCTGGCGGCTGCGATCATGGGTTTTCCGCTGATGGTGCGGGCCATCCGCCTGTCCATCGAGGCGATTGATGCCCGGCTGGAGCAGGCGGCGAGCACGCTGGGCGCCCGGCCCCTGTTCGTCTTTGCCACGGTGACGCTGCCGCTGGCCTGGCCGGGCATTCTGGCTGGCGCGGTACTGTGTTTTGCCAAAGCGCTGGGCGAATTTGGCGCGACGATCACCTTCGTTTCGTCCATTCCCGGTGAGACGCGCACCATTCCGGCCGCCATCTACGGATATGTCCAGACCCCCGGCGCGGATGACGGCGCCTGGCGCCTCTCCCTCGTTGCCGTTGGCATTTCCATCGCCGCCCTCGCCTTTTCAGAATGGTTGAGCCGCCGGATGCGGGAGGCGCGGACATGATCCGGTTTGAGTGCGGTCTCGCCCGC
>JAIUNP010000340.1 GCA_020161975.1 Pseudomonadota bacterium
GGAGAGGCCGACACGCACATCCTTGTAGCGCTCGGTCATGCCGGAAATGCCGCCGAGCAGGGCAAAGCCGTTGTTGAAGGCCAGCCGGCCCGTCAACCCGCCGGAGATCGAGCCGAAACCGCCATAGGCGCCGATGCCGGAGCCCCCGGTGGTGGACCTGTTGGCACCCATCATGCCGGCGGCAAATCCACTCTGCTGGACCGCCGCGTTGCGCCGCGCCTTGCCGACGCCATGCACCGACTGGGTAACCGAGGCCAGGGTGGTGACGCCGGCAATCGCACCGCCCCCTGTGCCGCTGTTCCCCGATCCGGTGTTTGTGCCGGTGTCCGTACCGGTGTTTGTGCCGGTGTCGGTGCCCCCTGTGCCACCGCTGGCCGATCCGGTGCCTGTTCCTGTCCCTGTCCCGGTTCCGGTGCCGCCTGTGCCGCCGCCCGTCGTGCCCTCGATGTAGCGGATCACCACTGGCTCGGGCGCCCCGTCGCCGGAAAGGCCGACCGTGACGCGCTCGCCGGCATAGAACTGGCCATTCTGCGAGACGCCGACAACATTGTAGATGCGCTGCCCGGTCATCGTGACGCCGGCGTTAGTCAGCAACTGGGTCATGCCGACCATGCCGGTCGCCTGTGTCCAGCGGAAACCTTCGTGCAGGTTGGCGCTGTTGAACGTGGTTCCCACCACAATTGAACCATCGCCGCTCACGCCCGATGCGTGGCTGAAATTCGTGCTTGAAAGCGTGCCGCCGAGCGTACCGAGGTCAACCGGCGCATCCTGGCCCTGCCAACGCACAGCATGTGTTGTGGAACTGTTGATCGCTGCTGAACCAACGATGACGGACCCATCATCGCTGACGGCGTTCGCATTGGCGGAGTGGTTGGCAACGAGCGGGGCCAGATATCGGGTTGTCGCCGCCAGCCTGTCATAGATGAACGCGTGCTGCGTGCCCGCCGTAATGCCGCTGCGTGTCACGTTGTTCTGGCCAACGATGAACAGGCCATCGCGCGTAATGGCGTTTGCGCTGCTGCGTGACGATGGCAGATCGCCGATCGCCTGCATTCCGCCTGCCTCTGTCCATACGAACGCCCGGTCGCGACCATTGGCGGCCGCGCTCGAACCGACGACGATCGAGCCATCTGCGGAAACGCCGAAGGCGTAGCTTGTGGGGGACGACGCGCCCGGCAGCGCACCGAGGTTGACCATGCCGCCCGCCTGCGTCCAGCGGAAGGCGCTGGCCGTGACACCGGCCCCGTGCAGGCCATAGCCAACGATGACGGAGCCGTCGGCGCTCATGCCAAAAGCGTGACTTTGCTGAATGAACCCGGGGCCGAGCATACCGAGGCCGACGGTGCCGCTCGGGGTCCAGCGGAAGGCCTCAAGCTGCCCGGCAGCGTTCTGGATGCTGCCGACCGCAATCGCCCCGTCATTGGAAACCATATAGGCCGTGCCCGAGGCATAGGCACTGCCGGACAGCGGGCCGACGACCGTGACGCCGGTCGTCTGGGCCTGCGCGCCACCGTTCAACGTGTTTAGGACCAGACAAACCGCAGTGGTCCAGAAGAACCGGTCACGAAGATTTTGGACGGTTGCGGATGACGTTCGAATCATGGGGCCCTCGGAATCTCAAATAACGATCTGGTCGCAATGGCAGGATCATTGGCCCCGGTCTGGCAGGGCGAGAGAGACATTCCCATGATGCGGAAACGCTGCACACCCCCGTTCAGGGGGGTGGCAAGATGATCAGATCAGCCCCATGCGGATCGCCTCCCGGGCGGCCTCCGCGCGCGAATTGATGTTCAGCTTCTGGTAGATGACCTTGATATACGAGGTCACCGTTTGCGGCTTGAGACCAAGCTCTGTTGCAACCTCGGCGGCGGTCAGGCCCTTGGCGATCAGTTTGAGTGTTTCGGTCTCACGCGCCGAAAGTTGCTCGACTGGATCCTCCGTCAGCCGCGAATGCCGGGAAAAATAGTTGAGAACCCGGATCGCCACAGCCGGCGACAACGACGGTTCACCCTGCCTGATGCGGATGAGCAGTTGCTCGATCATCGCCGGTGGCTCGCTCTTGAGAATATAGCCGCGTGCGCCGCGCGTGAGCGACTGGAAGATCGAATCATCGTCGGCAAAGGTCGTCGTTACGATGATTGTGGATTGCGGCGATGCGCCGGTCAGCTGCCCGATCACGTCGAGCCCGGAGCCATCAGGCAGGCTGAGGTCGACCAGCGCCAGTTCGATCTGCGCCTGCCGGGCATTGCGGCAGAGTGCAATCATGCCCTTGGCTTCGGCAAACGAGGCGGCATGACGCACCGCCAATTCCGGAAACGCCCGACCGACGATCCCCGCGAGAAACACGGCAGTCTGGTGGTTGTCTTCAACGATCAGGCAGGTTGCATTCGTCATGATTGGCTAAATCCCGCTTGGCAAGACGCGCACCTGGCAAGATGCGCACGATGCATTCGCATTGCTATTTGGATCTCGGCTCCGGCTCGGGTGTTGGTGCCGCCTCGAACGGAACCGAGAGTGTCACTGTCAGCCCCGTCGGAGACCAGTTGAAATGCGCGGTGCCGCCAATGTCGCGGATGCGCTGGTCGATGTTGCGCAACCCATTGTGCGGCTTGCCGACGCCGCCGTTGGCCGCAAGCCGTCCGTTGTCGGCAATGATGACCGTCAGCAGTCCCGCGCCTTGTTCAATCGAAACACAGACCTTGTCGGCGCCAGAATGCTTGATGATATTGGTAACGACCTCGCGAATGGCGGAAGCGAGCGCCTTGCGCTGGCGGTAATCAACGGGTTGCTCCAGATTGTCATCAGCCAGCGGCGGCCAGGTGAGGCCAATCCCGCATTGGGCAAGCCGTTCGGATGCCTCGTGCCGTGTTTCGGCAAGAAACTGGTTGAGGGGGACAATCTCGCCGGCGAGCGCGCCGGAGAGCGTCCGGATATCGGCAAGCGTATCCTTCAACAACGAGCGTACCGTCTCATCGGACTGGTGCATGGCCGACAAAAGCCGCGCGCCGACATCATCATGCAGGTCGCGGGCGATACGCATCCGTTCGGCCGTCGCCCCCCGGACATAGGCGCTGCGTCCTTCACCGAAGCTGGACATGAACCGGATCAGGCTGTCGGCCAGTTCAGCATCCGCAGTCTGGAACAAGGCGCGTCCACCGGCCTTGCCGCACAGTATGACGGCGGCGCCCGCCGTCGACGCCGGCACGACCAACTGCAAACCTTCAGCGCCAATGAAAACCTCGGGCGCTGCGTCAACGGCCGGTAGTATGGTGAGCGGCTGGAAGTGCTGCTCCAGCATCCGATGCCAGCGCTTTTCGCGCTCCTCGGCAATCGGTTCAAGCACGATCCCGCTGGCTGCCGCAAAGGCGCGATCACTGGACGTGGCATGCATACTGCCGGTCAACCAGCGCCAGATCCGGCTGCGGAGCGGCAAATAGCCAAAGCCGACAACCAACAATGCGATGCCAAAGGCCAAATCACTGGCCATGTGCATCACATTGACAAGCGCGACATCAAGAAGGAACAGGAGGAGTGCGCCCAGCAGGTAAAATAGCAGACGGTGAGCCCAGTTTTCGATGGAGAACAGGCGATATCGCGCCACGGCAACGGCAATTCCGCTAAAGAAGACAAGCGAAAACGCCATCATGTAGCCCTGCGGAATGGTTAGGCTGCGGCCATGCAGGGACGGCAGGACGGCGACAGCCGCAAAGAATACCAGACTCGCCAGCAGCGACAGGAAGATCCAGCGCATCGCGGCCCGTGCGAGCGGATCGCGCAAGCTGACGCGCCACTGTGCCAGCGCCAGAACAAGCGCGATCAACAAGCCGCCAGCGACCAGCATGACGCGAGTCCAGCGCACGTCATCCACCCAGCCGCCCGCTTCAGCGATGCTTGCCAGAATGGGCAACAACAACATCGCCGCTGCCGCCGAGCGTGTCACGAACGGGCGCGGGTAAACGAGCAAGAGCGCAGCAAAGGCGATCGCGAAAGTGACGATGCCCAGTCCGTTCATGATGGAAAGAACGCGAAAGAGCGCCCCGTCAATCGCAATGTCACGTGTCGTATAGATCGCCGATGACCAGATCCCCAACGCAGACCCGGATGCCGAAATGAAGAGCAGCCGTGCCGCAAAATCGCGCGGACGGACGGCCAGAACCCATCCCGCGAGGGCGAGCGAGCCGAGGCCAGCCAACCATTGCACCCAAAACAGAAGCCCGAGTTCG
>JAIUNP010000341.1 GCA_020161975.1 Pseudomonadota bacterium
TGTGATCGTGCAGGCAACGCGCCTGCGCGACGGCTCGCGCCGCATCACGCACATTACAGAAGTGATGGGCATGGAAGGCGATGTCATCATTACGCAGGACATCATCGTCTACAAGATGGATGGCGAGGACGCGAACGGCAAGATCATCGGCAAGCACGTCTCCACCGGCATCGGTCGGCCCCGCTTCTGGGAGCGCGCCCGGTATTACGGCGAAACAGAGCGGCTTGCTGCGGCACTCGATGCTGCGGCCGCCAAGAGTGCGGACCAGGATCAGGCAGCCTGACGGAGACACGTGATGGACATCCGGCAAATGTTGGTGATGGGACTTGCGGCGACGGCTGCCGGCGGGCTCACCTATGCCTTCGTGCTCCCCTATTTCGACGGCGGCATTCAGGGCGAGAAACGCCAGGAAAAGGTCACCACCGTTCGGACGGACAAACCCGAGGGCTCCAGCAAGCTGAGCCGCAGCAAGCAGGTTGCCGAATCGCTGAAGGAAATCGAACGCAAGAAAGCAGATCAGGACAAGGTGACCCTCCAGGACAAGATCATCCAGGCCGGGCTAGACTGGGACCGCAAGAAGTTCTTCACCATCTCGATCGTCCTCGGCGTTGTGGGCTTCCTCGTTGGGTTGATGGCAAGCGGAAACATCTTCTTCGGCGTGGCCGGGGCGGTTGTCGGTGGCCTCGGCCTGCCCAACTGGATGCTGGTGTTTCTGCGCAAGCGGCGCGTGAAGAAGTTCATCAAGGAATTCCCCGATGCGGTGGACGTGATCGTCCGCGGCATCAAGTCCGGCCTGCCGCTGGGAGACTGCATCCGCATCATCGCAAGCGAGGCGCAGGAGCCGGTCAAGACCGAGTTCCGCCAGATCGTCGAGGCGCAGACGCTGGGACTCAGCCTGCCCGAGGCGGTCAGCGGCCTCTTCCAGCGCGTGCCGACCGCGGAGGCCAACTTCTTCGGCATCGTCATCGAAATCCAGAGCAAGGCCGGTGGCAACCTGTCGGAAGTGCTGGCGAACCTGTCCAAAGTGCTGCGCGAGCGGCGCAAGATGCGCGACAAGGTCGCGGCGATGAGCATGGAGGCGAAGGCCTCTGCCGGCATCATCGGGTCGCTGCCGCCCATCGTCATCCTGCTCGTTTACCTGACCACTCCGGCCTACATCATGATCCTGTTCCAGACCGATGCCGGCAAGTTCGCGCTCTGCATCGGCGGTTTCCTCATGTTCTGCGGCGTCTTCTCGATGAAGAAGATGATCGCATTCGATATCTGAGGGGGATCCAGTCTTGGATATCATCTCCTACATCATCGATCCGAGGTTCATGGGCGCTCTTTTTACCGCTGTGGCGGTGGGCGCGACCGTGATCACCATCGGTCTGCCGCTGATGGATCGCAATCAATTCAAGAACCGGATGAAAACGGTTGCGATCGAGCGCGAGAACATCCGGCAGCGCGAACGCGAGCGGATGAACACCCAGGGCAAGTCCAAGGTCTCCCTCCGGTCATCGCCGAAGAGCTACATGAAAAATCTGGTCGAAAACTTCGACCTGAAGAAACATGCCGCGTCCGAAGACCTCAGGATGTCGCTGGCCTCGGCCGGCTTTCGCGGAAATTCAGCGGAATACACCTTCCTGTTTTTCCGGATGGTGGCGCCGATCCTGCTGTTCGTCTTCACGTCCTTCTATGTCTTCGTCGTTCTGGACCTCAAGCAGCCGGCAACGATCAAGGTGGCGATCTGCATCGCCGGAGCCTACATCGGCTTCAAGGCACCCGAAATCTACCTCACCAACTTGCGCACCAAGCGCAAGCAGAACATGCAGCGGGCCTTTCCCGATTCGCTTGATCTGCTGCTCATCTGTGTCGAATCGGGCATGTCGGTCGAACATTCCTTCAAGCGGGTCAGCACGGAGATCGTCGCCCAGTCGATGGCGCTCGCCGAAGAGCTGGCGCTCATGACCGCCGAGCTGTCCTATCTGCCGGACAGGCGCATCGCTTATGAAAACCTCGCCAAGCGCACGGGGATGGACAGCGTCAAATCGGTCTGTACCGCACTGGTTCAGGCTGAAAAATACGGCACGCCCGTCGGGCAGGCCCTTCGTACACTTGCGCAGGAAAGTCGCGACATGCGCATGAACGAGGCCGAGAAGAAGGCTGCTGCCCTGCCGCCGAAACTGACCGTGCCGATGATTGTCTTCTTCCTGCCGGTTTTGTTCATCGTCATTCTCACGCCTGCGTTGGTGCAGGTGTTCCACTGGAAATAATCTCTCGCGCCGCCATTTCGCGACACGAATACGAGGACAGGCAGCGCGATCCCATGACTGGCAGCGGTTTTATCGGCTATTTCCTCGCAGGGGCCATTCCGCGCCTGTCGATGTTTGCCATTCTGTTCCTGCTTCCGCGCCGGATCTCGATGACCGAAACGGGTCTGTTCGTGCTCGCAATGACCGTGGGCGAGATCCTCGAAATGACTTCGGCCAACTGGGTGCGGCTCTTTGCCCAATCGCGCGAGGCCGGGCAGCGCCGGCTCCGCCCCTTGCGCTTTGGCCGCCTGCTGGTGCTGGCCGGGGCCATGCTGGGAATCGCGCTGGTGCTCTCCATTCCGGTCGCGTGGTTCGTCGCCTCCGACCATATCGGCGCCTTCATCGTTGCGGTCTTTGCCTATGTGCTTGCCTTCGCCCCCTTGCGCCTTGTGCTTGTGATCCAGCAGGTCACGCATAATTCCGGGCTTTACGCAAAGATCGAGCTGACCCGCGGGTTGATGATCCTGCCGGCGGTCATCGGGGCAACCTACCTTCCGAATGCGGGTTTCCTGGCGCCCTCGCTGGCGCTCAGCGGCATCACCCTGCTTGCCGCGCTGGTCGGTTTTGCAGCAAGCCGAAGCCAGTTCAGTGCGCCGCGCCTCATCGCACGGGGCTACCGCACACCGTTCCAGTTCGGCATGCCAATTGTCGGCGACACGCTGCTCAACTTCGTCGTTGTCAATTTCGAGCGCTTCGTGCTCAACGCATTTCTCGGCCCCGCAAGCGTCGGCGTCTATGCCATCGCCTTCGCCCTCGGTCGCCAGACGGTTGAGTTCTTCATTGCGCCGCTCAACACCATGACCGTGCCGGTGCTGTTTGCGACACGGGCGCGAGAGGGCGATGAGCGCGCGCGGGAAATCCAGTCGGGCATCAGCATTTCGATCTTCATCCTTTGTGCGGGCGCCCTTGCCGGTATCATCCTGCTGCGCAGCCAGATCGCCGATCTCTTCGTCAAGCCTGAGTTTCGCGCCGATACCGCCTGGCTGATGCCGGTCATCGCCGGGTCCACCTGTCTCCTGATGTTCAAGGTGTTCCTCTACGACAACCTGTTCTTCATGCTCGGGCGCAACGCGCTCAAGCTCAAGGCCGTCGTTCCGGCGGCGATCGTCAGCGCATTTGGCTCGGTGATCCTGGTGCACGCCTATGGCCTGCCCGGAGCGGCGCTATCGGCGCTGCTGTCGACGACGCTGGCCCTTTGCGCCAGCATTTTTGCCACGCGCACGTTCTTCCGCTTTCGCCTGCCGCTTCTTGAGTTCGGCAAGATCACCCTGATCGTCTTGGCGGCGAGCGTCGCCCTTGTTCTTGGTGTAAGGGTGGTGGCGGGCGCCGGCAGCCTTGCCGAGTTCCTTGCGGGGTTCATTGCCTTTTCGCTCGCCTATGGCGGCGGCCTTGCGATGCTGGGCATCTCACCGCTCCGGCTGCTCAAAACCCCGTGGGAGCCCTACGGCGTTCCCGTTCGCCAGACCATTTCAACGCGCCAGGCGACAGTATAAATCGCGGTGAGCCGCCAGGGTCGCGGCGATGCTGAACCGCGCCGCCGTGTCGTACCCTGCTTTGACGAGGGTCGCGCAGAGATCGGCGTCGGTCGCAAGCGTGATGATCTTTTCGGCCAGATCCTCCGGCTCCTCTGGTGTGAAGGTCAGCCCGTTGACGCGATCGGCAACCAGCGTTGCCGGTCCGCCCGTGCGGGAGGCAATCACCGGCAGGCCCGCCGCCATTGCCTCGATCAGCGCCAGCCCGAAGCCCTCCTGCCGCGATGGCAGGACGAAAATATCCCCCGTTCGCAGCAGGTCCGGAATATCCGTCCGGTCGATGGCGAAGGTCACATCCGGGGTCATGCCCCGTTCGGCGATCATCGAGACCAGTTTCTCGAAGAACGGCCCGGCGGCGCCCGCGCCCACCGAGCCTGGTGCGACCGCCC
>JAIUNP010000342.1 GCA_020161975.1 Pseudomonadota bacterium
ACGGTGAGCATCGCAGTGCTCAGGGGATAGGTCACCTGATCCTCGACCACCTGCGGCCCCTGCCCGGCATATTCGGTGTAGACGATCACCTGCACATCCGAGAGATCAGGGATGGCGTCGAGCGGCAGGTTGCGCAGGGAATAAAGTCCGGCGGCAACGGCGAACACAGTGCTGATTAGCACCAGCATCAAGTTGCGGGATGACCAGGAGATAAGCCTTGCGATCATGGCTGCTTCTCCTGCATGTTGCCTTCCTTGCCGCTCGACAGGCTCTGAAGCGCAGCTTTCAGGTTGCTCTCGGCATCAATCAGGAAGTTGGCGGAAGTGACGACGCGATCCCCTTCCATCACGCCATCGAGAATAGCGACAAAGCCATTGCCGCGCGCCCCGGTCTTGACCTCGCGTGGCTCAAAGCGGCCCTCGCCCCGGTCGAGGAGAACGACCTTGTGCGCGCCACTGTCAATCACAGCGCTGTCCGGCACAGCGATGCGATCAGTGCCGTCTCCAGCCATAATCTCGATATCGACATACATGTTGGGCAACAGAAGGAGGTCAGGATTGGCGATCTCGATCCTGATGCGCGCTGTGCGCGTCTCGATGTTCACCTGCGGATAGATCAGGGAGATTTTGCCCGAGAACCTCAGATCGGGGCGGTGTCGCACACGCACGGTAGCTTCAGCGCCCAGACGCAAGGAAACGAGCCCAAGCTCTGGCACATCCGCTAGCACCCAGAGCCTTGTTGCATCTGCGATGCGAAACAGCGTCGTCCCCGAGGCCATTTTCATGCCGGTGACGACATTGCGCTCCAGCACGATTCCGTCACGCGGTGCGCGCCAGACCATGTTCGGAGGTATTTTGCGGGTTCGCTCGATTTCAGCGATTTCTTCCGGCGGCACGCCAAGGTTTTCGAGGCGCTTGCGGGCGCCACCTGTCGTCACACCGCGTGAATCAATCGCCAGTTCACCGACGAACAGCGCGGCAGCATTTGCAAACTCCGTCGAGAACAACGTGACAAGTGGCTGGTTGCGCTTCACTGCCTCTCCGGTTGTCACTGTCGCGACATTCTCAACGAAGGCGTCGGCGCGGGCGGCAAGCACCGTTACCAGCCGTTCATCCAGCGCAACGATCCCAGGTGCGCGAAGGATTTGGGTGATCTTGCTGCTCGTGGCCGGAACAGAACGAACGCCCGTGCGCTGCACCTTACCGGGTGAGAGCTTGACGATTCCGCTCTCGTCGTCATCACCCTCGTAGACGGGGATGTAGTCCATCCCCATGGAATCCTTCTTCGGCACCGGCGAGGTATCCGGCAATCCCATCGGGTTGCGATAGAAGCGGATTTTGCCGGGCTGCTTTGTCGTGTTCGCATCCGCTTGTTTTGCAGGCGCGGGATCGAAGCTAATGTCCCCGCTCGCGAGAACCGGTAGGTAAGCCCTGCCTTTCGGGTTGTTTTTCGGCTCCGCAGAATAGAATGGTCCATCTGGATCGCGGTAATAGAGAATCGATCCAGTAGGGTCGGCCGCTCCCTTCTTTGGCGTCGACATGGATGCGAATGGCGAATGAAACGGCAGCGCGAAACCGCGCTGGCCGGCCCAATAGCCTCCAGTCCCCGCCGCGACAAACGCGGCGAGGAGGAGACCCGTTTTTACGGGTCTGGTCATTTCACGGCCTTCAGGACGAGCTTGCTCTCGACCGTACCGGTCTCACCCTGCACCTTGGCACCGAGGGAAAGGCGCCAGCCGCCTTCCATCGAAAGGTTGGCCTTGAAGCGGTAGGTGCCGGGTTCGATAGAGGGCAGCGGTTCGATCTTCGACGCCATCATCTCCATGCCGTCCGGGGCCATGTCGATGCGGGTCGCGAAGATCACTGCATCAGGCACTGGCTTGCCGGAACGTTTATCGATCAGTTTGACGGCAATGACGGCACCATCGCCCTGTTTGATCGCACTCTCGACGAGCCGGAACTCATAGTCCTTGGGGTCGGCCTTTGCCGCGTGGAAGGGGATTGAGGACAGCAAGATGGTCAGCGTCGCCGCCATGGCGCGCATGTTAAGACGGGTTTTCATGGGTGTTCTCGTGAATTTCAGGACAAGCTGCTGATGCAGCAAAGACCGTGGCGACAAACCACGGGTGCTCACCTGCTCCGGGATCCCGGAGCAGAGTGCGCCGACACCATCAGGCGTCGGCCATGTCCCAAATTCGGGGTGGTGGCGCGGGCGGGCGGATCAACTGACCCGCATGGTCGGAACCGTGAACAAATCTGATCTGAACAAAGCTGACCTGGAAAAAGAGCACCTGGAAGTCGGAAACCATCGCGCCGGGAGCGCATTTCGCGGCACACAACGCAAGATACGGACAATCCTTCTGGCAATCCGGCATCGGGGTATTGCCCGCTGGACAGCAATCCATATCGGCCATCGCGACAATGGCGTTCGCCGATGCTCCGCTGATCGGGGTCGTCGAAACCGACGCCACGCCAAAAACGAGGATCATCAAGATCGCAATCAGTCGCGAAATCGTTCTCACCCGGTCCTTCTCTCAGCTTTCAACCATTGCAGGGTAACACACTTTGCCTCTCGATCCATGAACAGATTCAAGTCATTCTTGCGGTTCCACCTGATCAGAGTTTGATTCCTCGAAGCCGCAAGGCGTTGCCGATCACGCTGACAGAAGACAACGCCATTGCTGCCGCCGCGATGATCGGCGAGATCAGTATGCCGAATGCGGGATAGAGGATGCCGGCCGCCACCGGAACGCCTGCCGCGTTGTAGAAGAAAGCGAAGAACAGGTTCTGCCGGATGTTTCGCATCGTCGCGGCGGAAAGATGCCTTGCCCGCACGATACCGCCTAGATCGCCCTTGAGCAGAGCAACCGAAGCGCTTTCCAGCGCAACGTCCGTACCATTACCCATGGCAATACCAACGTCGGCTGCCGCAAGAGCCGGGGCATCGTTCACGCCGTCGCCGGCCATGGCGACGACTCGGCCTTCGGCGCGAAGACCCGCTACCACTTGTTGCTTCCGTTCAGGCGTGACCTCCGCTTCGAAACGGGCGATGCCAAGGCGACGGGCAATTGCCTCAGCGGTTCCCTGTGCGTCGCCTGTCAGCATCATAATCTCGATGCCGGCTTCCTGGAGCGCCTGAAGCGCTGGCACCGTCGAAGTCTTGATCGGATCTTCAATGCGAATGATGCCTTCGAACTGACCGTCTACAGCGACAAAAACCGCTGTCGCACCTTCCGCCCGCATCGCCGAAGCGCTATCAGGTGGCACCGCGATCCCGAGTTCACGGAGAAACCGCTCCTGACCGATGGCGACCAAACGGCCTCCGACGAGGCCGCGCGCGCCCTTGCCCACGGGTGAGTCGAAATCCGTCACCTGTTCGAGCGCCAGTCCACGCATTTTCGCCTCGGAGACGACGGCATGCGCCAGTGGGTGTTCACTAAGCGCCTCGACCGAGGCCACCATGCGCAGAAGATCAGACTGTGACAGGGCACCACGCGTTTCGAGCCCGGTCACGCTCGGGCGCCCTTCCGTGAGTGTCCCTGTTTTGTCAACCACGAGAATATCAACCTTCTCCATGCGCTCGAGCGCCTCAGCGCTTTTGACGAGCACTCCGGCTCGCGCGCCCGCGCCAACGCCAACCATGATCGACATAGGTGTCGCGAGACCAAGGGCGCAGGGACAAGCGATGATCAGAACCGCGACCGCCGCTACAAGTGCGTACGAGAACTGCGGCGAAGGCCCCCAAATATACCAGGCGGCAAAGGCGATGGCAGATACCAGCATCACCGCCGGGACAAACCAGCCCGATACGGTATCAGCCAAACGCTGGATCGGCGCGCGTGAGCGTTGCGCTTGCGCGACGAGCTGGACGATGCGCGCGAGTACCGTGTCACTGCCGATGGCGGTCGCCTCAATGACCAGCGCGCCGGTGGTGTTGATCGTGCCGCCGATCACACGGTCGCCTGCCTGCTTGGGCACGGGGGTAGGCTCGCCCGTCACCATAGCCTCGTCGATGTTGGAGCGCCCCTCGGCGACAACGGCATCCACGGGAATTTTCTCACCGGGTCGAACGCGTAGGCGATCACCAAGGTGGACATGTTCAAGCGGAACATCGCTCTCGACACCATCATTGCTGATACGACGCGCGGTCTTCGGTGCTAGACCAAGAAGCGCCTTGATTGCCCCGGAAGTTTGTTCGCGTGCCCGCAGCTCAA
>JAIUNP010000343.1 GCA_020161975.1 Pseudomonadota bacterium
CGGCAAACAGCACCTGGTAGAGCGTCTTGCCCTTGTAGGCGGGGTTGGCCGCCAGGATCTCCGCTGGCCAGACCTCGTCCGTGGTGAAGCGCTTGGAGAACTCGACCATCTGCCAGAGATCGGACCGAGCCTCACCCGGCGCTTGCACAAGCTGATGCCAGACATGGGTTCGTCGCTCGGCATTCCCGTAGGCGCCCTCCTTCTCCACCCACATGGCGGCTGGGAGGATGAGGTCCGCGCTCATCGCCGTGATCGTCGGATAGGCATCCGACACGACAATGAAGTTCTCCGGGTTGCGATAGCCCTTGTAGGTCTCGTTCGAGGTGTTCGGACCGGCCTGGACGTTGTTGTTGACCTGCACCCAGTAGAAATTGAGCTTGCCGTCGCGAAGCATGCGGTCCTGCTGGACGGCGTGGTAGCCGGGCTTTTCCGGGATGAGCCCGTGCGGCACGCGCCAGATTTCTTCTGCATGCTTGCGGTGTTCCGGGTTCGTCACCACCATGTCGGCCGGCAGGCGGTGGGCGAAGGTTCCGACCTCGCGCGCCGTGCCGCAGGCCGACGGCTGGCCGGTCAGCGAGAACGGGCTGTTGCCGGGCTCGGAGATCTTGCCCGTCAGAAGATGGAGGTTATAGACCATCTGGTTCGCCCAGACACCGCGCACATGCTGGTTGAAGCCCATGGTCCAGAGCGACATGACCTTGCGGTCCGGGTCGGCATAGAGCTCGGCGAGTTGCTTGAGGAAGCCGGCCTCGACGCCGGTCATCTCGACCGCCTTTTCCAGCGTGTATTCGGCAACGAAGGCCTTGAAGGCTTCGTAGTCCATCGGTTCCGTCTTGCCCGGATCGGCGGAATTGGCCGCCTTGACCTCCACCGGGTCGTCCGGCCTGAGGCCATAGCCGATATCGGTGACGCCGCGCACGAACTTCGTGTGGTTGCGTACGAAATCCTCGTTCACCCGGCCGGACTGGATGATGTGGTTGGCGATATAGTTGAGGATCACCAGGTCCGTGCCCGGCTTGAAGACCATCGGGATGTCGGCAAGGTCCATGCTGCGATGGGTGAAGGTGGACAAAACGGCCACGCGCACATGCTCGTTGCCAAGCCGCCGGTCGGCGATGCGCGTCCACAGGATCGGGTGCATCTCCGCCATATTCGAGCCCCAGAGCACAAAGGCATCGGCATGCTCGAAGTCGTCGTAGCAGCCCATCGGCTCGTCCATGCCGAAGGTGCGCATGAAGGCGACGGCGGCAGAGGCCATGCAGTGGCGGGCGTTCGGGTCGAGATTGTTCGAGCGGAAGCCGGCGCGCATCAGCTTGGTCGCGGCATAGCCCTCGAAGATCGTCCACTGACCGGAACCGAACATGCCGACAGCGGTTGGCCCCTTTTCCTTCAGCACCTTCTTGGCCTGGTCGGCCATCACGTCGAAGGCCTCTTCCCAGGTCACCGGCTCGAACTCGCCGTCCTTGGCATAGACGCCGTTTCGCTTGCGCAGAAGCGGCGCTGTCAGGCGGTCCGTACCGTACATGATCTTCGACAGGAAATAGCCCTTGATGCAGTTGAGACCGCGATTGACCTCAGCCTGCATGTCGCCGTGCGTGGCGACGACCTTGCCCTCCTTGACGCCCACCATGACGCCGCAGCCGGTGCCGCAGAAGCGGCAGGGCGCCTTGTCCCATTTGATCTCCAGCGCGCTCACCCCGCCCGGAACCGGCTGGGCGGCAGCAGGCAGCGCGATGCCTGCCGCCGCCGCCGCAACGCCCGCCGCCTGGGCCTTCAGGATGTCACGCCGCGTCAGTTCGCTGCCCATGCACCTCGTCCTCTTCCAATTCGACATGCTCGAAAACCATGTTCGCCGCGATCACGCCGTCGAGGACGGAGATGCGCATCAGCGTATCCCCGAGCACACCGGTGTTCGGCCCCTCTATGACGACGACGATCTTGCCTTTGTCCGCACCGTGCACCTCGACATTGTCGATGGTCGCAAGTGTCGCCAACACGCTGTCAAGCGCGCCCAGCTTCGTGGCGACCACAGCGCTGGAGATATGATGGCGCCGCTGTTCAGACATGGGCGGCCTCCGCGCCTCGCGGCGCGGTCGCAACCGCGCCGACGGGACAGACGGAAATGCAGGCGCCACAGCCCGTGCAGGACTCGGCCGTCAGCTCCGGCACGAACGGCCCGCCACGCACCGGCCGAAAGCGAATGGCGCCGGTGGGACAGGCGTCACGGCAGGCCTGGCAATCAACCCCCTGGAACGGCAGGCAGGAAGGCCCGATGGCAACGGCATGATCGAAGCGGGCGGCAAGCCCATCGGTGAACACCGGCTCGGGACAGCTTTGCGCGCAGGCGCCGCAGAAAGTGCATTCCGCCACGGAAAAATCGAGAAGAGGCACCCCATCGACAAGACCGACAATGCCGGTCGGACAGTGTTCGACGCATTGCCCGCAGCCCGTGCAGGCTGCAAGCCCGCCTTCCGCAATCCCGGGCGGGCGAATACCGGCGACCGCGGCGCGCCTGCCACCGCTCAGAAACATCCGCCTGGAAAGGACTTGCTGCGTCATGACCGTCCCTCAATGACCGGGCGGACCCGGCGGGCCGTAGAGGATCTGAAACATCCAGACGAGGAAACCATAACCGCCGACCACACCGACAGCGACGATCGGCCAGATGCCGAAAGCAAGGACAAAGAACGTAACAAGCTCCCGTCGCCGTCGAGATACGGGTTGTTGCGGCGTCAGTTGTTCCGGGGCGACCTCAGACAAGGAACATGTCCTCCGATACCATTCAGTGCCGCAATACTAGCATTGCCCCCCTGAAAATAAAGTGAAATAAACATTTCTATTTTACTCAAGAATACTTTTGCGCAATATCAATTGTCGATATATTCGTACAGATATAACGATTCAAAGAATTTCTTATAAAATGAATGAAAAATACAGAATTAAATCTCACGATCCGAGACAAATATTAGACATTTGTCATTTCAGAGGAAAAACTATTCGCGGGGAAACAGGGTTTCTGGCCTGTCTTGGAGGAGCACGTCGCAGCTGCACCCCGGCAAACATCCGCCAGGCAGGGTGGCCATTCCGAATTCGCCCCCACGCATATTTCACCTCGCGGGTGCTCGTGGTGCCAGAAGGACAGGAGGCTGGACGTTGGAGCAACGCTTTTGCTGTCGCACGAATCCGCAGGCCGACTGAAGCCAGCGACCTTTCCATTCACGGCAATCCCGCTGATCGCATCGATCGGCGGGGGCACGCGCTCTTCAAACGCGAAGATCCTTCGCGAGCGTTTCGATGTCGCCGAGATACCGCCGCAAACGGGCGGGATTGTCGGGAAGCTCCGGTCGCGCGGCCGCCCAGCCGATATAGGTGAGCGCGCGCAGCAGCAGGAACAGCGGCAGGTGCTGGAAATCCGGTTCCGCCTGCGGCCGGACGGCAGTATAGCCTTCCAGCAAGGCCCCGCGCAGCTGCGGGTAGTCCGGCTCGTGCCTGTTGCGCAGCAGCGCGGTTGCCAGATCGAACAGCCGGAAACCGAAGCCGCAGTCGTCGAAGTCGATGAAGGCGACCGCGCCATCCGCCACGAGGACGTTTTCGCGCACGAGGTCGGCATGGATCAGGCCGTAGTCCAGACCTGGCGCCAGCGCCGAAAGCCGCGGCAGCAGACGGTCCCGCAGGCGCGCAAGGTCATCCCGCTGCGTCGGCGCAAGCAGCGGGCAATCCCAGAACCGGCCCCAGAAGGGCGCCTGCCCCAGCAACCCTTCGACATCCCAGGCCGGGCGCTCAAATCCCGCCGCCTGCACGAAACCATCGGCTACGTCGTGAAGGCGCGCCATTTCCTGCCCGATGACGCGAAAGAGCGCCGGCAGGTCGCGGCCGGTACGCGGAAGCGGAGCTCCGGTATCGCCGAGCGGCTCGCCCTCCATCCAGCCAATCAGATCGGCATAGTGCGGAGCAGAGCTCTCCGGAGAAGGCAGGACGGCGAGCAGGCTGCCATCCGCCGCGGCGATCGGCAGCGGCACGGCGATGCCTCTCTCACGCAGCACCGCCATGAAGGCGAGTTCGGAGGCAAGCGCCACGGGCGAATGATAAGCAGGGCGGTGCAGCCGCAAGGCCGCCGGACGGCCATCCCGCAGGCGGACCTTGAAGACCGCGTTCTCGCGGTATTTCAACAATTCAGGCACCTGGTCCGGCAGGTCCCAATGCG
>JAIUNP010000344.1 GCA_020161975.1 Pseudomonadota bacterium
GGTCATGTCCTGTTCTAGGCACACTGCACGCTTGACCTTGGCCCGAATAGAGGAAAAACCGGACGAACCCAAGACAGCACCGGACCCATCGTGACCTTTACGCTCGCCCATCTGTCCGATCCGCACATTGGTCCGCTGCCCACGCCGCGACCTGGCGACATGATGGGCAAGCGGTTCATCGGCTGGTTGAACTGGCACAAGCATCGCCGGGATATCCACAACATGGATGTGCTGGCGCGCATTCTCGACGATGTGGCAGACCAGCATCCCGACCATGTGGCGCTCTCGGGCGATCTCGTCAACATTGGCCTTGATGCCGAATTCCTGCTGGCGAAGACGACCCTCGCAAACCTCGGCGACGCACGGACCGTCAGCATGGTGCCGGGCAACCACGATGCTTACGTCACCGATTCGCTTGGCTTCATGGATCGGCAGTTCGGCGACTACATGCGCGGCGATGAGGGCGAAGGCTTCCCCTATCTGCGGCGGCGCGGCGATATCGCGCTCATCGGCGTCTCGTCGGCCATCCCGACGCTGCCGTTTCTTGCATCCGGCGCCGTGGGCACAAAACAACGCGACCGGTTGGGCCAGCTTCTTGATGCGACGCGCGATCACATTCGGGTCGTGATGATCCATCATCCGCCGCATTATGACGGCGCGAGACTGTTCCGCCGCCTGCGTGATGCCCATGACATGGAAGCGGTGCTGGCGCAGCATGGCGCCGATCTGGTGCTGCATGGCCACAATCACCGGCGCTCGCTGGCCCGATTGCCGGGCCCCGCAGGCACGACCATCCCGGTTGTCGGCGTGGCATCCTGTTCAGCCGTGCCGGGCGATGCGGCCCATCGCGCCGCCTGGCACCTTTTTCATCTTTCGCGCGTGGCGGGCCACACCACGATCAGGCTCGACATACGCGGCATGGAAGCGCCCGACGCGCCGGTGACATTGCTGGCCAGTGAGACGATCACATAGCGGTGCACCGATCGTCCCCGGCAGCCTGCGCCCGCCCCGTCAGGGCGAGGCAGCGAAACGGGGCGTTTTCCTCAGCTCGTCACGCCCAGTTTGCGTTGCAGCGCGGTGGAGGAGGTCGTGTACTGGAACACCACGCGCTTGCCGGGATTGACGTAGCGGTTGATCTTCTGTGCGGCCAGCGTCGCCTCGTGGAAGCCGGACAGGATCAGCTTCAGCTTGCCCGGATAGGTATTGATGTCGCCGACAGCAAAAATGCCCGGCACATTGGTCTCGAAGCCTTCGAGTTCGACGTTGATCAGGTTTTCGGTAAGGTTGAGGCCCCAGTCGGCAATCGGTCCAAGCTTCATCGTTAGGCCGAAGAAGGGCATCAGCGTATCGCAGGTGACGGTGAAAGCGCTGCCGTCATTACCCTTGCAGGCAACGCCGGTGAGAGTTGGTGCCTCACCCTCAAGCCCCGTCATCTGGCCAAAGATCAAATCCATCCTGCCCTCGGCGACGAGCGTGCGCATCTGCTCGACCGAATGGGGTGCGGCGCGGAATTCGTCGCGACGATGCATCAGCGTCACGCGGTTCGCGATGGGCTGGAGGTTCAGTGCCCAGTCGAGTGCCGAATCCCCACCGCCGACGATCAGCACATTGCGCCCGCGCAGCGCTTCCATCCTGCGCACCGCGTAAAAGACGCCGGTGCCCTCATAAGCCTCGATATTGGCCACCGGCGGCTTCTTCGGCTGGAACGAACCACCGCCGGCCGCAATCATCACAGTCTTTGCGGAAAACACCGTGCCGCCATCGGTCGTCACGCGGAACAGCGGCGCCTCCGCTGTGCCGATCGGCTCCACAGCGGTCACCATCTCGTTATGATGGAACGTCGGGTGGAACGGCGCGATCTGCTGCATCAGATTGTCGGTCAGCCCCTGCCCGGTCACAACCGGAAAGCCCGGAATGTCGTAGATCGGCTTTTCGGGATAGAGTTCGGCACATTGCCCACCAGGCTTGCCGAGAATATCGATGAGATGCGCCCGGATATCGAGCAGCCCGAGTTCAAAGACCGCGAATAGCCCCACAGGGCCCGCTCCGATGATCAGGCAATCGGTGGAAATCTCGGCATTGCTCATGGCGTGTCCCGGATGCTGACAAAAATAACGCCCATTTGGCGCATGGACTGCCGTTTAGAGCCGAATGCCCTGCCTCGCAAGCGATGCCACGTCGCACCTGTCGCTTGTGCGCGGATTGGCGTATCTCTGCCATGAACCGGAGTGACCCCGTGCTTGACCCGATCGCAGACTATATTCTGAAACCGGACCCGTCCGATCCGCGGCTGACCGTCCGCGTCAACGGCATCGACCAGACCGGCACGCCTGTCACCACCGCCGTAACGGTTGAACGCCCGCTCACGCTCTATCTCAACGGGCGGGAGATCGTGACGATGATGACCATCGCCGACCACCCAGAATATCTCGGGCTCGGCTACCTTCTCAATCAGGCCATCCTGAAACCGACAGATCCGGTGACGGCCATCGACTATGACGACGACCTTGGCGTCATCGTGGTGCGCACCGCCACAGAAACGCGGTTCGAGGAGAAGCTGAAGAAAAAGGTGCTAACCTCTGGCTGCGCGCAAGGCACCAGCTACGGCGACCTGATGGTCGCCATCGACGAAGCGGTATTGCCGCCGGCCATCCTGCGCACCTCCTGGCTTTATGCGCTCTCGCACAAGATCAATCGCACCCCGTCGCTCTATCTGGAAGCCGGTGCCATCCATGGCTGCGTGCTCTGCGAAGGCGACCGCCCGCTCGTCTATATGGAGGATGTCGGTCGCCACAATGCCGTGGACAAGGTCGCCGGCTACATGGCCCGTCATGGTGTGAACCCTGCCGACAAACTGTTCTACACCACGGGTCGCCTGACGTCGGAGATGGTCATCAAAACCGTGAGGATGGGCATCCCCATTCTGGCCTCGCGCTCGGGCTTTACCGCGTCCGGCGTGGAGCTTGCGCGCAAGGTCGGGCTGACGCTGATTGGCCGGATGCGCGGCCAGCGCTTTGTCGCCCTGTCAGGCACGGATCGCATCATCTTCGACGCCGATCTTGCGACCGTCGCGGACGAAGGGTCAAAACACCGCCGCAAGGGAGCCGACAGCGATGAGTAAACCCTTGGGCGTCATTCTCGCCGGCGGCCTTTCAAGCCGCATGGGCGGCGGCGACAAGCCGCTGAAAATGGTTGCGGGCCAGAGCATTCTTGCCCGCGTCATCGCCCGCCTTGGTCCACAATGCGACGGGTTGATCCTCAATGCCAACGGCGATCCCGCGCGATTTGCGGCCTTCGCCCTGCCCGTTGCGGCGGACAGCATCGATGGCTTTGCCGGGCCGCTCGCCGGCATCCTCGCCGGACTCGACTGGGCAGCAAACCATCGCCCGTACGTGACGGACATTCTCTCGCTGCCGGCTGACTGCCCATTCCTGCCCGTTGATCTGACCGCACGCCTCATTGCGGTCCGGCGAGCAGCAGATGTCCCCCTTGCCGCCGCCGCATCGGGAGGCTGGACGCATCCTGTCATCGGTCTCTGGCCCATCACCCTGCGCGAGCAATTGCGCGCCGCGCTGCTCAATGGCGAACGCAAGATCGACCGCTTTACCCCGAAGATCGGCATCGCCCATGCAGAATGGCCGGTGGATCCGTTCGATCCGTTTTTCAACGCCAACACGCCCGAGGATGTCGAGGCCGCCAATGCCCTTGCGGTGCGCTTTCCGAGCGCCTAGAATTATAAAAAAAATCCGGAAGGAACTCCCGATGAAAGCCTTTCTCTCATCACTGATCGTCGCAGCCGTCATCAGCACCGGTGCCTATTTCGTGCTGAACGATGATATGCAGCGCACCGCGGAACAGGCTTATACCTCTCCGAACGCGCGGGTTGGCGACGGCCACTGACCGGACCGGCTACCCGATCAGCCCGGTGAAGGGCAGGTAATCGAGCATCTCTCCGGGTGCGATGGCGGTTGCATCCTCGCCAAGTTCGACGAGACCATCCGAACCGGTCAGCGAACTGATCAGCCCCGCGCCCTCGCGCGGAAATTTCTGGGCCCGCGTCCGCCCGTTTTCCCCACGTTCCAGTCGGACGCGGACGTATTCGCACCGCCCGGCCTTCTTGCGATAGTGGAAACCCGATTCAATCGGAATCCCGGCAGGATCGCTGGTCACGCCCCCGCCAAGCTGGCTGATGAGCGCGCGCG
>JAIUNP010000345.1 GCA_020161975.1 Pseudomonadota bacterium
CTGCCAGTCGGCAGAGGCGATTTCCTTGTAGAGCAGCAGCTGCGCCAGAAGGCGGTAGGGCAGACCGACATAGACTTCCGGCGTACCCGCAATACCCTGCGCCAGCAGCTGCGCCTGCCCTTCGATCAGATCGACCGTCGACAGTGCAGCCGTGCCGTTGCCGATGGTTCCGCCCGGAGTTGCAGCATCAAGCGCCTCGAACAGCACCTTGTCATACCGGCGCCCCAGCGCCGATCCGACTGTCTTTTCCGCCACCTGAATTTCGGCGACAGACATCTTGTGAAGGTCCGTCACGTTGATCCATTCGTTGGCCTCATAGTCCTTCATCGTGGCCGTCACCGTGGTGCGGTCAGCATTGAGGGTCGGACGGTTTTCGATGGCAGGCGACATTTCGGTCGCTTCGCCCTTCCCGGCAAGGCGCCAGGTGACGGTCGCGCCGTCCATCTTGGTGGCGGGGGCAGTAAGGCCCTTGGTCAGGTAGCCTTCGGTCTGCAGCACATGGATCACGCCGTCCACGAATTTGGGCTGCGACCAGTTGGAAGCTCGGGCAGTCATGGTTGATCTCCGTTGTTGGGTCTGGCCCGGCGTTCGGAGAGGCCGGAGGCCATACCGGGTCCCGGAGATCGGGAGAGGCCGGAGGCGCACCGGGTCTTAAGACCGGTTACGCCCCCGAGAGTGCACGCGCGCGGCGTGCGTTAAGCGCCCTGCGCTTCGAGCTGCTGGTAGAGACGGACGGTTTCGGCAGCAAAGGCAGGGTCAAATTTCGTGCTGGTATAATCATCGCGCGGATCGGCCCGGCGCGCCTGCAGCTGTTCGCGCGTCACCGGCCCGCCTCCGGGAGCACCGCCGCCCGCCAGCGGCCCCGGCGCCTTGCCCTGCCCCTTCATCCACTGCACCAGCTGCACACCGCCCGCGCGGTCCTGCAGTTCCAGCGCGGCGTTGTAGGCTGCTTCCGGCATGCCGGATTTGCGGAACCCGTCCAGCAGCGCCTGGTTCTCGCTCACCATCCGGTGAACCGCCGCCTTGCGTTCGGCGGCATCGCTGATATCGGGCGCCAGCGCAGCCATTTCCGCGTCCGCATTGAACGGCTTTTCCAGCAAGCCACCCGTCTGCAGCGACTGCATCACCAGGGCAACCACCTTTTCGCCGGACGCCTTGGGCACGCCCGCCGCGTGGAATGCTTTGCGGATGTCGGCGAACACCGGATCGGCGGACAGCTTTTCAGTGTAGGGCGCAAGATCACCCTCGAACTTGATCTCGTACCCGTCCGGCGATTCCGGCGCCTGTCCCTGCGTCGAGAGCTTGGCGCGCAAACCGCCATAGCTCTTGAACAGCTTGTCGATGGTTTCCTGATCGCTCGCGCCGATCAGACTTTCATCCAGCCCCTTCGGGCGATAAACCGCCGCGGCACCGGCGGCGGCATCAGCGCCGGCGGCAACGGCAGGCGCCGTTCCCTGCACGGGCTTGCCGGTTTCGGGCGCGCCGCCGGCGGCATTCGCGGCGACAGCATCAGCAGCAGAAGAAGAAGAGGCGGCGGGATCATCACTCATGGTTCACCTTGCGGGGGTTGGCGCCTTCATGGATCAGGGAGAGCAGCAGGCGCATCAGGCTGTTCTCGCCTTCGCGGCGCGAGATGAAATCGTCGCGCGCGTCTCTGGTCAGGCCCGGCGGGCACATGGTCTTGCGCAGGGTCTGGTCAAGCAGGTGTTCAAGCACCGTCCGGCCCTCATCGGTGACGAACAGGCGGTGTGCTGCAAGCGCCACATGCGCGCGCTCGCGCTGGAGGGTTGCGAGCGCGGCGCGGGCTTCATCGGCCTTGTCGCCGCGCCCCATCAGGGTTTCGAAATCGAGTTTCTCGACCTCGGCCATGAAGTGATCGGCGCCGGCGGCGGTGCGCGGGGTCACAAGCGGCGGCATCAGGACACCAGCTTGAGGTTCGGGCGACCGCTCGCCTCATCCATCATCGTGGCGGCTTCGGCCATGCCCTTGGGGTCACTTGCCGCCGCCTCGGTCAATGTCGCCTGCGCCGCCTGCGCTGCCGCCTGCTCGTCATAGGCGCGGCGCTCGGCCTCGGTTTTCAGGAACTTCGCCGCAACGCCCATATCGAGGCCGACCTGTTCCAGCAGCTCGTCCAGCTTCATGTGCCGGTCGACCGCCTGCGGCCCCTTCACCATACCGACAACCTGCACATACTCGAACACCGATTTCAGCGCTTCGGCGCGCAGTGTCTGCGCCAGCGGCGATGTCACCGACACCCGCGTCAGGAATTGGTCGATCTCGATCGGCGAGCGCATCACGCCCGCCTTGCGCAGCACCTCATAGGCGCGCGGCACGATGCCGGGCACCGTCTCATGCAGCAGCCGTCCGAACGCGCCGAGGTAGTTGGTCTTGATCCGCGCCGCCCGCGCCATGATCTCGGTGGCGCTTTTCGGCGTCGCGCCGCTGTCGGGAATCGTGTCGTCATGCAGCGCCGCGCGGATCTGTGTGCGCAGGTCTTCCATGACAATGGAGCCGATCTGGATTTCCTTGCCGCCCGTGTCCACGCGGAACACGTCCGGGCCCAGCACACCGCCCGTCACCTCCATGGGCCAGAAGGCGCCCGGCACCAGCGGCAGCACATCGGGGTTGACCGTGCCGCCGGGGCGATAGCCCCAGATGCCGAGCATCTGCAGGGCGGCAGACTTCAGCTGCAGTTCCACCACGCGGTTCAGCGTGCGGATGGCGCCAAGGCTCATCAGCAGCGGGCCGCGCCCGTAGGTTTCGCCCGGCACCTTGAAGTAGCGCGGGGCAATGAACGGCTTGGTGCGGAACGTCTCGCGCCAGAATGGCGCTTCCTCGTCACCGAGACTGCACACCATGTGCCAGCGCCCGTCGCGCCAGATGAAATCCTGGTTGATCTCCACCGGATCATACGGGCTGTCGGCCAGCTTCTTGTTGAACTCATCGCTGAACCGCCCGTGCGGCCATTGCGCCTTGATCACCGAAGGCGCGTGCATCGACTTCCAGAACAGCCCTCCCGCCGTTCCGTTCGGCCCCGGCGCCAGCGCCATTTCCTCGAACGGCAGCGTGGCGAAGTTGAGATAGTCCGGCGAGATACCCGGCGTCGCTTCCAGTGTCAGCATGACACCGGTGCCGACAGAGAGGTCAACACACATCTCGGCAATCGCGCTGTCGAACGCACCGGTCATGAAATGCGGGTGCATCTCGTCCGACATGCTTTCAAGGTGGCGCTTCCATTCCAGCGCATCCTTGTCCTCGCCCCGGCGCTTCATGGCCTTTTCGGCCACCGCCCCCGGCGCCAGCGTGAAGAACGGTTGCCCCGGCGGAAACATGTCCTGATGCAGTTGCCCGGCAAACCGCTGCGCGCCGATCGGCGCGGTGATGTCGAAAATTTCCGCCGTCAGCGTCTTGGCCGAAACGTTGCCAACCGAGCGGCGATACGGGATCGCATAGCGGTATGCATCCTGATAGAGCGCGTTCCAGCCGCGCTTTTCGCCCCAGAGCGCATCCCGCTGCTTTTTCAGTTCGGCGGGGTTCATGTCAGCCGCCCAGCTTGTCGGCGACGCCGGAGGCTTCGCCCGCCGCCACCAGCAGCCGCGACCCGCGCGGCGCCCTGCCCGTCGCCTTCACCTGCGCATCGGTTTCCGCCTGTTGTGCGCGAAGCTGTTCTTCCTGCCGCAACTGCGCCATGCGGTTCTGTTCCCGCGCCTGCGCCGCTTCCTCCTGCGCCTTCTTCTGCCCGCCGCCGTTGAACAGTGCACCGACCAGTTCGCCCATGGGCCTCTCTCCAGATAAAACAATCGGCGCAAGGCGCGGCTGGCAGGGAAACGGGATAAGCAACATCAAACCCCACCAGCCGCGCGAGGCGCACACCGGGCGCATGGCCCCGCCGCACATGCGTCAGGATCGGCGCGATGCCAGAATGATGCAGCGCGGCCAGCGTTAAGCGGGCCTGCCGGGCGATTGCTGCAAGGTGCGGCACCGCCCGTTCGCCATGGCCGGTCAACCAGATTTCCACCCCGCCGCCGGGCATCTCATAGGCGCCAAGCACCGCCACCAGCCCCGCGCCATCCGCCCAGCCTACAAGGCCCGACCCGAACACCTGCTGTGCCGCCAGCCGGCGCCCGTCCGGCACGAGCGCCGCCGCCC
>JAIUNP010000346.1 GCA_020161975.1 Pseudomonadota bacterium
AGCATGGTGGCATCGCCGCCATCATCGAGGATCATGTTCGGCACGCCGCCGCCATGCCAGTCGAACAGCTTGGCGGTGTAGTCCCAATACTCTTCCAGCGTCTCGCCCTTGTAGGCGAACACCGGAATGCCGGCGGCGGCAATCGCGGCGGCGGCGTGATCCTGCGTCGAGAAGATGTTGCAGGAGACCCAGCGGATGTCGGCGCCGAGCGCCTTCAGCGTCTCGATCAGCACAGCGGTCTGGATCGTCATGTGGAGCGAGCCGGCGATGCGCGCGCCCTTGAGCGGCTGCTTCGGGCCATATTCGGCGCGAATGGCCATCAGGCCTGGCATTTCGGTTTCTGCGAGCTCGATCTCCTTGCGACCGAAAGCGGCGAGGCTGATGTCCTTGACGATATAGTCTTTGCTCATTGCGCATCCATCCATGATCGGAAAAACGAGATTGAGCGCGCTATACCAGCAGCCGTGGATTGCTGCAATAAAGATATAAGGAAATCTTTATGTGTGATATCCTCTGCGCTCCGCATGATACGATGCGGCGGCATGGGGAGGGCGGAAGCCCGGGCTTACTCGTCCTCGCCGAAGCGGTTGGCGAGGAGGTCGGCAATGGCGCCGAGAGCCGCATCGGCATCATCGCCCACCGCTGCCACGGTGATGGTCGTCCCCTGCGCTGCCGCGAGCGTGAGCAGGCCCATGATCGAGGTGCCGCCGACCGTTTCGCCGCAGCGGTGCACGGTGATCTCGGACGTGAACTTTTCCGCGCATTGCACGAATTTTGCCGATGCACGGGCGTGCAGCCCCTTGCGATTGATGATCGGCAGGACGCGCACCACCGCGCCGTCAGGGAGGGTCTCGTCAGGGCACGGTTCAGGAGTGCTCATTTGCCTTGCAGCACCTTGCTGGCGATGTTGATGTATTTCTTGCCGGCTTCCTGCGCCCTGACGACAGCCTGCTCCAGCGCGAAGCCTTCGCGCAGCGAGGCGAGCTTGACCAGCATTGGCAGATTGATTCCGGCGACCACCTCGACGGTCGAACCGTTCATTGCGGAAATCGCCAGATTGGACGGTGTGCCGCCGAACATGTCTGTCAGCACCACAACGCCATCTCCGGAATTGACCGCATGAATCGCCTCGACGATCTCCTTGCGACGCATTTCCATATCATCCTCGGGCCCGATGCAGATGGTTTCCACCTGCTTCTGCGGCCCGACAACGTGCTCCATAGCCGCCTTGAACTCTGTCGCGAGGCGCCCATGGCTCACGAGAACCATACCGATCATGTCTCGACCCTGAACATCCGGCTCAAGTCGGAGCCGGTTTCAAAAAGGGGGCCATCTTGTTCGATGCCACAAAAAGTTCAAGAAAAATCTGGAATTCTTCAAGGTTTCGCTGTGGTGGCCGGATGTGCCAGCACCAGCCGTGCATTATCCTCGGACGAAGAACTGGCCGCAAGGCGCAGCAGCGGCAGGCGAAGGCCAGCGAGATGCCGGTGCGCATCCGGTTCAGGCAGGCGGGGCGCCGCATCAGGGTCGAGCTGCACAACCAGGGTGACCACCCCTGCCAGGGCGTGGGGCATGGGCAGGATGCCGACACCCCGCACTTCCAGAAGTCCGCGAATGGCAGAATGTCCGCGCGCAACAAGCCGTCCGTCAGCACATGTCAGGTGGATGCGGTCATCGCCAATCAATGCTGCATGGCCACCGCGTTCCCTTACCAGTGCGATCAGACGCCGGGCGAGGCGGGATTTGCCGGTTCCGGAGGCTCCGGTGATCAGAACGGCCTGTTCGCCGAGAACGACGGCGGTCGCGTGGATCGAGGATCCCGCATCCTTGATCATGGCGTTTCAACCGGCAAGGAGACCACGAACCGCGCGCCGGCCACCGACCCATCGGCATTCAGGCGGTTTTCGGCCCGGATCGTACCCCGGTGTGCTTCCACGATCTGCTGTGAGATCGACAGACCAAGGCCGGAATTCTGCCCGAACCTCTGATTCGGTCTGTCGGTGTAAAAGCGTTCGAAGATCCGCTTCAGCGCATGGTCGGGAATGCCCGGGCCGTCATCATCGACGATGATGTCAACAAAACCGTCGTGCCGCCGGCAGGAAACCCGCACCTCTCCCCCCTCCGGTGAGAAGGACCGGGCATTGTCGATAAGATTGTTGAGCACCTGCACGAGGCGCGAATCATGACCAAGCACGGTGAAAGCAGCCCGGCCCGCGGCAGGCTCCACCCTCAGCGAGACGGTGACGCCATCATTGCGGGGGATGTCGCCGGCAAGGCGCACCACCGCCTCCAGAAGGCGCTCGACGTCAATCGACGCCGATTCCTGGCGCGCAAGTTCAGCATCAAGCCGTGAGGCGGAGGAAATATCGGTAATCAGCCGGTCGAGACGCCGCACATCGTGCTGGATGATCGCCATCAGCCGGTTACGCGAATCATCTGTGCGGGCAAGGGGCAGGGTTTCGACAGCGCTGCGCAGCGAGGTCAGCGGGTTCTTGAGCTCATGCGCCACATCCGCCGCGAAGCGCTCGATGGCTTCGATCCGCGAATAGAGTGACTGGGTCATGTCGCGCAATGTGCCGGAGAGATGGCCAATCTCGTCGGAGCGTTCGGAAAAATCGGGGATCTCCTGCCGCGACTGCGGACCGCGCCGCACCCGGTCAGCGGCGGCAGCCAGCCGGCGCAGCGGTTCGGCGATGGTGCCGGCCATGAGAAAGGACAGAACCATCATGACGCCGGCAGCGATGACGAACACGAACAGGATGTTCATGCGCTCGTCCGCAATCACCCTGTCAATGTCGCCTTCCTGTGTCATCAGCATCAGCGCGCCCTGCACCATGCGGAATTTTTTCACCGGCACAGCGACGGAAACGATGGTCTGCCCGGTGGTGGTCACACGGACGACGCTCGACGGAATGCCGGAGAGTGCCCGCACGACCTCCTGATAGGAGCGCCCGCTGGTCGAATCCTCATACGTCGGCAGGTCCATGCGCCCGACCCTGCGGCGGATGGCGCTCCAGCTCCGCTCGAACAGGGTGGATTCATCGATGTCGGGTGGCGGCAGATCGAGCTTGAGGATTTCGCCCGCCGACTGGAAGCTCCGCGTATCCAGCACCTGCTGACCGTCCCGATCAAAGATGCGCGCCCGGTTGCGGGTGGGGCCGACGAGACGGCGCAGCACCGGCGCGACCCGCTCGGGATTAATTGAAAATTCGAGCGCCGACTGCGATTCGTCGATGGCGCCGGCGATTTCTCCCGCCTGAAGTTGCAGAAGTTTGTCAGGATCGATCGTGATCACATCGGTTTCGACCGTGGCGGACGCAGCCACCGCTGCCGCGATGATCTCGGCCTGCGTCGAAAGGCTCTGCACGCGCGCGTCGATTACGCTGTCGCGCGTCTGGTTAAGCCAGAGAAAGCCGACGAGCAGCGCAAGGAGACCGCCGAGATTGAGCAGGACGATGCGCCGTGCCACGGTCGAGGACAGGCTGCCCCAGACCATGCGCCACAGCCGGCGGATGCCGATCCGCCCGACGCGCAGCGCAGCCGTCCGCTCCAGTCCGGAACGGGCCGGTGTCGCGGCAGCCGTTTCCTGCCGGTGTGGTTGGTTCCTGTCGAGCACGAGAACGTCCGTCGGGTTTCAGATGGAGAACCGGACCCGCCGTCCGAACCTACATCAGCTTTCCTTGAAGCGGTAGCCGACGCCATAGAGCGTCTCGATCATGTCAAAATCATCGTCGACGACCTTGAATTTCTTGCGCAGCCGCTTGATGTGGCTGTCAATCGTCCGATCATCGACATAAACTTGGTCGTCATAGGCTGCATCCATCAGCGCGTTGCGGCTTTTTACGACGCCGGGCCGCTGGGCGAGCGCTTGCAGGATCAGGAATTCGGTCACGGTCAGCGTCACCGGCTCACCCTTCCAGGTGCAGGCGTGACGCTCCGGGTCCATGCGCAACAGCCCGCGTTCGAGAGCCTTGGCATCGGATTCCTTGGTCGGCGGCGCATCCTTGGCGCCGACGCGGCGCAGCACCGCCTTTACGCGCTCCACCAGCAGGCGCTGCGAGAAGGGTTTGCGGATGAAATCATCGGCGCCCATCTTGAGGCCGAACAGTTCGTCGATTTCCTCGTCTTTCGAGGTCAGGAAGATC
>JAIUNP010000347.1 GCA_020161975.1 Pseudomonadota bacterium
CTGCAGCACGCCCTGCGCGGCGGCCACGATGCGCTTGCGCGCGGCCTCGGCGCTGTCGCCGTCGGTGATGGTGAACTGCTCGAACTTCCTGCCGTCGAGCTTGGTCAGCTTGGCGCTGAACGGCTGCGAGGGATGCGCGCACTCGGCCTCGATGGTCCAGTACTCGCGGGCGATGAAGGCTTCGATCTCCTCCTCGCGCTCGACGATCATGCGCAGCGCCGGCGACTGCACGCGGCCGGCGGACAGGCCGCGCTGCACCTTGCGCCACAGCACCGGCGACAGGTTGAAGCCGACCAGATAGTCCAGCGCGCGGCGCGCCTGCTGGGCGTTGACCAGGTCCAGCGACAGCGTGCGCGGATGGTCGACGGCGTCCTTGATCGCCTTGGGCGTGATTTCGGAGAACACGACGCGGTGCACGTCCTTACCCTTGAGCAGGCCGCGCTCGCGCAGGATCTCGCTGATATGCCAGCTGATCGCCTCGCCTTCGCGGTCCAAGTCGGTGGCCAGATACAGTGCGTCGGCTTTGGCCGCCGCCTTGGCGATCGCATCGACATGCCGTTCGTTCTTGTCGATGACCGCGTAGTTCATAGCGAACTGCTGGTCCGGATTGACCGCGCCTTCCTTGGGCACCAGGTCGCGTACATGGCCGTAGGACGCGAGGACCGTGAAGTCCTTGCCCAGGTACTTGTTGATCGTCTTGGCCTTGGCCGGCGATTCGACGATGACGACGTTCATGCAGGATGACCTTTTCTCTATGCGGGGAACTAGGCCGGGCCGCACGGATTTGTCAAATGGCGGTCTCGACATGCCCCTTGAGGTGCGGCGCAAAGCACTCCATCTTATCCGCCATGAAACGCCGGACATTGCTCAAAACGCTTGGAATTCCAACCATACTTGGGGTTGGCGGAGTGTTCGCCTATTCACGTCGCGCGAATGCCCGCAGCTTCTATTATGAGGGGCCGCCCTCCGATCATTTCGATGGGGTGCGCTTTTTTCTGCCCGGCCAGACGCGCGACAAGACGCAGGCCGAACTCTGGTCGTGGCGCATGGCGGGGGGCAAGCAGGTCTGGCCCGCCAGCTTTGCCAGTCCGTTTCAGGACAGGCCGCCGGGCGGTCTGCGCAATGGCCTGCGCGTCACGCTGATCGGCCATGCGAGTTTTCTGATCCAGGCAGCGGGGCAGAATATCCTGGTCGATCCGGTTTATTCCGAGCGTGCCTCGCCTTTTGCCTTTGCCGGACCGAAGCGGGTGAATGCACCGGGAATTGCGTTTTCCAACCTGCCGCGCATTGATCATATCCTGATCACCCACAACCATTACGACCACATGGATATGGCGACGCTGCGCCGGCTGGCGGCGGAGCATCCCGGCGCAAAAATCCTCGTGCCGCTGGGCAATGATGCGATTCTGGCCGCCGCCGGCATCACCCTGTCGATAGCGGCGCGCGACTGGGGCGAAGCACAGCCCTTGTCCACCGATATCACGGCGCACCTCGTGCCGGCCAAGCACTGGTCGGCGCGCGGGTTGTTCGACCGGCGCCATGCGCTCTGGTGTGGCTTCGTGCTGGAGACGCCGGCGGGAATCGTCCACATCTGCGGCGATACCGGTTATCATCAGCCGCTTTTTACGAGCATCCGCGAAAAGTTCGGCGCGCCCCGCCTTTCGCTCATCCCCATCGGCGCCTACGAGCCTCGCTGGTTCATGCGCGATCAGCATGTCGATCCACAGGATGCGGTGAACATCTTGCTCGATTGCGGGGCCAAGGCTGCCATCGGCTGCCACTGGGGCACGTTCCAGCTGACCGATGAGGCTGCGGAAAGCCCCGCCGAAGAGCTTGCCGGGGAACTTGTCAAGCGCGGCATTGGCGCAGATCGGTTCGTCGCCTTCAGACCGGGGCAGGTGTGGGAGGGGTAGGAGGTCCTCCTCGTCTTGGTCCGCGCAGACGGGCCATCCATGTCTTCCCCTGCCGTTATGCGAGCGTTTCGTAGAGGTCGTCCCAATCGGGGTTCATCTGCATGATGGCGCGGGCTTTCCATGCGCGCAGCCAGGTCTTCATCCGCTTCTCGCGCGCGATGGCATCGCGGATATCGTCAAACCGCTCATACCAGACGAGGCGTTTGAGGCCGTATTGCCGGGTGAATCCCTCGATCAGGCCCTCGCGGTGTTCATAGGCCCGGCGCGTTAGATTGCTGGTGACGCCAATGTAGAGCGTGCCGTCTGGGCGGTTTGTCATGATGTAGACCCAGCCGCCGCGATCCATGGAGAGAATGTGTTGTTTGTGAAGGACGTTGTAAAGACGTGGATGGTCCGCCTGCGCGGACCATGACGGTGAAAATGGCAGCGCGTCTCAATTCGTCATGGTCCGCGAAGGCGGACCATCCATGTCTTGCAACGCTGTGAACACCGAAACGAAAATGGTCGGGCGAACCCGGCCATTCCGATCAATGCGCGAACTTCAAATCACGAACAGCCCGTTGTGCTGCCGCAAGTGTCACACTTCAAACACGTCCCGTTGCGGACCAGCGTGAAGTTGGCGCATTCGGGGCAGGCCTCGCCGACGTAGCCCTTCATCTGCGCCTCTTTGCGCTTGTCGGCCACCGAGGGCGCTGCGGGCTTGGCAAAGCCGAGGGTTTCGACCGCGTGCGCCGTCTCCTCATCCTGCTTCAGCGCCGTGGCGCCGACGACCGAGTATCCGGCCGTCGATTTGCCGTTCTCACCCGCAGCGTTGCCGCCGACCACGGAGAAGGCCGAGAAGTTCACCGTCTTTGAGCGGACAAAGCCCTTGGACACCGGGGCAGGGGCGGGCGGGGCCGCGTCCAGATCCGGGTCCTGGCCGACGCCGCCGCCGAGTACGGTGTTGCCAATCTCGTCGGGCGAGACATGGGCCAGTTCGTAACGCGACAGGTAGGAGACAGCGAGTTCACGGAACACATAGTCGAGGATCGACGTTGCGTTCTTGATCGATTCGTTGCCCATCACCAGGCCCGCCGGCTCGAAGCGGGTGAAGGTGAAGGCCTCGACATATTCATCGAGCGGCACGCCATATTGCAGGCCGAGCGAGACCGCGATGGCGAAGTTGTTCATCATCGCGCGGAAGGCGGCGCCTTCCTTGTGCATGTCGATGAAGATCTCGCCGAGGCGCCCGTCGTCGTATTCGCCGGTGCGGAGATAGACCTTGTGGCCGCCAACGATCGCCTTCTGGGTGTAGCCCTTGCGGCGGGAAGGCAGCTTTTCACGCTCGCGGGAAACCTCCACGCGCTCGATGATGCGTTCGACGATCTTCTCGGTGATCTGCGTCGCCTTGGCGGCAGCGGGCAGGGAGACGAAGGTCTCCACCGCGTCGCCATCCTCATCCGCCTCATCCTCGATCAGCGCGGCGTTGAGCGGCTGCGAGAGCTTGGAGCCGTCGCGGTAGAGCGCGTTCGCCTTCAGCGCGAGGCGCCAGGAGCGCATATAGGCGTCCTTGCAATCCTCAACCGAGGCATCGTTCGGCATGTTGATGGTCTTGGAGATCGCGCCCGAGATAAAGGGCTGCGCCGCTGCCATCATGTCGATGTGGCTGTTGACCGAGAGATAGCGCTTGCCCAGCTTGCCGCAGGGGTTGGCGCAATCGAACACCGGCAGATGCTCGGCCTTCAGGTGCGGTGCACCTTCGAGCGTCATTGCACCGCAGATGTGGATGTTCGCCGCCTCGATCTCCCCCTTGGTGAAGCCGAGGAAGGGCAGCACCTCGAAGGCGGGATCAGCCAGCTTGTCTGCCGGAATCTTCAGCCCATCCTTGAGGAAATCGTCGCCCAGCGTCCAGCGATTGAACACGAACTTGATGTCGAAGGCAGCAGGAAGCGCCTTCTCGATCTTGGCCAGCACGTCCGCCGTAAATCCGCGCGCGCCCAGCGTCGCCACGTTGATGGCAGGCGCCTGCTTCAGCGAGCCGTGGCCGACGGCGTAGGCTTCGATCTCGGCGATTTCGCTTTCGCGATAGCCGAGCGCCCGCAGCGCCGAGGGAACCGCGCGGTTGATGATCTTGAAGTAGCCGCCGCCGGCCAGCTTCTTGAACTTCACCAGGGCGAAGTCCGGTTCGATGCCGGTGGTGTCGCAATCCATCACAAGGCCGATGGTGCCAGTGGGGGCGACCACC
>JAIUNP010000348.1 GCA_020161975.1 Pseudomonadota bacterium
TGATCGGCTTCTTGCTCTTGACCTGCTCGTAGCATTCGACACCCTTCTTGGTGTCGTAGCCGGTCTCGCATTCCTCGATCACCAGCTTGACGCCGCCGATGCCGCCGTCGCGCTCGTTGAGCAGACGCAGGTAGTCGTGCATGCCGTCGGCTATGTGCACGCCCGAGCCGGCGAACGGGCCGGTGCGGTAGGTCAGCAGCGGAACGAAGATCGATTCCTGCGCCTGCACGGTCGTCGTGCCAGCAAAGGTGGTGAGCGCAGTCGCGGCGGCAAGGCCGAGTGCGATTTTCCTGAGTGTCATTGGTTTCCTCCCGGTTTCACTCGTTTCCGCCATCCGGCAGGACAGCGGCAGTTCAGATAGTCTTCACTCCGTTGCCGGAGTTTTGCCCGGACCGGGCGCGTCGCCGCGCTCAGTACGGGAATGGCCACATCCTCAGCTTCTGTTTGGTGATCGACCACAGCCGGGCAAGCCCGTGCGGCTCGACGATAAGGAAGAAGATGATCAGCATGCCGATGATGATATGCGTCCAGTGCTCGGCGGTCTCGCCGCCGATCGGTACGCCGAGCGCCGGCAGGCCGAACTTGAGAAAGATCGGCACAAGATGCAGCAACCCCGCGCCGAGGAACGCCCCGAGCAGCGCTCCCAGCCCGCCGATGATGATCATGAACAGGATGTTGAAGCTGAGGTTGATGTTGAAGGCGTCTTTCGCCTCGCCGCCGCCGTACCACAGAAACATCATCACTGCCCCGGCGACGCCGCAGTAGAAGGACGAGACAGCAAACGCGAGCAACTTGGTCTGCAAGGGGCGGATGCCCATCAGTTCGGCCGCGATGTCCATGTCGCGGATCGCCATCCACATCCGCCCGATACGGCCCCGCACGATGTTCGAGGCGATCCAGGTAAAGATAACCACGATGGACAACAGAACGAGATAGCGCGTCGTCGGCGTCGCCTGGGGCCCTGTTATCGCAATGTCGAACAGCGTCCTGGTCGGCACATCGATCGAGCCGGACGAGGAGTAGTTGTAGAGCCAGGGAATGCGCACGACGCACCATTCGAGGACGAACTGCGCCGCCAGCGTCGCCACCGCAAGATAGAAGCCCTTGATGCGAAGACTGGGCAAACCGAACAGCACTCCCACCGCCGCAGAAAAGAAGCCCGACGCCACGATCCAGATAAGCACGTTCACCTCGGGAAAGGCGATGGTCAGCTTGTAGCAGGCATAGGCGCCAACGCCCATGAAGGCGCCCGTGCCAAGCGACAACAGCCCCGTATACCCCGTCAGGAGGTTAAGCCCGATGGCCGCCAGCGAAAACACCAGGAACGGCACCATCACCGTGCCGATGAAGAAGTCGCTGGAGAAGAGCGGGAGCAGAAACGCTGCGAGGATGATCAGGCCAAGACCGATCCGGTCCTGCCGGATCGGAAATACGGCCATGTCGGCTTCATAGGTGGTCTTGAACTGACCGGCTTCACGGTAGAGCACGGACGATCCCCCTTAAATCCGCTCGATGATCTTGTCGCCGAACAGGCCCTGCGGCCGGAACAGCAGGAAGGCCAGCGCGATGATATAGGCAAGCCAGCTCTCGATACCGCCGCCCACCAGCGGCCCCCAGTAGAACTCGCCCATCTTCTCGCCGATGCCGATGATCAGCCCGCCGACGATGGCGCCCGGCACGGAGGTGAACCCGCCGAGGATCAGCACCGGCAGCGCCTTCAGCGCAATCACCGAAAGGCCGAACGACACATCCGACCGCGCACCCCACATGATGCCTGTCACCAGCGCAACAATACCGGCAGTGAACCAGACGATGACCCAGATCTGGTTCAGCGAAATCCCGACCGACAGTGCCGCCTTGTGGCTGTCCGCAACGGCGCGCAGCGCCCGGCCGATGCGGGTGTACTGGAAGAACAGCGCAAGCCCGGCCACCATCAGCCCCGCGATCACCGCCGCCGCGATGTCGAGTTTCTGGATAATCACGCGTCCGCCCAGAATGTTGAGGTCGATGGCCCCGGTGGGCAACAGCAGTTGTTCGGTGATCATCTTCTTCGGGCTGCCGCCGAAAATGGATTCGCCAAAGCCGATGAGGAAGAAGGTGATCCCGAAAGTCGCCATGAACAGGATGATGTCCGGCTGGTTCACCAAGGGTCGCAGAACCACCCGCTCGATGGTCCAGGCCAGCACGAACATCACGCCGATGGTCAGGACGAGTGCCAGGAACGCCCCCAGTCCCTGCCCTGTCGACGGCGAGAGTTTTTCGTAAAGGCCCACCAGCGTCAGCCCGGCGAACACCACCATGATGCCCTGCGCGAAGTTGAACACGCCGGATGCCTTGAAGATCAGCACGAAGCCAAGCGCGATCAACGCATACAGAACGCCGGCGACCAGCCCCTCCCACAGCGTCTGGACCAGAAGATCCGGCATCTGCGCCATCTGCACGAAGGGGTCGATGAAGATATTGTAGAGCATCGCGTTCCCCTCAGTGTCCGACGCCCAGATAGGCGTCGATGACCTTCTGATCTGCCTTCACCACGTCCGGCGTGCCATCGGCGATCTTGCGACCATATTCCAGCACCACCACCCGGTCGGACAGGTCCATGACCACGCCGATGTCATGCTCGATCAACGCGATGGTCGTGCCGTACTGGCTGGAGACATCGAGAATGAAGCGGCACATATCCTCCTTCTCCTCAAGGTTCATGCCGGCCATCGGCTCGTCGAGCAGCAGGAGTTCCGGCTGCATGGCAAGCGCCCGCCCGAGTTCGACGCGCTTCTGCAAGCCATACGGCAGCTTGCCCACCGGCACCTTGCGGATGTGCTCGATTTCAAGAAAGTCGATGATTTCCTCGACGAACCTGCGATGTTCCACCTCTTCGCGCATCGCCGGGCCATGCCGCCAGAGCTGCCAGAAGAACGGCGAACTCATCTTCAGCGTGCGCCCGACCATGATGTTGTCGAGCGTCGTCATGCCCTTGAACAACGCGACGTTCTGGAAGGTACGGGCAATGCCCTGGCTTGCCGCCACGTAAGGCCGCATTCGTCCGCGCTTGATGCCCTTGTAAGTGATCGCGCCTTCCTGCGGATGGTAGAAGCCGTTGATGCAGTTCAGCATCGAGGTCTTGCCCGCACCGTTCGGCCCGATGATCGCGCGGATCTCGCCCTTGCGGATATCGAACGAAACATCCGTGATCGCTTTGACGCCGCCAAAGCGCAGCGAGACATTCTCGACCTTGAGCAGTTCGTCGCCCTTGCCCAGCCCCGCCCCGCTCATGCCGCCGTCTCCGCAATCACCGGGTGGGTCTTGGCATCAGCCACACGGACGCGGGCAGCGATCTTGCCCTTGCGCCCGTCTTCGAACGTCACCTCTGTGGAAATATCCGCCTCGCTCGCGCCGCTGTAGAGCGCATCAACCAATGGCGCGTAACGGTCGGCAATGAAGCTGCGGCGAACCTTCTGGGTGCGCGTGAGTTCACCATCCTCCGCGTCGAGTTCCTTGGGCAGGACGATGAAGCGGTGGATCTGAGCCGCCGCCATCATCGGTTCGCCCGCCAGCGAGCGATTCACCTCGTCCACATGCCCGGCGATGATCTGATAGACGTCCGGATGGTTGGCGAGTTCCTGGTAGGAGCCATAGGCGACATTGTTGCGCTCGGCCCAGTTGCCTACGGCTGTCATGTCGATGTTGATGAACACCGTCACGCTGTCCTTGCCCTGGCCGAAGGCGACCGCCTCTTTCACGTTGGGATAGAACTTCAGCTTGTTCTCGATGTATTTCGGCGCAAACAGCGCTCCGGATGCGAGTTTTCCGACATCCTTCGCCCGGTCGATGATGCGGATATGCCCCGACTTGTCGAAGAACCCCGAATCGCCCGTGCGCACAAAACCATCGGGGGTCATCGTCTCGGCGGTCTTGTCCGGCTCCTTGTAGTAGCCCGTAAACATGCCGGGCGACTTGTAGAGCAGCTCGCCATCCTCGGAGATCTTGATCTCGACATTGGGCGCCGGCGGCCCCACCGTATCGGCGCGGATTTGCCCGTCGGGCTGGCAGGTCACATAGAGGAAGGCTTCGGTCTGGCCGTAGAGCTGCTTCAGGTTGATACCGAGCGAGCGGAAGAACGAGAAGAGCTCCGGCCC
>JAIUNP010000349.1 GCA_020161975.1 Pseudomonadota bacterium
GGAGAACGCGCGCGAATGCTCCTCCTGCCCGCTATTGAGCACATTGGCGCAAAAAGTGTCTGCCCGCATCATGATCTCGTGCAGCCGGGTCGAACGGTTGATGCAGACGATCAGCGAGGGAGGCTCCATCGACACGGAGGTGAGCGCGGTCACGGTCATGCCGTGTTTCCGGTCGCCATCGACGGCGGTGATGATGGAAACGGTGGAAGCCACCCGGCGCATGGCCTGGCGGAATCCTGTGGCCACATCATCGGAGGCGGGCGCATCGACCATGGTGCCTCCCGGGTCTCGGCTGAGTCGGCCCTATTGTGCGGTGTTCCGCGCGCCGCGCAACGCTTAATCGCGATAGGGCGGGGCGGGAATGTCGGTATGGGCCTTGCGCAACGCGGCGGACCAGCGCTCGCGAAGGTCGTGGAAATAGTGATCCCCCGCCTCGATGCGGCGATTGACCTCCCAGTCGTCCCCGCCCGTTCGCAACACGACCATGTCGATCGGCAGGCCAACCGAGAGGTTCGAGCGCATGGTCGAATCCATCGAGATCAGCGCCAGTTTCAGGCAGTCGTAGAGATCGGCCTTGTAGGACACCGCCCGGTCGAGGATTGGCTTGCCGTACTTGTGCTCGCCGATCTGGAGATAGGGCGTGTCCGGCGTCGCCTCGATGAAATTGCCGGCCTTGTAGAGCATGAACAGGCGCGGCGCCGAACCCCTGAACTGGCCGCCGACCAGCATCGTCACTTCAAACGAGACGCCGTTGCGTTCGAGGGCGGCACCATCGCTGGCATGCAACTGGCGCACGGCATGGCCAATGAACTGCGCCGCCTTGAACATCGACGGCTGTTCGATCAGCGTCTCCACCCGGTCGGTGTCGGGGTTGCGGAACCCCTCGCGCAGCATGGAGATGACCGACTGGCTGATGGCGAGATTGCCGGCGGTCGCTATCGCCATCACCTTCTCGCCCGGCACATCGAACAGATGCAGCTTGCGAAAGGTGGCGATGTTGTCGAGGCCGGCGTTGGTTCGCGTATCGGCTGCCATCAACAGCCCGTCCTTCACCAGAACGCCTACGCCATACGTCATTGGAATTCCCCTTGCCCGGCCGGCTGCATCGGTATGACAACAAACGGCTTTCGGCGGGCGTCATAACCGCGCGCAACGGTCTAGGCAATCCGCAGGGCAGTTATACTGAAAGCGGATCGCCGGCTGCGCGGGAGCCCCGGCGTGCTTCAGACGTCGAGGATCGTCGGCCCCTGCTTCACCGAAACGGACACCATCAGCACTTCGCCATCGCCCCCCATGCGCGCGCCCCGGATCGGCGAGGCCTCACGCGCGTCATGGCCGATGGCGACGCGCACATAGCGATCGGTGGGGCACACGTCATGGGCCGGATCGAATGCGATCCAGCCAAGCCCGCTCACATGCGCCTCTGCCCAGGCGTGGCCGGCTTCCTGCTCGGTGGTGTCGGTCCTGAGATAATAGCCGCTGACATAGCGGGCGGGAAAGCCAAGGTGGCGCGCTGCTGCCAGAAACAGATGCGCGAAATCCTGGCAGACGCCTGCGCGCGCCGCAAAAGCCTGTTCTGCGGTGGTTCCGTGATCGGTATTGCCGGGCGCGAAGGTCATGCTCCGGAACAGCGCGCCATTGATGGCGTGCAGGGTGGCGAGCCGGTCGCCGCCCTCACCGCTGGCAATGTCGTTGGCAAATTCCGCGATAGCCGCACCGGCATGGGTCAGAATCGTCTCCCGCTGCCAGACGGGAACGGGCAGACGCTCGATGGTGCCGCTCACAAGGCCGGTGCCCGTGGATGTTTCCACATCGCCCTGGACCGAAATGCGCAACTCTGTCAGCGGACCATCGGCATAGAAGGTGTGCATCAGGTTGCCGGCTGCATCCTCGTCTTTATCGAGCCGGCAATCGGCGTCGATCTCCACCCGCCACTTGCGAATGAAGAACCCGTCATAACGGCGTGGCGTCATCCGCAGATGCTGGATGACGGCCCGCGCCGGCTCGGCATAACGGTAGGTGGTCTCGTGGTTGACGGAGAGGCGCATTGTCAGCCCCTATTGCAGGTATTGCTGGCTGATGGCCGCGCCAAGCTCGTTGTTCTTGTCGATGAAGCCGGACAGGAACTCGTGCAGGCCGCTCTGGAACAACTCCTTCGGCTTGGAATTCTGGAGATTGCCCAGCACCTCGCGGGCCAGCCGCTGGCTGGGGCCGCGCCGACCGTAGTTCTCGGAAAGTTCGTCCAGCACCTCGTTGAGGCGGGTGTACATCGACAGGAGCGAGCGTGGCTGTTGTGCACTGAGAACCAGAAAATCAGCCACCAGCCATGGCTTCACCGTCTCGCGGTAAACCCAGTGGAATGCCGTGCGCGCCTCGATGGCGCGGAGGATCGAGGTCCACTGGAAATAGTCGAGACCGCCGCCGATCTGCTCCTTGTCCGGCAGCAGGATGTGGTACTTCACATCAAGGAGCCGGGCGGTATTGTCAGCCCGTTCGATGAAAGTGCCGAGCCGCTGGAACCAGTAATGGTCCGAACGCAGCATCGTGCGATAGGCCGCTCCATCGAAATGCAGCGACACTTCCTTGATGAAATTCAGGAACTTGCGCAGGCCGGTTTCATCGAGCCGGCTGAGCTTCAGCTTCTGCACGTCATGCCAGGCATCGTTGATCACCACCCACATATGCGTGGTCATGGCGGTGCGCACGGCCCTGGCGTTGGAACGCGCCGTCTCGATGCAGTTCTTGATCGAGGAGGGGTTGTCCGGATCGGCGACGATATAGGCAATGACGTTCTCGCGCGTCGCCTCGCCATATTTTGCGTGGAAGGCGACATCGCACGCGGCGGTGGCGATGGCGCTCTCCCATTCGTTGGAAGACCCGGCATAGGCGCTCGGCAGCGAGGCCATTCGGGAGGCGACATCGAGTATGCGCGCAAGGTTCTCGGCGCGTTCGACATAGCGTGACAGCCAGAACATGCTGTCTGCGGTACGGCTCAGCATCATGGGGAAATCTCCGTCCGCTTATTCCACAACCCAGGTGTCTTTGGTGCCGCCGCCCTGCGACGAGTTGACCACCAGAGACCCTTCCTTCAGTGCCACGCGCGTCAGACCGCCAGGCACCGTGCGCACACCATCCGCGCCCGAAAGCACATAGGGCCGCAGGTCGACATGGCGGGGGGCCAGCCCGTTCTCGATGTAGCAAGGCACCGTCGAGAGCGCGAGTGTCGGCTGTGCGATGAAACCCTGCGGATCGGCGGCGATTTTCTTGCCGAATGCTTCGCGTTCAGCCTTGGTCGCGTGCGGGCCGACGAGCATTCCGTATCCGCCCGAGCCGTGCACTTCCTTCACGACCAATTCATCGAGATGGGCGAGGACGTATTTCAGCGACTCCGGCTCCCGGCAGCGCCAGGTTGGTACGTTCTTGAGGATCGGCTCCTTGCCGGTGAAGAACTTCACGATGTCGGGCATGTAGCTGTAGATCGCCTTGTCGTCTGAAACGCCAGTGCCGACTGCATTGGAAATGGTCACATTGCCTGCTCGATAGGCACTCATCAGCCCCGGCACGCCCAGCATGGAGGAGGGGTCGAACGCCAGCGGATCGAGGAACTCGTCATCAAGCCGGCGGTAAATGACATCCACCCGCTGCGGCCCTTGCGTGGTGCGCATGTAAACGACATTCGAGCGGACGAAGAGATCGCGGCCCTCGACAAGCTCAATGCCCATCTTGTCGGCGAGGAAGGAGTGCTCGTAATAGGCCGAATTGTACTGGCCAGGGGTGAGTAGCACCACGTTCGGCTCGCCCGGCGCGCTGTCTGGGGCCACCGAACGCAGCGTCGTCAACAGGTTGTCGGCGTAATGGTCCACCGGTGCGATCCGCATCTGCGAAAACAGCTCGGGGAAGAGGCGCATCATCGCCTCGCGATTCTCCAGCATGTAGGAGACGCCCGAAGGCGTGCGGGCGTTGTCTTCCAGCACGTAGAATGTGTCGGCATCCACGCGTACGATGTCGATGCCGGCGATATGGACATAGATGTCCTTGGCCGGGCGGATGCGCGTCATTTCCGGGCGGAAGGACGGGTTGCGCAGCACCAGATCCTCGGGCACCACGCCGGCCTTCACCACTTCGCGGGC
>JAIUNP010000350.1 GCA_020161975.1 Pseudomonadota bacterium
CTGAAACACAGTTTCCTTCGAATTTCTTCCGGCAAAGGTTGAGACCACCATGAACAAGATCACCCGCAACGCAGACCTGATGATCCCCAAGGTGACGACGGGCCCGCTGCCCGCCTCGCGCAAGGTGTATGACGCACCGCAGGGCTTCGCGGACGTGCAGGTGCCGTTCCGCGAGATTGCGCTCAGCGATCCGAATGAGGCGGCGGTGCGGGTGTATGATCCGTCCGGTCCTTATACGGAGACAGACGCGCGGATCGACCTCGCCGTCGGTCTGCCGGAGGTGCGACGCGCGTGGATCGAGGGCAGGGGATTTCGGCCCATCGCCGCCCGTGCGGTGAAGCCCGAGGATAATGGCGGGGCCAGTGGCGACAAGCTGGTGCCGGCCTGCCCGGCAGAGCGGCTGGTGCGTGCGGCTGGGCCGGGGCAGATGGTGACGCAGTACGAATTCGCCCGCGCCGGCCTCATCACCGAGGAGATGGTGTATGTCGCCCATCGCGAGAATCTTGCGCGTGAGCAGGCGCTGGAGGGGGCGGCGGAAAGGATGAAGGATGGCGAAAGCTTCGGCGCTGCGGTGCCGGAGTTTGTGACGCCTGAGTTCGTGCGGTCCGAGGTGGCGCGGGGTCGCGCGATCATTCCCGCCAACATCAACCACACCGAACTCGAACCCATGGCGATCGGCCGGAATTTCCTGGTCAAGATCAACGCCAACATCGGCAATTCCGCCGTCACCTCCACCGCCGCCGAGGAAGTGGAAAAGCTGGTGTGGGCGATCCGCTGGGGCGCCGATACGGTGATGGACCTTTCGACAGGGCGTAACATCCACAACATCCGCTCGTGGATCATCCGCAATTCGCCGGTGCCGATCGGCACGGTGCCGATCTATCAGGCACTCGAAAAAGTGGGCGGGGATGCCACCAAGCTCGATTGGGAAGTGTTCAAGGATACGCTGATCGAGCAGGCCGAGCAGGGGGTGGATTACTTCACCATTCATGCCGGGGTGCGCCTCGCCTATGTGCCGCTGACCGCGAGCCGGACTACCGGCATCGTGTCGCGCGGCGGTTCGATCATGGCGCGCTGGTGCCTTTCCCGGCACAAGGAATCGTTCCTTTATGAGCGTTTCGACGAGATTTGCGATATCATGCGCAAGTTCGACGTGTCCTTCTCGCTCGGCGACGGGTTGCGTCCGGGGTCGATTGCGGATGCCAATGATGCGGCGCAGTTCGGCGAACTCGAGACCCTGGGTGAACTCACCAAGGTGGCGTGGGACAAGGGCTGTCAGGTGATGATCGAGGGCCCCGGCCATGTGCCAATGCACAAGATCAAGGAGAATATGGACAAGCAGCTCAAGGAGTGCGGCGAAGCGCCGTTCTACACCCTTGGACCGCTGACCACCGACATCGCGCCGGGCTATGACCACATAACTTCCGGCATCGGCGCGGCGATGATCGGCTGGTTCGGCTGCGCCATGCTCTGCTACGTCACACCGAAGGAACATCTTGGCCTGCCCAACCGCGATGATGTGAAGACCGGCGTCATCACCTACCGCATCGCGGCCCATGCGGCGGACCTCGCCAAGGGCCACCCTGCGGCGAAAGTGAGGGACGATGCGCTTTCGCGGGCGCGGTTCGATTTCCGCTGGGAGGACCAGTTCAACCTCGCATTGGACCCCGATACGGCGCGGGCCTATCACGATGAGACGCTGCCAAAGGATGCGCATAAGGTCGCGCATTTCTGCTCGATGTGCGGGCCGAAGTTCTGTTCGATGAAAATCACGCAGGATCTGCGCGCTGAAACGCTGGCGATGGGCGAGAATGAAAAAGCCTCGCTCGCGGCCATCGCGGCAGAAGCGGAGGCGGGCATGAAGGCCAAGGCAGCGGAGTTCGCAGCCGCCGGCAGCAAGCTCTATGTCGATGCGGGGAAGGCGGCAGCGGAGTAGGGTGCGCCCCTTACTTGACATTCAGGTCAGTGAACTGCCGCACCATGCGTCCGCTTGATTGATATCAAATATAACCCTATGCACGGCGCCCAACAGAAACCTTTCAGGGTGGGCGCCGGCATGATTTCGGCCGAAGAGAACATTCAGATCATTGTTACGGGATACGAGCGCTGGCGTGATAGCCGGGGGGCGGATTGTGAATACTGGATCAGTATTCTCGACGAGTCCTTCCGTATCGCCTCCATCGCAGGCAGTGATGGCAAGCCGGGTTATTTCCGCCCATCAGTGACAGTGGACGATCTGCGGTTTTACCTCGAAGGCATCCATCGGGAGTGGCGGATGGAGCTGTTCGATGTGCTGGAGACCATCGCGCAGGATGACCGGGTGGTCGTGCGGATCAATGCGGCCTTCACCCATCGCCGGACCGGCAAGTTGTTCACCACCGACAAGCTCGACTACTGGCGGATGCGGAATGGGAAGATTGCCGAATTTTTCGAGTGCTTCGACACAGCGGCCATGGAAAATGCCCGCCGGCTTTAAATCCGGCGGTTCATGTTCTGAATCAACGTGAAGTATTGAAAGATTCGCGAGTCTCCTGAATCGGTTGTGAGGTGATCCTCACAATCCGATTCCGGTGGCCGGGCCGATGTCTCAGACGTGCGGCAGGATGGTTGCGATGCGGCCCAACGCCTCTTCCGCCTCCTCGACCGCTGCCTTGCGCTTCTCGGCGGCGGTGTGATGCGGATGCTGGTCGCCGAAGACGCGGGCGAAGATCGTATCGACATGCTTGAGGTGGTAGCCGAGGTCGAACAGGCTTTCGAGTTCGGCATCCGACAGGCGCGCCTTCACCTCGGGGTCCTTCTTGAGCAGATCGAGGAAGTTCCCTTCGCCGCGCCACACCGGCATGGCATTGCGCTGGACGAGGCGGTAGCTGTCCTCGCGCGAAACGCCCTTCTGGGTCAGCGCCAGCAGCACGCGCTGCGAGTGCACAAGACCGCCCAGCGCGTCGAGGTTCTTCTGCATGTTCTTGGGGTAGACCAGCAGTTTGTCGACGACGCCCGTGAGGCGGTTGAGCGCGAAATCGAGCGTGATCGTCGCATCCGGGCCGATGTAGCGCTCGACCGAGGAATGGGAAATATCGCGCTCGTGCCAAAGGGCGACGTTCTCCATCGCCGGCATGGCGTAGCTGCGCACCATGCGGGCGAGGCCGGTGAGGTTCTCGGTCAGCACGGGGTTGCGCTTGTGCGGCATCGCCGATGAGCCCTTCTGCCCTTCGGAGAAGAACTCTTCCGCTTCATAGACTTCTGACCGCTGCAAATGACGGATTTCAATTGCCAGCCGCTCGATGGAGGAGGCGATGACGCCGAGGGTGGCGAAGAACATGGCGTGGCGGTCGCGCGGGATGACCTGCGTTGAAACCGGCTCGACCGCCAGTCCCATCTTTTCGGCGACGTATTCCTCAACGCGCGGATCGATGTTGGCGAAGGTGCCGACCGCGCCGGAAATGGCGCAGGTGGCGATATCCTTGCGCGCGGCGACGAGGCGCTCGCGGTTGCGGCTGAACTCGGCATAGGCCTGCGCGAGCTTGAGGCCGAACGTTACAGGCTCGGCATGAATGCCATGGCTGCGGCCGATGGTCGGCGTCATCTTGTGCTCATGCGCCCGCCGCTTGATGGCGGCCAGCAGGGCGTCGATGTCTTTCAGCAGGATGTCTGCGGCCTGGGTCAGCTGCACGTTCAGGCAGGTGTCGAGCACGTCCGAGGACGTCATGCCCTGATGCAGGAAGCGAGACGCGTCCGCATCATCGACAATTTCGGCAACGTGGGTGAGGAAGGCGATCACGTCGTGCTTGGTCACGCGCTCGATCTCATCGATACGGGCGACATCGAAGGTCGCGTTGCGGCCTTTTTCCCAGATTTTCGCGGCGGCGGCCTTCGGCACCACGCCGAGATTGGCCAGTTCGTCGGTGGCGTGCGCCTCGATCTCGAACCAGATGCGGAAGCGGTTCTGCGGCTCCCAGATGGCGACCATTTCGGGGCGGGCGTAACGGGGGATCATGGGGTGTCCTCGGCTGTTGTCACCCTCCCCCTTGCGGGGAGGGTCGGCGCGTCTGCGCCGGGGTGGGGGTGGTTGTCGTGCGACCCCCACCCGGTCCTCCGCTTCGCTCGGACCACCCTCCTCGCAAGGGGGAGGG
>JAIUNP010000351.1 GCA_020161975.1 Pseudomonadota bacterium
GCCTTGTAGCGGGCAAAGCCGTAGGGCAGCACCGCAAGATAGGCGATGGTGATGGCCGCCAGCGTTTGGAACGGATGGCTGACCAGCAGGATCACCACGAGAATCACTGCCGCGACGATGGGGATGACCTTCTCGCGCGGGATCGGGCCGCTCTTGCCCTTGCCCGAAGGCGTCGGCAGGCGGCTGACCATCAGCGCGGCCACGATCACCGTATAGATGGCCACCAGCCCGGCATGACCGGTGAACTTGGGCACGCCCGACAGATAGAGATTGACCGGCAGCAGCGCCAGCATTGCTCCCGCAGGGGCCGGAACACCGGTGAAGAACGCCTTGGTCCATTCCGGACGCGTTGTATCTTCCGTGCCGACATTGAAGCGCGCAAGGCGCAGCGCAGCGGCAAAGGCCAGCGCCAAGGCTGCCACCCAGCCCAGGGTCGAGACCTCGTTCATGCTCCAGAAATAAAGCACCAGCCCCGGCGCACAGCCGAACGACAGAAAATCGGCCAGCGAATCGAGTTCGGCGCCAAAGCGCGAGGCTCCCTTCAGAAGCCGGGCGATGCGCCCGTCGAGACCATCGAGGAGGCCGGCGGCGGCAATCGCGAGCACGGCATGTTCGAGCCGCCCCTCAACCGCAAGGCGGATTGCGGTCAGCCCCGCCGCCAGCACCAGCAGCGTGATGAGGTTCGGGATGAGCACACGCACGGGAATGCCCCGCACAGTCGCCTGCGCGGGGGCGGAAGAACCGGGGGACGATGTGGGATCAGCCATGCGTCAAACTAAGCATATTCCGGCGCGGTCGTCACGCGACACGGACGGTGCGCGCGGTTTCCTTGCTGGTCAGATCCGCCAGCACCGTCTCGCCGCCGATCGCAAGCTGGCCAACGCCGACGAGCGGCTTTGAACCATCCGGCAGATAGACATCCGCGCGCGAGCCGAAACGGATCAGCCCGAAGCGCTCGCCGGGGGCTAGTTCCTCGCCTTCCTTGACGAAACAAACGATGCGGCGGGCGATCAGCCCGGCAATCTGCACCACGCCGAAGCGGCCAAAGCTGTTTTCGATGACCAGACCGTTGCGCTCGTTGTCCTCACTCGCCTTGTCGAGGTCGGCGTTCAGGAACAGGCCGGGCGTGTAGGCAATTTTCGTCACCTTGCCGCCCACCGGTGTGCGGTTGATGTGCACATCGAACACAGACAGGAAGATGGTGATGCGCGGCAGCGGCTTGTCGCCGAGGCCAAGCTCCGCCGGCGGCACGAAATAGCCCACCATATCCACCCGCCCATCGGCCGGCGAGATCACCAGCCCTTCGCGGGTCGGCGTCACGCGCGGCGGATCGCGGAAGAAATACGCGGTGAACGCGGTTGCCGCCCACAGCAGCCAGCCCAGCGGCGACCAGATCCAGCCGCCCACAATCGCGGCCAGCGCGAATCCGGCGATGAAGATGTAGCCTTCCGGGTGGATCGGCACGATGGTTTTGCGGATTGATGCAACGACAGACATCGGGGAACCCCTTGTGTTTCGCCACCCCTAAAGAAATCGGCGCGGGTTGCCAAGCCATGGCTTCGATGCCGCCCGGGCCCGCCGGGGAAACGGCATCCTGACCGGCGCAATTCCGACCATGCGGGACATGTGTGCTGACCTCGCGCCGAGAGGCACGTCAAGATCAAGAAATCGTTAGGAAATGTGGATTTTCCTAGACTTTGGTTGTAATATTGTGGTCACAATCCACTGACAAAGGTTCGGGCAACGTGAATCGGAAAGGAGGCGACCAATGGATGTGAACATTGTGTTTGAATGCATCGGCTATGGCGCGTCCCGTGCGGTGTCCAGTGAGAACTTCCGCAGCTCCAGCCATCTGGTGCCTGCTCGCTACATTCTAGAGACAGCTCGGGACCCTGTGGGCTACTGCATCGAGGCTTATGCCCCCAGCCACCCGGGTGTCGTGTTCGACGGTTTGGCGCGGGATCTGATCCTGCGGCGCCTGCACCGCGAGGCGGGTGTGACGCGGCACTGAGCGAACGGGCTCCCGCAAAAGCCTGTCGAACGGCCCCGCTTGGGGCCGTTTTTGTTGGCTGCGTGAGGGCATACCGGACAGCGGCGGAACGAAAAGAAAGACGTGGATGGTCCGCCTGCGCGGACCATCCACGTCTTGCTGCCCTCAGCGAACCCGAAGAGGCTTATTTCTTGCCGTCGACGATCTTCTTGCAAGCGTCGGCGAGGCTGGCCTTGTTGGCGGCAAGGCACGCCTGCAGGCCCTGTGGCGAAGCGGCCGCCGGGCCGCAATGTTTGGTAATGTCCGCCTGGCAGGCAGCGGTGAATTCCTGCGCCGTCTGGGCCATGGCCGCCGGGCCGTTGCCGAACACCAGGGCAAAACCGATGGGAAGGAACATCCACAGCGCTTTCATGATCAACCTCGTCTTGCGGGCCAGAGTGGCCTGTCTCGGGAGGTTTCTAGCGCGAAGCAGTTGCCAAGCGGTTTCGGGCTATCGTTAACAGCGGGCGTTTTTTTTGCAGGGCGCGCACCGTCCCCAACACGGCGGGCAAACCGCCCCCGATCCGCTATCCCACCTTCACGCGCACGCTTTCGCCTTCGGCAGCCTTCACGCGTTTCAGCGTTTCCTCGGCTTCGGTCGCCTCGCGCTGGCGGTTCCACATCTCAGCGTAGATGCCGCCCTGCTCCATCAGGTCCTGATGGCGGCCGCGCTCGGCGATATGACCGGCATCGAGCACAATGATTTCGTCGGCATTGATGACGGTGGAAAGACGATGCGCGATGACCAGCGTCGTCCGGTTGCGGCTGACGAGATCAAGCGCGCCCTGGATTTCACGTTCGGTGAAGGTGTCGAGGGCGCTCGTCGCCTCGTCGAGGATGAGGATCGGCGGGGCTTTCAGGATTGTCCGGGCGATGGCGACGCGCTGTTTTTCACCGCCGGAGAGCTTCAGCCCGCGCTCGCCCACCTGCGAATCGTACCCTTCCGGCAACTGGCTGATGAAGTGGTCGATCTGCGCCAGCGACGCAGCGTTCTCGATGTCGGCCGGCTTCGCATCGGGGCGGCCATAGCCGATGTTGTAGCGGATCGTGTCATTGAACAGCACCGTATCCTGCGGCACCATGCCAATAGCGGCGCGGACGCTGGCCTGCGTCACTTCGCGGATATCCTGCCCGTCGATGGTGATCCTGCCATCGTTGACATCGTAAAAGCGGAACATCAGCCGCGAGATGGTGGACTTTCCGGCGCCTGACGGGCCGACGATCGCCACCGTCTTGCCGGCGGGGACTTCGAAGCTGATGCCCTTGAGGATCGGACGCTCCGGCACATAGGCAAAGCGCACGTCATCGAAGCGCACGGCCCCTTCCTTCACGACGAGGGGCTTGGCGCCGGGCTTGTCCTGAACCTCGGCGCCCTGCGTCAGAATCGAGAACATATGCTCGATATCGACGATGTTCTGCTTGATCTCGCGATAGAGCATTCCCATGAAATTCAGGGGCTGGGCGAGCTGGATCATCAACGCGTTGATCATCACGAAATGCCCGACGGAATTCTTGCCCGCCATCACATCGATGGCCGACATGATCATGCATATGGCCAGCGCGATGGTGAAGATCACCGCCTGCCCCATGTTCAGCGTGGCGAGCGAGGAATAGGTCTTCACACTCGCCTTCTCGAATCGCGCCATCGAAACGTCGTAGCGTGCGGTCTCGCGTGCCTCGGCGCCGAAATACTTCACTGTCTCGTAGTTCAGCAGCGAATCAACCGCCTTGGTGTTGGCTTCCGTGTCGCTCTCGTTCATCTGGCGGCGGATCTTGATACGCCAGTTGGTGGCGGCAATCGTGAACCAGAGATAGACGACGATCATCGCAATCACGACCGCGACGTAGCGCCAGTCAAACTCGAAGGCGAAGACAACGATGACCATGAGGAACTCGACCGCCGTCGGCAGGCCGTTCATCATCACCATCCGCGCCAGATCCTCGATGCCGGCACGCCCCCGTTCCAGCACGCGGGTCAGGCCGCCGGTCTTGCGCTCAAGATGAAAGCGCAGCGACAGCTTGTGCATGTGCTCGAAGGTGAGAATCGCCACCCGCCGTGC
>JAIUNP010000352.1 GCA_020161975.1 Pseudomonadota bacterium
CACCGCCCCGGCTTCGCCAGCCTTGGCACCATAACCATCGAGAATCTGGTGATATTCCGGGCAGCCGTCATAATGGTGCTGCGTCAGTTCATTGAGAGCGGCCAGCAGCAGCCGGTCCTTGTCCTTCTGCGCCAGCCCGAAGGTCTCCGCATCAAACAGGGCATCAATCGCGCTCATGCCGCACCACCTTCGCTGACGAGATCAAGGAGCGCCTTGTAGCGCACCTTACCCGATTCCGAGCGCGGAATCGCGGCGACGGACTTAACCTCCACCGCGCGCGGCGGAAATGTGTACGCCGTGATGATGGCCTGCTTGAGCGCGGCAGCATCGGCCCCCGCCTCAATGGCGACACACAACCAGTTGTCGCGGCCCACGCAAGCCGCTGTGTAGCCGAGCCGCTTTGCCAGCCCCTCGACGTCATCGAGATTGACGCGGTTGCCCTGCAACTTGAGGAAGCGGCTCTTGCGCCCGGTGATCGCATAGCTGCCGTCGCCATTGCGACGGGCCAGATCCCCGGTCGCCAGCCGCCCGCCCATCACATCGCCGAGCGAAAGATCAGCCGCCCCTTCCGCATAGCCCATCATGATCGCCGGGCTGCGGCAGACAAGTTCCCCCTCGGTGCCATCCAGCACCGGCTGGCCATCCTCGCCCAAAAGATCGAGCGCAACGCCCGGAATCGGAATGCCGATGGACGCCGGATTGCCCCGGGCCATCGCCGGCGGCAGATAGCTGATGCGCGGTCCCGCCTCGGTCTGTCCGTACATGACGACGAAGCTGAGCCCCTTCTCCTCCGCCAGCGTCGTAAAGGCCGTCACAAGCTCCGGCGACAGTTTGCCGCCTGCCTGCGTCAGCGTTTTCAGCCCGGCGAAATTGACCCGCTTCGGCCCAAGCCGATGCAGCATTTCGAAGTGGAAGGGCACGCCCGACAGCGAGGTCGCGCCTGAGGCCTCAAGCCGTTGCCAGAATTCGCGCTGCATCATCGTATGGTTGGTCAGCGCCAGCGTCGCCCCGGCCAGCACATGCGAATTCACGATGGAATAGCCGAAGGAATAGTGCATCGGCAGCATCAGGAACGGCACGTCCGCATCCGCGATGCCGAGATAGTCGATGATGGCGCGCGCGTTGGCTTCCGCTTGCCCCCAGGAATAGCGGGCAAGCTTGGGTGAACCTGTACTGCCGGACGTGGAAAGCAGCACGGAAAGATCTGGATGGAGTTCAGGCAGCGGCCCTGCCCCGGCCTTTGCGGTCGCCGGCTCATCGGGCGCCACCACGAGATCGGGGCGATAAAGCCGCTCGATTTCAGCCAGCAGATCCGGCGCCACCGACCGGTCGAGCATCAGCACGGCATGGCCGGAAGCAACTGCCGCCAGATAGGCCGCAAGCGAAGGCACCGTATTGCTGACCAGAAGGACGACAAACGCCTTGGGCCGGCTGAGCCCTGCCAGAAGCGGCAGGCCACGCGCCATGACCTCGCCGTAGGTGAGGCTCTGCCCGGCATCGTCGGTGGCAAGAATCTTGTCTCGATAACGAACCAGCGCGTCCGCGAGCGATATCATGGCAACTCCGGAAAGGATTGCCTGCCGCGCGCCCCTCGCGGCCGGCCAGAACGGGATCAGACGTTGACGCTGTACTTGCGCAGGATCTCGCGCGCCTTGCCCACCGAACTCATGTCGATCACATCGTTGGTGTCGAGCATGATGTCGAACGCGCCTTCAAGTTCGGCAATCAGCGCCATATGCGCCACGGAATCCCACTCGGGGATCGAGTTGTATTCGAGGCCATCGACGATCCGCGCCTGTTCAATTTGCAGGCCGGCGGCGAATGCGGAGAGGAAAGCAGCGTCCTGCGAAGCGGTCTCGGTCATGTCAGTCGATCCAGATATCAAGCGGGGAAATTCCCCCGCAGTGGCTGCAACGCACCCGATGGCACGCACTGCCCGATTTTCGGCGTCTGTGTAACGGTTAAGCCCCGCCCCTGCAACCCTCGTTCAGACGAGCATCCCCCCATCGACCCCCAGCACCTGCCCGGTGACATAGGCCGAGGCATCGCTGGCAAGAAACAACGCGGCCTGCGCGATATCCTCTGCTTTGCCAAGGCGGCCCATCTTGATGTTGCCGACAATTTTCGCATGCTTTTCCGCCGGAACGGCCTTGATCATGTCCGTGTCGATGAAGCCGGGCGCCAGCGCATTGACGCGGATGTTCTGCGGGCCAAGCTCTTTGGCGAGCGAATAGGTGAAGCCGATCACCGCCGCCTTGCTGGCCGCATAAACGGACTGCCCCTCGTTGCCGACCCGCCCGATGATCGAACTCAGCGAAATGATCGAGCCCGACTTGTTCCGCGCCATCATGCGCGCTGCCATCTGGCTGCACAGGATCACGCCCTTGATGTTAGTGGCGATCACATCGTCAATCAGCGCTTCCGGCGCCATGCCGATCAGCGCGTCGCGCAGGATGCCGGCGTTGTTGACGAGCACATCGAGCCGCTTGTGCTCCTTGTGCACCGCCATGAACCCGGCCTTCACTGCTTCTGCCGAGGTCACGTCGAAATAGGACGGCTGCACCGGAACGCCGAACTCGGCGGAAATTCCAGCCGCCAGCGCGTCCAGCGATCCGACCGTGCGCGAGTTCATGATGACGGTTGCGCCTGCGCTGGCGAACAGCCGCGCCATGGCAAGGCCGATGCCGCGGTTGGCGCCCGTGATGAGCGCGATCTTGCCGGAAAGAGGCTTGGCAGAAATCATGTCGGTTTCCAGGGATTGGTTCAGGCGTTGGAATAGAGTTTGCCGGGCCGTCCGGCCTGCCACTGGCCGAGGGCCTCGGGAAGCGTCAGGGATTTAAGGCCGCGCTTGTCCATGGCCGCGACCAGATCATCGAAGAACGAGCGCGCGCCATAGCCGTCATAGCGGAGCTTGGCAGGATCCTCGCCCGCCTTGAAGGCCGAAGCTCGCTCGACATAATAGGCGTAGTTCGGCGTATTGAGTTCGTAGTGAATCGGGTGGAAGTCGAACACCAGCACCTGTTCGCTTTCGACCGCCTGTGAAATGAACTTCGGATCAAAAATCCGGTAATCGCCCACGGTATCGAAATCGGTGCGGTTGAAGTCGTTGTTGTCCATGTAATAGATCGGCATCTGCCAGACGCCCCACGGCACGAAGAAGGGCGAGATGTCCGTGCGTCCGAACGTATCCACCGTCGAGGCGATGGTGTAGCCGAGCTTGCCGATCCGCACGCCGACATACTGGCTGAAGACCAGAGAATGGGCCCGCCAGCAGGTCGCCTTCGGAAAGGTCTCACGCCACTCCCGAAGGATCGCTTCCCAGTCAGACTTGTCGCCAAGGAACGGGTGCGGTGCGACCTCATGCCCGGCATCAGCCAGAAAATGAAACGCCTCGGTGCAGAAAAACGTGCCCCGCCCCGGAAAGCGGCAGCCCTTCAGCCACGCCCGCATCTGGGCATCCGACATGTGGTCCGTATCGAACGTCAGCGCGATCATGACATCACCGGCATCGGGCGGGCAAAGGTCGGCAGCATCCGCACGCCCGGCGCGACATCCTTGGCGATTGCCGCGCCCATGGCGATCCAGGCCTTGTCGCCAACGACGAGCGAATTGGCGATGACCGCGTTCGGCCCCACCCAGACATCATCGCCAAGGCGCGTCGCTCCGCCGATCGAAGACCCCGCAACCAGCCGGCAATTGGCTCCGATCACCGCCGCATGGGCGACATGCACGAGATGATCGATCTTGCAGTTGGCACCAATCACCGTCGCACCGCCGAAAACGGACCGGGCGATACAGGCATTGGCGAGCACATGCGTCCCCGCCGAAATCGTCACACCGCCGGCGTGAGGAACATAGGTCACCACCCCGTCGATATAGCGCATCTCGAACCCCGGTCCGCCGATGGCAACACCCGGCCCGATGAAGCAGTTCTGACCGATGAAGGTGTTCTCCTCGATCACGACATTGGCGCTAATCACAGCCCCCGCTTCGATCACGACGTTCTCATCCGGAATGACGGCGGTGCGGTGCACCTTCGCCGCTGGATCAATCACGGTCTTCTGGCGGCGCGTATAGAAACCTGGGT
>JAIUNP010000353.1 GCA_020161975.1 Pseudomonadota bacterium
TACCTCATCGATATTATTTCAGACAGTATTGGACACCCAGCTGATCTCAGTATTCTCGACGTGGGCTGCGGGGTTGGCAACTACCACCCTCGCGTCTCATCGGAATTCAAGAAAGTATACGGCGTCGATATTTCCGCTGAAAGCCTCGCAGTCGCGGCGAAACGCAATCCAAACGTGCACTACAGCCACTACAACGGCACTTCACTACCGTTCCCCGACCAAAGCATCGATGTCGCCTTCGCGGTCTGCGTATACCACCATATACCAGTGGGCCTTCGGCCGGCGATTACGCGCGAAGTCTGGCGCGTTCTACGACCGGGCGGCATGTTCATCATTTTTGAGCACAATCCCGCGAATCCGTTGACAATGCGGGTTGTGAACTCTTGTCCGTTTGACGCTGATGCAGTTCTCCTGCGTCCAAAGGAGACCGAGAAGTTGATGGAAGACGCCGGCTTCTCGGCGATCCACAGCAGACATATCCTCAGTGTGCCGGCAGCCGGGAGACTGCTGCGCAATGTCGATCGCATCTTTGCAAGGCTTCCGTTCGGAGCCCAGTTCTACACAGCCGGTCGTCGTCAATGACCGTTCGGCGAAACGACATCGCGAAGGCAATGCGATTTGGGCTGGTCGGCATGACTAACGCCATCGTTTATGCAGCATTCACAGCACTCGCGGTAAAAGGGTTCGCGGTGGAGCCGGTGCTGTCGAGCGTGATTGGATATCTTGCCGCGCTGCTATGGGCATTCGTGGCTCACAAATACTTTACGTTTCGGTCAGATGGAAAAGCCCAGACCGAAATATTTCGCTTTGCGATCGTCTACGGATTGGGTTTGGTGACATCGATCATCGCCATGTATGTGGCGACAAATGTGTTCGGGCTGAGCTACATCGTCGGGATCGTCGCATCCATAATCCTGGTGCCGTTCTTGACGCTAATTGTCCTGGACCGATGGGTATTTACCAAGCAGCGGGTGCAGCGAACTTGAGTCTGAAGAATTATTTGGCGCATCCGCGGATCTATCAAGGCTTCCAAGAGGCCGCCGGTTTTTTTGGTGCGCGCATCAAGGCAATCGATGCGTATCTGCCGCTCAAGGGCAACGAAAAAGTATTGGATATCGGGTGCGGGCCCGGCTTCATTGTTCAAGAACTGCCGGAAGGATGCAGCTATGTCGGGTTTGATCCAAGCCCGGACTACATCCGTTACGCGAACGAGCATTTCGGCAACCGGGGCGAGTTTGTGCTGGGCTTCTTCGATGAAAAAGCCGCGAATACGTACGCCCCCGTAGATGTCGTCATGCTGAATGGGGTCTTGCATCACATGACCGACGCTGAAGCGGACGAGGTGGCAAGATTGGCTGATATAGTCCTCCGCCCCGGCGGCAGATTGTTCACGCTCGACGGCTGCTTTGTCGACGGCCAGAATCCGGTCGCAAAGAGGCTTCTTTCAAACGATCGCGGCAAGTTTGTGCGCCGGCAGGTCGGCTATGAGGCTTTGCTCAAGCCGCATTTCTCGAAATTAGAGGCATATATAGACCATCGATTCTCGTGGGTGCCTTACACCTTTATTTCGATGGTGGGACACAAGCGCTAGCCCAGATCGTGGCGCGCATGGCTGAACTCACTCTGCAAACTATTTGCGTGAGGCATAGCGGGAACGCGCCACGGTTCTGCTGATGTAGGTAGGACGCCCCTTCACCTCTTCGTATATCCGGCCCACATACTCGGCGATCACGCCGAGAACGATGAAGTTCATTCCGAAAAGAAGCATGAGCGCGAGCGCAAGCGCCGTAAACCCCGGCACGTCCGACGAGCGCACGCCAAATATGGAAAAATCGAACAACCTCTGAACGACAAGAAAAAGTCCGATCATCACTGTCGTTACGCAGATGATGAGGCCAAAATTGAAGATCGCGCGAAGCGGCACGGTCGAGAAATTGAAAATTCCGTCGGCGGCAAGCTTAACCAATCGGCGGAAATTGTATTTCGGCTCGCCGGCAGCGCGCGCCTGGCGCTCGTAAGTCAATCCGACCTGTTTGAACCCGACCCAGGCGCGGAGACCTCGCACGAAGCGGTTCCGCTCCGGCAGGGCGAGCATCGCATTCAGTGCCTGGCGATCGATCAACCCGAAATCGCCACTGTCGAGCGGCATCCTGATGGAGGACATTCTTCCCATCAATCGATAAAAGAGCTTGTAGGAGAGACGTTTCCCAAGCCCCTCTTTCCGCTTTTGACGAACCGCATAAACGACATCGGCGCCCTCGCGCCACTTGGCAACCATCTCAACGGCGACAATTGGCGGATCCTGCATGTCCGCGTCGAGGACGATGACCGCATCGCCCTGCGCGTGCTCCAGACCGGCGGAAACCGCTGCCTGGTGACCGAAATTTCTCGACAGATGGATGACAGATACCCGATCATCGGACGTAGCGAGCCTGTCCAGTAGTTCGGCCGTACGATCTGAGCTCCCGTCGTTCACAAAGACTATTTCGAGCGAGATATCGGTCGATGGCATGAATGCATTGGTCATCGCCGAATATATAGAATCGATGTTCTCTTCCTCGTTGTAGCAAGGAACGACTAGAGAAATCAGTGGAGATACTGCGCGCATTCCAGAGTGTGTCCTCAGAGGTCGATACTAACGGGACCTGCTCATACGAGAAAACCAAAGGTGTGGGAAGCGCGGACGTCTACGGTCGGCCACGCATGACCTTTTATTTGCGACGGCTGAAGGATCTGCCTACTCAGGCCTAATCTGTCGGCGCGGCCTTGCTACGCTGGTCCAGAATCTCCCTGAACATTCTGGTCGGATACGGCAAACACCCGGCCTGGGTCGTGCGGCTCACCAGCGATGTCGACTTGGTCCTGATCGCGTGGGCTGTACCGGGCACGATCTTATGGATAACGCCATTGGCCATGGTTTCGAGATTCCAACCCCAATCCTCGAAGCCAATCTGCTTCTCCAACTGGGTGGCGCGATAGGGAACCCGCAGCAGAAGGTCGCGCGATGCGAAGCAAAGCGCAGTCCAAAGATTGCTATTGCAGATCGCGGCGGGATCAATCTCCGGGTCATCCATGTCAACATGCGTGAACACATGGGGTCTCGCACCGAAGTAAAGATTGGTTTCGGGGTGCCACACAACCTCCCGCGGTTCCAGGGTGGCAGCTTGATAAGCTTTCCATAGCCAATCCTTGCCGAACAGGTCGTCGGCATCCAGGAAAGCGATCCATTTCCCGCGGCTGATCTGGACGCCCGCATTGCGGGCCAGACCGAGATCGCCGACATCGACATCCAGGGAGCGCATTCGGGCATCGCTTTTGAGCCAGGACGCCGCCAAATCCCGTGTGTTCTGATCAGGCCGATCAAGTACAATGAGCAATTCGGCCTGCACGCCCTGAGTCAAAGCTGCGGCAATGGAGAGTTGTGCGCTTTTCAACGTGGCTGAGGCGATCAGCCCCTCCTTATGAGCATTCACAATTACTGTGACATCAACTCGTTTGGCCATGTCTCAATCCAGGAAAGAAGGCGAGCTTGAGAACACCTTGGCGTAATTCGCCCAGGAATGACGCTTGTTCACCAGTTCGAGCAGGTTGGCGACCCGACGCGCCGCCTCGGACGGATTTCGCCGGATTTCATCCAGGGCATTCACATGCGCATCCAGATCGTTGGGCTGCACCAACCATCCCGTCTCGGCGTTTATGAGTTCCCTTATGCCTCCGGCATCGGCCGCAACAATAGGAATCCCCCGTGCAGCAGCCGACAGGATCGTATTCGGCATCCCCTCCCAGAGCGATGTGAACAGGTACGCCGCGTAATTTTCGATCGGCAGGGCATCGAACGACGTGAATGCCCCTTTAAGGGTTACATTGTCGACTTTCGATGCCAGCGTCTCCAGCATTTTCTGGTATTGCGCCTCGCCGCTCCCATAGACATCGAACTGGATATCGGGGCTCCGCTCGATAACCGAGACGAGCATATCGATGTGTTTCTGTCTGGCCAGACGCCCGGACCAGATGACCGGCATACGGCCTTCATCGCGGCTTACTACATAACTTCTTCGGGTGATGTTCGCGTCGATGGGTTGTGGC
>JAIUNP010000354.1 GCA_020161975.1 Pseudomonadota bacterium
AAGGACGATTGTCTCAACCCGTCCGCTCCTTTGCGGGTGAAATCTCGCGCCCAAAAGAGCTTGACCGGGACGTCCCCGTTACCGAAGTCTGGAGCCTAGGTGAAGCCTACGCCATGCCTTCCGATCGGCGCAGATACGTCGGTTCTCTTCGAAGACGTTCCGGATCGCCGCGCGCGGTTCCTCGTACTAGCGCGCGCGGTTCATCAGCCGAACATATCGGTTTCGCCAAGCGTTCACAGCGGGCGCAGTGCGATCGCCAGAACCTCGCAAATCAGTTCGAACCAAGACCCATCCGGGCGCGCGATTATGTGCGTGCCGCAGTGTCCAAGTCCCGGTCGTCACGATAGCACGCTACGACCGTCTGCCCATGATAGCCATCGCCATCGTGCTCAGTCGCATCGAGCTCAGCAAGGCGGCGCAAGTCCTCGTGTTTTAAAGGTGGGGCTTTACAATCTTCCGAGTCTGCCGCCCGATGATCAAACGCAACAAAATTGCTCGCCGTGGGGGTATCGATTGCAAATTCTGTCCGTGCGGCGGCATACGCTTGGCTCACTGACATACCCATGTGCCAAAGCTGGTTTTCGCGAACATAGGTGTCTATGTCCTTCAGTACTTCAGCCAGCCATGCGTGCTGGTTTGCCAGTTTCTGCATCTCTTTCTCCACAATACAGCCAGTGGAAGAATCGTACAATGAGTTGGTTAACGAAGTCTTGCAGCGAAGGCGATAACTTGTTTGTGCATGTTCTGCGGGACCAGGGTTTAGGCTCAGCTTGGCGGCTACTGTTGTCAGTGCTATGAACAGATTTGGACAACCTGCGGCGCTAGCCAGCATGGCTGCGTTCAGAATCTGATAAGGCGAAACATTTGCCATAGTATCGATACGCACTGTCTCTAAATCGAAAACACACTGCAGTATTGGATTCGTGTGTTAATAAATGGTTAACTCGAGAAGGGTGTCAGGATGACATCTGATGATGTGACCGCCCCCCGACGGCATCGATGTGCCAAGGTGGGTCTGCGAGGATCCACAAAGGAGAGCGGTCATGTCGGAGATTATCACGGTCGGGCTCGATCATGCGAAGAATGTGTTCCAGGTGCATGGTGCCGACAGCGCAGGCGGGGCTGTGCTACGCAAGAAGATTCGTCGTGCGCAGGTGCTGGCGTTCTTCTACCAGTTGCCACCCTGTGTTGTCGCGATGGAAGCCTGCGGCGGGGCGCACTACTGGGGCCGAGAGATCGGGAAGCTTGGCCATGAGGTGCGGCTGATCCCGCCCGCTTACGTCAAGCCCTTCGTAAAGCGCCAGAAGAATGATGCCGCCGATGCTGAGCCGATTGCTGATCATCGGCGCCAACAGCGTCATCATCAAGCGGCACGTCCATGCTGCGGCGCGACCGGGCACCTGGCTGGGCGGGATGCTGACGCGCAAGCCACCGATGCTGGTGCGGGTGGCGCTGGCGAACAAGATGGCGCGCATCGTCTGGGCCTTGATGGTCAGGGGCGGCGTTTACCAGGCTCCGGTCGCGGCGGCATAAGCCTGCTGTAGATCGCGAGGACGTCGGAGCGAAGGAGGGCAAGGAGCGGTTTGGCGCAACGGTCGTGAGACGGGATCGGGAGAACCAGTGCGCAACAGAGTGCCTTCAAGCACGCGGCTTTGATCTGGACCCGACCTTCGAACACCATACGGGCCCGCGGCGTGACGATGGCCGCATCAGAGGCCGGATACATGTCAGCACCCGACGATGCGCCAAAAGCAGCTCTGAAGATCCCTCTTGCGCAAGGGGCGGTTATACATGCTCAACTCGTCTGACTGCCGAGCTATCCCTTCTGCCTGACAGACCTATCCCACGGCCTTCGTGAAGGGGATGCCGAGCGCGGTGAAGCCGTTCAGGATTGCAACACAGACTTTGAACTCCGCGACCTGACGGTCGAAGTCGCGCGCCATGAGGCGCTGACCGCGCAGCTTCACACAATGCATCTTCGTTTCGACGCGGCTTTTGCGGTGGTATCCACTCCATCGTCGCCATAGCGCACGGCCCAGGTATTTCGACGCCCGTAGTGCCTCATTGCGGGCATTCGCCCCGGCGCTATCGGCCTTCCAGGGCTTCGCATTCCTGCGGGGAGGAATGACTGCGGCAGCGCCACGTTCGGCAATTGCATCGTGGCACTTGCGTGAGTCCTAGGCGCCGTCAGCCGTGACGCTGGCGTCTCTTGGTCGAGCGGGATTTGGTTGAGCAGTTCGGGTAACATGAGGGGAGTCCCACGCTTCATTGCTGGTGACTTCAAGAGCTCGAACCTCCAGCGTTTGCTCGTCGATCCCGATATGGATCTTGCGCCAAACACGGCGTTTCTGACCACCGTGTTTACGGGCGTTCCACTCGCCTTCGCCCTCGACCTTGATCCCTGTGCTGTCGATCGGCAGGTGCAGCGGCCCCTGTGACCCGCGAAAAGGGAAGTTCACGGCAAGGGTCTTCTGGCGACAGGTCAAGGTGCTGAAATCCGGAGCCGCCCAATCTAGCCCAATGAGATGCAGCATGCTCTCCACGAACTCGGTGGTTTGCCTCAGTGCCATACCGAACAGCACCTTCATCGTCAGGCAGGTCTGAATGGCAGGGTCGCTATAGATCGGCTGCCGGCCCCGCTTGCCGGTGGGCTTCGCCGCCCACGTCATGTCAGGATCAAACCAGACCGTCAGCGATCCCCGCCGCTTGAGCGCCTTGTCATACTCGGGCCAGTTCAGGGTCTTGTAGCTCAGGGTGCTCGGTCTGCTCATCCACCCAAGCTATCAAGCTGGATTCACGAGATGAATCCCCTCAGGCCATTTATCCAACACAGCCGCTCCACCACACAAATTGAGAACGACCCGATTTGAAGGCAAAGCGATAGGCGGCAATCGGACCGCGACCTGATCACCACAGGCCCCGCGAGCCCCAGTGTGGCGCGCCTTATACATTCGTCACCACCACAATCTTCCTTTCCAACTTCGGGATGGAGTCTTTGCGCGGCCTGCCCGACCCCGAAAAGCTCGCAGATGCCGGTCTGGCGAAACCGTGATGCCGGCCGACTCAGGATCAGGGGCCTAAGCCGTCAGTTCGGCCCGCAGCCGCTCCAGCCCCTGTTGCAGGAGGCGCCCGGCCTCTGCCGGGCCTTCCGCCTCGGCGTAAAGGCGAAATTCAGGCGCATTGCCCGAGGGGCGCAAATGCAGCACCCGCCCCGAAGCCAGCATCAGGCGCAGGCCGTCGGTGCGGTTGGTGGTTGCCAGCGCCTCGCCCAGCCCGGCCAGAAAACCGGCCAACGCAGCGGGAGTGGCGTCAAACCCCGCAAGTAGCGCGCGCGAAGCTTCGGTGGGGATCTCTTCCAGACGGCCCGAAGCGGTAAAGCGCGGCGGCTCGGCCGCGACCAGTGCCGCCAGCCCACCTGCCGCCCGGGCCTGCGACAGAGGGGCGATCAGCGGCAAGAGGCTGTCGCGGGTGGCCAGCGGGGACAGCGGGCCGGCGGGGCCTTCTGCCGTGAACCCCAGAAGGAAGCCGCCATTCGCCTCATAGCCCACCACAGGGACGGGGCCTGCGGCCTGCATCCCGGCAATCACGAAGGGCGAGCCGATCTTGGTGCGGATCACCCGGGCGAAACGCCCGGATGCCTCGACCCCGGTGTTGGAACTGACCGGTGTTACCACCACTTCGGCACGCAGCACGGCGGCGGTGATCTGGCCCAGCACATCGCCCGGAATGACCTGACCTGCGGCATCGGTCAGCAGCGGGCGGTCGCCGTCGCCATCGGTGGACAGGAGCGCGTCAAGCCCCTGCTCGGCGGCCCAGCCCGCCAGCGCCGCACGGGCTGCGGCGGGCACCGCCTCGGTATCGACCGGAATGAAGATGTCCGACCGGCCCACCTCCACCACCTCACCCCCCAGCGCGCGCACGGTGTCGAGCAAAAGATCGCGGCTGACGGCAGAATGGCTCCAAACCCCCAGCCGCAGCCCGGCCAGCGCCCCAGGCCCGAAGGCTGCGACATAGCGCGCCACCCAGTCAGCCCCGGCGGAGGTGTTCTCTACGCTCTGCGGCCCGGCCTTGCCGGACGGCG
>JAIUNP010000355.1 GCA_020161975.1 Pseudomonadota bacterium
AACCTTGTCCCAATCCATCGACACTCCGGCATCACCACGCCGGGACCGCCGGATAAACGCCCGCTGGTCCCGTGTCGATCTGTCTGCCGCCTCCCCTTATGCATGGAAGGGTGGCAAGCCATGCGGATATTGGCAAGCGCCTTTTCGTGGCCGGCTGCTTATTCTGCGGCTTTTCGGTTGGCGGCCGTGGCGTGGAGCCAGCGTTCCGCCTCCAGCGCTGCCATACAGCCCATGCCTGCGGCGGTGACAGCCTGCCGATAGGTCTCGTCCGCGACATCGCCGGCGGCAAACACGCCCGGCACATTGGTGGCGGTAGAGCCCGGAACCGTCGCAAGATAGCCTGAAGGCCGCATATCGATCTGGCCGATGAACAGTTCGGATGCGGGCTTGTGTCCAATAGCCACGAAGACCCCGTGCGTCGAAACTTCGCTGATCGCACCGGTCTTCACGTTCTTCAGCCGCACATGGGTGACGCCGAGCGGTTCGGTGGTCCCGCAGATTTCCTCGATGGCCGAATCCCAGACTACCTTGATCTTCGGGTGGGCGAGCAGCCGCTCCTGAAGGATCATCTCCGCCTTCAGATGGTCGCGCCGGTGCACCAGCGTCACGGAGCTGGCGAGATTGGCAAGATAGAGCGCCTCCTCCACTGCCGAATTGCCGCCGCCGACCACCACCACATCCTTGCCGCGATAGAAAAAGCCGTCGCAGGTGGCACAGGCGGAAACGCCAAAACCCTTGAACTTCTGCTCGGATGGCGTTTCCAGCCACTTGGCCTTTGCGCCGGTCGCGATGATGAGCGCATCGGCCGTAAACACGGCGCCCGAATCACAGGTGATGGTGAAGGGTCGGCGCGCCAGATCGACCGCCGAGACGTGATCGGAAATCATCTCCGTGCCGACATGTTCAGCCTGAAGCCTCATCTGCTCCATCAGCCACGGCCCCTGGATGACATCGGCAAAGCCCGGATAATTCTCGACATCCGTGGTGATCATCAGCTGTCCCCCCGGCTCAAAGCCGGAGATCATCACCGGTTTCAGCATGGCGCGGGCGGCATAGATCGCTGCCGTGTAGCCGGCGGGGCCGGAGCCGATGATGACAACCTGGGCGTGGCGGGGCGTGGTCATGGCAAATCCTTCAGCTGCGCGCGGACGGCGGCAAAGCGCTGCGCAAGAGCCACGGCAATCGTCTGCGTGGCATCGACAGGGGTATATGTAGAGCCTTCGATACGCCCGGCGAAGGGGCGGACAAGGCCGGCGGCCCGAAGTTCAGACAAAAATTTTGTGATTTTTGCCGAGCCACCGGATGGTTCGACGATGTGGACCGGCTTGCCCGTCACCAGCGCCTCGCCGACCATATTCACCGAATCCGCCGTGACAACCACGGCGTCGGCCAGCGCCAGCATGGCCGGATAGGGGTTTTCACCCGTCCCGTCCCAGAAAAAGCCGCCTCGCTCAGTCACGATGGTGCGGAGCGCGCCCGCCAGCGAAGGCGGGGTGCGGCGCGAGGCCGTGGCCATCAGCCCGGCGCCTGCTTCGGCAAGCTGGCGCACATGGCCGGCAAAGTCCGCAATGTCAGCATCGGTGAAGCGATGATGGTGGCTGTTGCCACCGATGACCAGCGCCACGCGCGGGTGGGGCAATCTGTCGAGCCCATAGGGCGGGGCGGCGCGCGCGGCCAAAAGCCGCTCCGGCGAAAGCCGGTGCGGTGAGGTCAGCGTGACGAGCACATTCTCGCCGCGCAGGCGGTCATGTTGTGGCACCCAGAGGAAATCGGCGGAACCGGCGCCGGAGCGCGGATCTTTCAGATAAACCGTGAAGGTCTTGCCGCCACTGGCCCGTTTGACATGCCGGAGATAGCTGACGGTACGACGCCCGGAGGCAATGGCGATATCGGGGTAGGGGGCAGCGAGTGGGCTGCCAGGCTTTGCCGGCGCTTCGGCGGGGTCAATGCCTCCCCAGGGCATCAACCAGACCCAGGGCTTGCGCGGCGCCACACGGCGCACCTCGGCGGCAAGCCCGAGTGCTTCGGCAACGCCAAGGCATTGTACCTCGTCGCCAATCTTGCCATCTGACAAAACCCAGCAGCGCGCCCCGGCGACAAGGCGGCGGGCAGCAGCAAGCTCGGAACGGGTGGCAGCGTCGATCACGCCGCCATCAACAAGGTTTTGCCGCCCCGCGCAAGTCTCTCATCCCAGCGGCCGGCAGCGCTTGCAGGCGCGATAGCCCAGCGCCAGCGCCGCTTCTGCCGTAGCGGCAAAGCTGACATTCTTGCGCAAGGGGCGGGCCGGGCAGACCGGACGGCAGAAAATCCTGGTGGTTCTGACAAGGCTCAGGAAGTGACCGTCCGCCGCCGGATCGCGGGCAAGACAGGCCTGCCAGCGGGCATCGTCCGTGGTGAAAACATCAGCCATGGGCGCGCCTTTCCGTGAACCGGCGCACAGGCCGTCCGTCGATCAGCGCCAGCCCCAGCCCGATCACAACCATGCCGACCAGATGCCTGAGATGCAGCGTTTCGCCCAGAAACAGGATGCCGAGCAGCAACGCGCTCACCGGCACGAGAAAGGTGACAAGCGACAGGTTTGTGGGCCCCGCCGTCGCCAGAATGCGGAAATAGACGATATAGGCGAGTGCAGTCGAAATGAGTGCGAGGCCGAGGATGGCCAGCCAGACGGTGTGCGATGGCATTGGCAGCGAGAACGGCTTGTCGAAGACCAACATCATCGGCGCCATCATGATGCTGGAGGCGCAGAGCTGGCCAGCCGCTGCTGCCGTCGGATGGGCGCCAAGCCGGGCAACCCGCCGCCCTGTCAAACCCGAAATACCATAGCTGCAACTGGACGTGAGCATGGCAAGCTGTGGCAGCAGCAGCGCGCCGGAGGTTTTGAGCACATCAAGCCCGATCATAAGCGCAACGCCGGTGAATCCGACCGCAACGCCGGCCCATTTCAGGGGCGTCGCCCGCTCATCCCGGGTCAGAAAGTGCAGCAACAGCACCGTGAAGAAGGGCGTTGTCGCATTGAGGATCGAGGCCTGGCCGCTCGGCAGCGTCTGTTGAGCGAATACGATCAGCGTCTGTGGAATGACATTGTTGAAAAGCCCCATCGCAAAAAGCGCGATCAAGGCTTCGCGCGTCATCGGAATGCGCTGGCCGGTCAATGCGAGCAGGGCAAGCAGCCCAAGCGCGCCAATAAACACCCGCAGAAATACGATGGTGAACGGCGGCAGTTCTTTCACCGCGATTGCGATGAAGAAGAATGATCCGCCCCAGATGGCAGCAAGAAAGGCAATCAGCGCCCATTCGGTCGTATTCATGGGGCGCGTGGTGTAAGACGGAACGGTCATGATGGCCTCGGTTGAGAGGCGCTGAACCTAGAGGATGCGCGCCCTCAACGCGACCCGATTTCGGTAACCGGTGCACGCAAGGCAAAGCTGCGTCGCCGCCCGCACTGATGCCAGTTGCGTGGTTCGCCCACATCGAGATGGACTGCTTTGGTGTGGCAATACGTCCCGACGCCGCCGGCGCCGGGCAGGGCGCGCAGATAACGCACCAGTGTCGCAGATGCCACATCCGGAATGAAGAAATCTGCGGCCTCGCATTTGCGGTGATGGCTGCCACGCCGCCCCCGATTGCGGAAACCCGAGGTAATGACGGGCGTCGCGCCGAAATGGTCGCCCGCCTTGTAGATCATCGCCATCAAGTCCGGTTTGAGGCATTGAATCTCGACCGAATCGACCTGCTTCTCCACGAGCTTGGTGCCGCCCTCGTCATCGAGATCGTCGTCGCGTTCATCCGGCGACTGTTTCAGTCGCTTCGGACGGAACGGATCGGAGAGATCAAGCTTGGTCGTCCGGGCCGAGGGGGTCGCCGGCTCGGATGGAGGCGCAAGGCGGCTGGTCGCCGGCGGCGCAAACACGGGGCGCGCGGAATCAGAATCGGACAGGACGCCCGGCGAAGTCCGTTCCGGCTCCGAATAAGCCGCCAGCATGGCAAACAGCCCGGTCGGACGGGGCTGCGGCGGCGCTGTCACCGCAATCGGCGCGTCGGCGACCGGTGAAGTGACCGGTGCATTGCGGGC
>JAIUNP010000356.1 GCA_020161975.1 Pseudomonadota bacterium
CCTTCACCGCGCGGGCCACAACATCCACCTTTTCGGTGCCGTCGCGCACCGTGGTGACGGTGAGGCCGGAAATCAGCGTCTGGAGTGTCTGTGCGATGCCCTGCGGATCGAGACCGAGCGTGCGCGCCCGCTCCTGGTCCACCACGAGGCGGATGGAGGGCGTCATCTCGTTCCAGTCGCAATGCGGATCGACGAGATGGGGATTTTTCCGGGCGATGTCGCGCACTTCGGTGGCGTAGGCGCGAACCTTCGCCGGGTCCGGCCCGACCACCCGGAACTGTACGGGAAAGCCGACAGGCGGGCCAAAATTGAAGCGGTCCACGCGAATGCGAGCCTCGGAAAGCGCGCCGTCAGCGACAGCTTTTTCCAGCTTGGCCTTCACGCGCTCGCGTGCCTTCAGGTCCTTCGTCAGCACGACGATCTCGGCGTAGGCCTCGTTCGGAAGCTGCGGGTTGAGACCGAGCCAGAAGCGCGGCGGACCCTGCCCGATATAGGTCGTGGCGCCGACGACATCGGGGTCGTCCTTCAGCATGGCCTCGCCCTTGCGCGCGGTGGCGGCGGTCACGTCGAAGGCGGTGCCTTCCGGCAGGCGCATCTGGAAGAAGAGTTCCAGCCGTTCGGAGAGCGGGAAGAACTGCTGCTGCACGCGCGTAAAACCGACCACGGCGAGCATGAATACCAGCACGGTGGCCACAACGACCTTGATGCGGTTCTCGACGCAGAAGCGGATGATCCGGCGCAGAAAGTTGTAGCCACGCGTCTCGTAGAGTGCGTGGGGATCGTGCAGTGCATGTTCCTTGGCGAGATTGGGCAACAGCTTCACCCCGAGATAGGGGATGAAGGTGACGGCAACGATCCACGAGGCGACGAGAGCGATCATCACAACCCAGAAGATCGAGCCGGTGTATTCACCGACGCCGGAATTCGCAAAGCCGATCGGGACGAAACCGGATGCGGTGATCAGCGTGCCGGTGAGCATGGGGAAGGCCGTGGTCTCCCAGGCGGCGGCGGCGGCCTTCATCCGGTCCAGCCCCTGTTCCATCTTCACCACCATGGTTTCGAGCGCGATAATCGCGTCATCCACCAGCAGGCCGAGGGCAATGATCAGCGCGCCGAGCGAGATGCGGTGCAGGTCGATGCCGAGCAGCAGCATCGCGGTGAAGACAATGGCGAGCACCAGCGGCACCGAGAAGGCGACCACGATTCCCGTGCGCCAGCCCAGCGAGAGGAACGAGACGAAGAGAACGATCACCAGCGCTTCGGCGAAGGACTGGATGAATTCCGTCACAGCCTTGTCGACCACCTTCGGCTGGTCGGCGACGGTGACAAGCTCGATACCGATGGGCTGCTGCGCCTTGAACACAGCCAGCGCCTTATCGAGGTCTTGGCCCAGCGCCAGGATGTTCGCGCCCTTCTGCATCACCACGCCGATGCCGAGCGCGGGCTTGCCATCCTGCCGCACCTGATAGTGCGGCGGATCCTCGAAGCCCCGGCTGATGGTGGCGATATCGCCGAGACGGAACGTGCGCCCGCCCGATTCCACGGGTGTTTCGGCCACGGCCCGCTCGCCATCAAGCGCGCCGGTAACGCGCAACGCCACCCGTTGCGCCGAGGTTTCGATCACGCCCGCCGGCACGACATTGTTCTGCCGGGCAAGGCTGTCGAACAGCGCCTGCGTGGGAATGCCGAGGGTTGCGAGCTTGGCGTGGCTGAATTCAATGAAGATGCGCTCGTCCTGCACGCCGTAGAGCGTCACCTTGGTGACATTCGGAACCCGCAGAAGCTGGGCTTTCAGCGCTTCGCCGATGCGCTTCAACTGGGCGAAATCTGCGCCATCCGCTGTCACCATGTAGAGCAGGCTATCAACGTCGCCATATTCGTCGTTGACGTTCGGGCCGATGACGCCTGCGGGCAGTTCGGGCTTGAGATCACTCAGTTTCTTCCGAACCTGATAGAACAGTTCCGGCATCAGTCGCGAGTGGGTGTTGTCCCGAAACACAAGCTGCGCGGCCATGAAGCCCGGTTTGGTGTAGGTCTGCACCTTCTCGAACCAGGGCAATTCCTGAAGTTTCTTCTCCACCCGGTCTGAAACGAGATCCTGCATCTCCTGCGCGGTGGCGCCAGGCCAGGCGGCGGTGATGACCGCGACCTTGATGGTGAAGGATGGATCTTCCGCCCGACCAAGGCGCTGGTAGGACATCGTGCCCGCAATCGCGAGCACGATCATCAGAAACAGGATCAGTGCGCGGTGGCGAACCGACCACGCCGACAGGTTGAAGCGCCCCATGTCACTTCTCCTTGACCGGCAGCGGACGCACCTTCTGCGTCACATCGATCTTCTGCACACCGAGCACAACCACCTGCTCGCCTTCGGTCACGCCGGAGCGGATCAGCACATCGCGGGATTCATAGCCCGCAACCTCGACAGGCTTCAGCGTCAGCGTTCCGTTCGACGGATCGACCACGAACAGGGACGGCCCCTTGCCCTGGTTGAACAGGGCGGACAGGGGCAGGCGCGCCGCCGTCGCATGGGCCGCATCCGTCAGGGTGACAGTGGCCGTCAGGCCGAATTCGAGGGTGTCAGGCGCATCCAGAATCGTGAAGCGCGCCTGATAGGTGCGCGTCGCCGCATCCGCCGAAGGCGAGAGTTCGCGGAGCTTGGCCTTGAATGTCCGCCCCGGCTCCGACCACAGCGACACCGTGGCGGCGGAACTGCGCACCCGATCCACCAGCGCCTCGGGAATGGCCGCCACCGCCTCGCGCGTGTCGATCCGTGCAAGCCGCACCGCCGGTGCACCCGCCGCGATCACCTGGCCCGGTTCCACCAGCGTTGCCGTGATGATGCCCTCGCCGTCCGCCTTCAGCGCGGCATAGTCGAGGCTGTTGGCAGCCAGACTGACGGCGCGTTCAGCCCGGTTCAGCCGACCGCGAGCCTCTTCCATCAGCGCGCGTTGCCGTTCGGCGGCTGAAATTGTGCTCCAGCCGCGGTCCTGCAATTGCTGGATGCGTTTGTTTTCGCTCTCGGCCTGATCGAGGGAGGCGCGGGCGGCGGTCAGTTCCGCGGATGCCTGTTCGCGTTGCAGGGCAAGATCGGTGGTATCGAGCCGGGCGAGAACCTGCCCGGTCTTGACCCGCTCGCCCGATTGAACCAGCCGTTCGGCCACCTTGCCGCCAACCCGGAAGCCGAGATCACTCTCGATGCGCGGCCGCACGGTGGCAACGAAGGTGCGCTCCGCCACCATCGGCTGGTAATGCACGGTCTGGGTCAGAACGGTGCGTGGTTCGACCGGCTTTGTCGCCTTGGCGGTATCATCGCCGCAGCCAGCGAGCGTCAACGGCAGCATCAGGGCCGCCACTCGGGCAGCGGAGGGAAACAGGCGGTTCATGGCCGGGACAACTCGCGATTGGAAAGGGCAGAGAGCGTGAAGCCGATCAACCGCTCGCACATGTCATCCATGTCGCGGCCGTGGCGCATACATTCAGAAATCGACATCGGGTGAAACAGGCAGGAGCAGGCCTGCACCACGGTCAGGGCCATCCGGTCCGGCTCACAGGGGGCAAATGCGCCGCTTGCCATGCCATCGCGAAGGAGCCCGGCGACGATGCGCACGACCAGTTCGATATGCGCCGCGACAGACCGCCAGTTCTCCTCCATCGCCACGCAGACCATTTCGTGGATGCGCGTCTCATCCATGAAGCGTTCGCGGTTATGGCGATTGAGGGTGCGGATCAGCGTAGCGAGTCGTTCATCCACCGGCCCCTGACCCGACGCAATCTTTGAAAGCAGCACATCGCTTTCCTGGAGCGCGTGATGGCAGAGGGCCTCGTTGATCGCAGACTTTGAGGGGAAGTAGCGGTAGACATTGGCCGGCGACATGCCGAGTTCGGCGGCGATGTCGGCCACCGTGGTCTTGGTGTAGCCAAGTCGCCGGAAAAGATCATCCGCGACATGGATGATGCGTTGGCGCGCATCGTCGGAGGAGATACGGGGTCGGGACATGGCAACCTGAAAAATGACGAATAATGAAAATTATCAGTTTTTAGATTTCAGGGCAAGAAATCATGACAGGC
>JAIUNP010000357.1 GCA_020161975.1 Pseudomonadota bacterium
AATGCGGGAGATAGGCCAGAGGTTGAAGAGCTTGGCAAGAACTCCCGCGCCATCAGGTCCGACCGGAACGAAGAACCGCAGTTTCCACGAGATGATCTCGCTGAAGAGGCCATAGCCTCGGAGAAGCTCGCGCATGCCTTCGGTGAACCCGGTCAACTCGATCCGGTTCACTCCCATGACGCGGGATCGACGCAACTGCAGACCCTCGGTCAGGTCGAGGATCGTCTTGCCTTCAATCAGCGCAGCGTAGGCCTGTTCGGCGGAGAGGCTGGGCACCCCTGCCCCGGTTGCAGTTGCAGCCCAGGCAGGCGAGACCCTCCGTCCAATGATCCGCTCGCCGTCATCGGTCTGAAGGCGATAGACGCGGGTTTCGTCCTGGGGCAGGCGCTTCCAGACCGGAAGGAGAAGGCCGGAAACCACATGCAATGTGGCGTCGGTGAACTCCGGCACCTCGGCCACCTCGGCATTCCAAGCTGCGACAAAGGTGGGGCGATCGGTCTCGACCCATTGCGTGCCATCCATCAGGCGGACGGCGATGTTCTGACTTTCCGTGGGACGGATCAGTCGCACGCGCCGTTCGATCTCGCCATCATCCAGCATCAAACTGGTGGTTGGCACTTGGACTGACGCCCTGCCCGAACGGCTGTTGATCATCAGGACGGCTCGCGGATCGTCGAGTTCGGCGAGCGCTTTGTCCAGCAGGCGGGGTCGGTTGCGACTGCGTTCCGTGATGGAGAGAAGACGGGTTTCGGCGCCAGTGGTCGGATGGGTGTAGATCACCTGACGGTCGGTGACCCGGAAGCTCTCGGCGCGCAGAGTCTCCAAGCCGAGATCATAAGTGCCGGACGCCATCGCCCCGTCGATCCGCGCCTCAAGAAGCTGCTCGAAGGCCGAGAACAAGATGCCCTGCATCTCGATGGTCAAGGCCAGGAGCCGGTTCAGGAAGGTGGTGATTGGCGGCAGATCATCCTTGATGCCATTGGTGTCCATCAGCTTCAGGCCGGTCGCCGTCTCGAAGCGTTGCAGCGAGCAGCCCTCGATCTTGCCGCGCACGATCAGAAGGTAGAGCTGACGCAGGGCATCACGGGCATATAGGCTTTCGAGATTGTCCTCGGGCCGAAACAGCCCCTGCCCTCCCGTCTGACGCTGCCCACGGGTGATGGCGCCCAATGTGTCGAGGCGGCGGGCGATGGTGCTGAGGAAGCGTTTCTCCGCCTTCACATCGGTGGAGATCGGCCGGAACAGTGGGGGCTGTGCCTGATTGGTCCGGTTCGTGCGGCCAAGGCCCTGGATCGCAGCATCGGCCTTCCAGCCCGGTTCCAGCAGATAATGGACCCTGAGCCTCTGGTTCTTGGCCGAAAGCTCAGCGTGATAGCTGCGCCCGGTGCCCCCGGCATCCGAAAAGATCAGCACGTGCTTTCGGTCATCCATGAAGGCGGAGGTTTCCGAGAGATTGGCAGAGGGTGCGCGGGTCTCGACCGCAAGCCGCGCCGCAGGGCCTTCGCCCTTGCGGATGATACGGCGAGATCTGCCGGTGACCTCTGCGACCACTTCCGTCCCGAAATGCTGGATCACCTGGTCGAGCGCGCCCGGAACCGGCGGCAGCGAACCGAGGTGTTCCAGCATCTCATCGCGCCGGGCGACGGCCTCTCGGCATTCGACCGGCTGCCCATCGCGGAACACCGGGCGCGAGGACAGATTGCCCTCGCCATCTGTGAAGGGCTCGTAAAGCTGCACTGGGAAGGAGTGCTGAAGGTAAGAGCCGACGTATTCCCTGGGCGTGACGTCCACCGTCAGGTCGTTCCATTCCTCGGTCGGGATTTCCGCCAGGCGCCGTTCCATCAGCGCCTCGCCGGTCGAGACGATCTGGATCACGGCGGCATGGCCCGCCGCCAGATCGGCCGTGACGGACCGGATCAGCGTCGGGGTTTTCATCGAGGTCAGCAGATGACCGAAGAAGCGCTGCTTGGTGGATTCAAAGGCCGAGCGCGCAGCGGATTTGGCTTGGCGGTTCAGAGTTCCATCGGAGCCGGTGATATTTGCCGCCTCCATCGCGGCATCGAGGTTGTTGTGGATGACCGCGAAGGCACCCGCGTAAGCATCATAGATGCGGCGCTGTTCGCCGGTCAGCTGATGCTCGACCAGTTCGTATTCGATGCCGTCGTAGGAGAGCGACCGCGCCGTGTAGAGGCCGAGAGCGCGAAGATCGCGGGCCAGAACTTCCATGGCGGCGACACCGCCGGCCTCGATGGCCTCGACGAATTCGGCCCTAGTGGCGAAGGGGAAATCCTCGCCTCCCCAGAGGCCGAGCCGCTGCGCATAGGCAAGATTGTGGACCGTCGTGGCCCCGGTGGCCGAGACATAGACGACACGTGCATCCGGCAGTGCGTGTTGCAGGCGCAGGCCCGCCCTGCCCTGCTGCGAAGCTTCGACATCGCCGCGCTCGCCCTTGCCACCGCCCGCATTTTGCATAGCATGGCTTTCGTCGAAGATGATGACCCCGTCGAAATCGAGGCCCAACCAGTCCACGATCTGGCGGACGCGCGAGACCTTCTCGCCGCGATCATCGGAGCGCAGCGTCGCATAGGTCGTGAACAGAATACCCTCCGACAGAGTGATCGGCCTGCCTTGGGCGAAGCGCGACAACGGCGTGACCAAAAGCCGCTCTTGCCCGAGCGCTGACCAATCGCGTTGCGCGTCCTCGATCAGCTTGTCCGATTTCGAGATCCAGACCGCCTTGCGACGTCCGCGCAGCCAGTTGTCGAGGATGATCCCGGCGGATTGTCGGCCCTTCCCTGCCCCGGTGCCGTCGCCCAGCATGAAACCGCGGCGGAAGCGGACCGAGTGAGCTACACTATCGGCTGCAGCGCTGACAGTGTCGAAGGTCGCATCCACGGTCCAGCTCCCGGCAAGATGGTCGGAATGGGCCTCGCCGGCATAGACCACTGTCTCCAACTGGGCATCGGACAGGCGATGGAAGATGTCCGCAGGCAGCATGGGCCGATAGGTCGGGCGGGGCGGGGCGACCGAGGCCATGGCAGCGGACTGCACCACCTTGGTCGGATGCGGTACGGCGCCGGGAATCCGGATCGATTGCAGGCCGTATTCTTCGTAGATCGCATCCGACAGGCGTGCGGCGTCGGAGGGCACCGCGTCGATGGTCTCATAGACGAGTTCGACGGCAGGGGGGGATGCAGCCGGCTTGCGGATGGCGGGGGCAGCATTGGCCCGAGCGCGACAGCCGCGGACTGAACGCGCAGGGGATGCGGCTGGCCGTAGTGGCGCCCGAAACTGCTCAGGATTCTCCAAGCGAGACCGTGGAACGTCACAACGTCCACCTGACGCTGCTGCGGACCGAGGACGTCGGCCGATCGGTCCAAGATCTGGCTCACTGCTGTTCGCGAGAACGAGACAAAGAGGACCCTCTGAGATGCAGGCAGGATAGGGGCAGCCCCTGCAGGGGTGAGTGCTCGCGCGGTTCGCCGAGATTCTTGAAGTGAATCGAGGCGCCTTCGGGCCGCAGCTGCGGCAGTGGTTGTCTTGCCGCATCCAGCGCCGCCGATGACGACGGTGGCTATGGGGCGCTGGACTTCCGCTCCGGCACCGTTGGCGAGCGCCATTGGAACGAAACCGAGGCTGGCTACGAGCGCGGTCATAAGCTTGGGCCGGAGGCGGGTGAGCGTGCCTTCGACAACCGCATCCCGTAGCTCACGTCCCTCACTGCGGAGCTGGTTGATGTAGCTGATAAGCATGATGCCGTTCAAGACGGCGATCCCACTCAAAGCAATGAAGCCGACCGCAGCGCTGATCGTGAAAGGCATCCCCCGAAGATGGAGAGCAAAGATGCCGCCAGTGACCGCCAAAGGCACACACATAAAGATGAGCGCGGCCTGACGGAACGATCCGAAGCTGAGGAAGATGAGCGTAAAAATGGTGCCCAACGCGAGCGGGACGACGATGGTGAGTCGCGCTTTGGCTTCCTGGAGGTTTTTAAACTGACCGCCGAATTCAAAGTAGTAGCCATCGGGAAACTTCACTTTCTCACGGATAGC
>JAIUNP010000358.1 GCA_020161975.1 Pseudomonadota bacterium
CGCTGGCCGAACGCGGCCAGGCGCTCATCTCCGAGTTCCAGATGCGCGCCGAGACGCTGGATACGGGCACGCAGAAGCTGAACGCCGCGCTGGAGGCGCGCGCCCGCCAGATCAACGAATCGCTGGTCGAGCGAGCCCGCGAGATCGCCGACGTGTTCGGCATGAGCAGCAAGCGCCTGTCGACCACCATCGACGAAGGCAAGGCCAAGATCGGCGCCGAGATGGCCGACATCGTCATGTCGACCTCGACGATGCTCGAAGCCCGGGCCGGTGACTTCGCCGGTCGTCTGGACGCCGCGCGCACCGTCGTGTCGCGCGCCTTCGACCAGGACATCCACCGCCTCGCCGAGGCCCGCGTCGGGATCGACCAGGCGGTCGACGGACACGTCCGCAAGCTCACCGAGAGCCGCGAGCGCATGGCGGCCGCGCTGCAGGACGACCTGCCCGAGGAGTCGCGGGCGTCGGCGTTCGGCCGCACCGAGTCCACCCTGCAGCTGGCTTGGGTGCTGGGTGGTGCGCTGGGGGTGCTGGTGTATACCGACCTGTGGGTGGGCTTCACCGCGATCACCGCTCTGCTGATTCCCGGTCTGGCCCAGACCATCCTGTCGTTCCACGGCGACTCGTTGATTCCCGGGCTGGGGGGCAACCGTCCGGTGCTGATCGAGCAGGACGGCGCCCGCGCCGCGCACCGCCATCGAGGGCCTCGTCGCGGGCCAGATCCAGGTCGCGATCCCGTCGACGGGCTACCTGTCGACCATCGTGCCCTCCTTCGAAGCGATCGACCTTCCGATGCTGTTCGGCAGCCAGGAGGCGCTCTACAAATTCGAGGACTCTTCAGTGGCGGCGGACATGCTGTCCGAACTCGAAGCGAAACGCATGAAGGGCCTCGGCTTCGCCTCGAACGTCTCGCTTGACCTCTTCAGCAAGCAGCGCATCGTCAATCCCGCCGATTTCTCTGGCAAGAAGATCCGGGCCCACTCAGCCGTGCTGGAGGAAACAGTGAAGGCCCTTGGCGGGAACCCGGTCACTATGCCGGCGAGCGAGCTCTACCTCGCCCTGCAGCAGGGCGTCGTGGACGGCGCCTTCACGACCGTCACCTACGCGGGACCAAACAACTACAACGAAGTCACCGGCTACCTGCTGCGCGCCGCCGTCAGTTCGATCGCTTATCCGGTTGTGGTGAACTTAGACTTCTGGAAGGGGCTGAACGATGTGGACCGCAAGGCGATCGTAGACGCCGTGGCCGTGGCGACCCAGAAGAACCGCGCCGAACTCGACAAAGCCGCGAACGATGCGGTGGCGTCGCTGAAGTCGCGCGGCGTTACCGTCCTGCAGCTTGACGACGCTCAGCGCAGCGCCTGGAAAGAGAAGCTGGCGCCGATCTACACGGACTTCGGCAAACGCGTGTCCGAGACGCTTCTGGGTAAGATCACGGCGCTTCAATAAGGCACCCCTGAAGTTGCCGGTGCCCCTGACCCGGGGCGCCGCACAGCGATCGCTATTCCGCGGAGGACAAGAATGAAGTCCAGGAGCGCAGCCCACACGCAGACCCGGGACCGCGGGTCCCCACCTCCGAACGCTCCGGATCACAGCCCGGACATGTCCGGGAAGAAGGTCGATGTTCTCGAGGTCATGGAAATCGCGATTTCGGTCTTCGCTCTCGGTCTGGCGGTTGTCCTCGTCGTGCTCGGCGTCGTCTTGAGATACTCGATCGGGTTTTCCAATCCGGTGTTTGAAGAGATCACGCGATACGCCATCATTTGGGGCATGTTCGCAGCGTCCAGCCGGCTGATGCGGCACAACGGACATATCACCATCGACGTCCTTCTCGTGCGCCTTCCAAGGGCCTGGCAAGCCGCCTTGCGCACGATGGCGATGCTGGCCGGAACGTTCTTCTGCGGTCTGCTGGTGGTCTACGGCGCGCAACTCGTCCTTCAGTCCTACACTCTGGGCGCGACGTCCCAGTCGTCGCTGCGCGTGCCGATGTGGCTGCCTCAACTGGCGGTCCCCCTCGGCGGGGCAACGCTGCTGGTCCGGTTCCTGCAGGAGCTGGCGAGACAGCTGTGCGACCTGCGCCTGGCGGTGACCGGCGAGCCGGAGGGGGGCGAATGATGTCCGCCTGGTACCCGGTTCTGGGACTGTTGCTTCTGCTACTGGCTGGGCTACCGATCGCCTTTGCCCTGCCGCTTGTCGGATTGGCGATGCTCTACACGGTGTTCGGCCCGACGGCGGTCTTTTCCGTGCCCCAAACCATGTTCGGAGCGCTGGACAGTTTCACCCTTTTGTCCATTCCGTTCTTCATCCTGGCGGCAGATATCCTGATTGCCGCGGGGATCGCCAGACATATGGTCATCGCGGTCGAAAAGCTCATCGGCCACTATCGCGGAGGGCTCGCGACCGTGGCGGTCGTGGCTTGCGCCTTTTTCGCATCAATCTCCGGGTCGTCTGCCGCCACGGCGATTGCCGTCGGCTCGGTCCTGCTGCCGGAAATGGTCCGCCAGGGGTACGATCCCAAGTATTCCGCTGGTCTGATCGCCGTCGCGGGGGGGCTTGGCATTCTCATCCCACCCTCGATCCCGATGATCGTCTACGGCAGCGTTGCCGAACAGTCCGTCGGGAAACTGTTCATCGCGGGGCTGACACCGGGGATCCTGTACACGATCGCCCTTGTACTGGCCGCGATCATCGTTCTGGGGCGCGGACACAAGACCGTCGAGGCCGCCTCCTGGGACGAGCGGCGGGAAGCGCTCAGGAAATCTGTCTGGGTGCTTTTCTTGCCGATCATCATCGCGGGGCTCATCTATGGCGGCATCGCGACGCCGACCGAAACCGCCGGGGTCGCGGTCATCTACGCGTTATTTCTCGCGGTCGTCGTGTACCGCGGGCTGCGGCCGCGGCAGGTCCTGGACGTCCTCGCCAAGTCGGCCGGGTCAAGCGCCATGATCATGATGATCATCGCTGGGGCGCATGTCTTCTCCTACGGGTTGACCATTCTCCGCATTCCCCAGGGCATTACGGAAAACATCCTGACCGGGGTAACCTCCCAGATCCTGTTCCTGTTTTTGGTGAATATCGTGCTGCTGGTGATGGGGATGTTCCTCGACATCATTTCGATCCTGCTGATCACCTCGCCAATTTTCATTCCGATCTTGGTCCATCTCGGGATCGATCCGATCTATTTTGCGGTGATCTTCGTGATCAACATGGAGCTGGCGTTGATCACGCCCCCCCTGGGTCTCCACCTGTTCATCATGAGCGGGATATCGAGGCTTCCGATCTCCAGGGTCCTGCAGGGCGTCCTGCCATTTGCTTTCGTCGGTCTCGTGATTCTCGCGGTCGTCGTCATGTTCCCGGTCCTGAGCCTGTGGCTGGTCCGATAGCCATCCGGTGCTATGTCAGACAATCTCGGTTTGAGGCGTGCCACGGCGCTCGTTTGCGTCCGGCCATGACCAACCCCAACCCGTTCAAGGGCTTCCGCAGCAGCCCCGAGGTCATCCGGCTGGGGGAGATGACGTACATCCGATTTTCGCTGTTGCTCCGGAACGTCGAGGACCTACTGCAACCTGTTGTCCAGATGGTCAGGTGGTGCCATCCGGGATTCCAATTCAATGCGCCTTTATATAAATCAACAAGTTACGAAGCGGAGAACGTTCGACCCCAGTTCCGTTTGCTTCGCCATTTATTTTAAGTAAGTCGTTGTATTTGTTGACTTACCACGACCATCACTGGCCATTAACCGCCATTTTTGCCCCACATCCTGTATCGGATTGCAGCGTGTGTTCGCGCATGGCTTCGGACATGAATATCGCGGCTTTGGGCTGCGATTGGGCTGTGTGCGGCTCTTGAACGGCGTCGATCTGCTGACGGCGGTTTAGCGCCCGCTACCCTGCCGGCACGATCCAGCCTGCAAAGTCTCCATAGCGAGACATCTCGATTGCGCCGTCGCCCAGTTCGGTGATGGCGAGCGGGCGCTGGATGCCGGCAAGGGCGATTTCCTTGGTCACGATGTCATCGCCCGGCACGGCGGCCTGCAGCTTGCCGGCGAGCG
>JAIUNP010000359.1 GCA_020161975.1 Pseudomonadota bacterium
TACACGATCACCGGCCACAAGCTCTATGGTCCCTCCGGTATCGGCGCACTTTTCGGCAAGCGCGAATGGCTGGAGCGGATGCCGCCGTTTTTGGGCGGCGGCGAAATGATCCGGACCGTGACGGAAGAGGGCGTGACCTATGGCGCGCCGCCACACAAGTTCGAGGCCGGAACGCCGGCCATCGTGCCGGCGGCAGGGCTGGGCGTCGCGCTCGACTACATCACCGGCATCGGCAAGGAAGCGATCCGCGCGCATGAGGACGATCTCATGCGCTATGCCCACGATAGGCTTGGCGAGATCAATTCGCTGCGGATCATCGGCAAGGCGCGGCACAAGGGGGCGATCGTTTCCTTTTCCTTCCCCAACGCCCACGCCCATGACATTGCCACTGTGATCGACCGGCATGGCGTCGCCGTCCGCGCCGGTACGCATTGCACCATGCCGCTGCTCGCCCGCTTCGGCGAAACAGCGACCTGCCGCGCCTCCTTCGCGCTCTACAACACCCGCGAAGAGGTGGACGCCCTTGTCGACGCGCTTCGTCGCGCCCAAACCCTGTTTTCGTGAGGATGCCATGACCGAGACAGAGGCTTCCGGAACCGCTGCGGTGGAGAAACTGCCTCCCGAGGAAATCGACCGGCTGACCGACGAGATCATTGCGGCGCTGAAAACCGTTTATGATCCGGAAATTCCGGCGGATATCTACGAACTCGGACTGATCTACCGCATCGATATCAAGGACGACCGGCAGGTCGACATCGACATGACGCTGACCGCGCCGGGCTGTCCCGTGGCTGGCGAAATGCCGGGCTGGGTCGAGAACGCGGTCAACACCGTGCCGGGCGTTATCGGTTGCAGGGTCAGCATGGTCTTCGATCCGCCGTGGGAGCAGAGCCGCATGTCGGACCTGGCGCGCGTTTCTCTGGATATGTGGTGAGGATAGTCAGCTTCACGGACATCTGCACCGGAAGGAAGTAGGGCCACCTCGACGTTTGGCGGGGCGCACCCTATATTATCCCACATATGCTGCTTCGGGCCTTGAACCCGGGAAGGGGCTTGAATGAACGCGATGGCGCGAAAACTCGATGTCATACGGCTGACAGATGCCGCAGCGGAGCGCATCCGCGAGCAGATTGCGCGCTCGGAGACGCCGATTGCCGGCCTGCGCGTGGGCGTGAAAAATGGCGGTTGCGCCGGCATGTCCTACACCATGGATTACGCCACCGAAATCAAGCCGTTCGATGAGGTGGTTGAGGTCAATGGCGTGAAGCTGATCATTGACGCAAAAGCCGTGCTGTTTCTTTTGGGAACGACGCTGGACATCAAGGCGGACAAGTTTTCGTCGGGTTTTGTGTTTCTCAATCCGAATGAGACGTCGGCCTGCGGTTGCGGTGAATCGGTCGCGATCGAGCCGGCAAAGCCGGACGCGCTCGCAGCATCGCGAGCCTGATGGACACGGCGCTTGAGGATCTCTTTGCGCCGCTCGGTCCGGTCAGCATCCGCCGGATGTTCGGCGGCAAGGGCATTTATCGAAACGGCGTGATGTTCGCACTCGAGGCGGGCGGCAGCGTGTATCTGAAGACCTTGCCTGACGATGTGCCGTTGTTCGAGGCGGCAGGCGCGCTCCCGTTCAGTTTCGAGCGGCGAGGCAAAGCCGGTCCGGCCCGCACGATGATTACGAGCTACTGGTCCTTGCCTCACACCGCGCTGGATGACCCCGATGAACTTGCCACATGGGCACGGCGGGCGCTGGCGGCGGCCGAGAGCCTTCAAAGGAAAAAGCCGGGCAGGGGCCCGGCTTTCTGATCCATAACCCACGAGGTCGGGCCAGCTTACTGCTGGTTGGGAGCCCGGTCGCCGAACGGACCCGACGGATCAGCCGGTCCACCCCACTGGCGACCCCACTGGCCGGAACCCGGACCGCCGCGATGCCAGCCGCGCCCGTCGCCATCGCCGCGCATCATGCCGCGTCCGCCGCGGCGGCGCGACAGAACCTCTTCGACGCGCGCCTTCTGCTTGTCATCGAGGCTCGCATAGAAGGCCTTGGCCGGAGCCACCAGCTTGTCGAGCGCATCAGCAGCCTTGCGCGTCGTCTGCGCCAGTTTCTCAAGCCGCTCCGGCGCTGCCACCTTCGGCGCCGACGGGCCGAAATTGCCGCAAACCTCACCCTTGATCTGGTCCATGGCCGGCTGTGCCACATCGGCCAGCTTGTCGAACTCCGTCGCCTGCGCCGGAGTCAGCGCAAGATCGGCCTTCACCCAGGCACGGGCCACAGGCGCCCAGCGCGCTGTTTCCATGCCGCACATCCGCTCCATGCGTGCCATGCGATTCCAGCCGCCGGGGCCGCCGCGATGCCAGCCGCCGCCCTGACCATATTGCGCGCTGACCGCGCTGACACCTGCGACGACAACCGCACTGGCCACCAAAGCAGACAGCACAGGGCGCGAGCGCACGAAATCACCAAATCTCGACATGTCGTCTTCTCCATTCCGACTGTTCGTGCCAGCAATAGAGGTCTGTTCGATCACAAAATCAAATTAAACGTTGTTCATGTCATTACGGTTTTGTAATTTATGTCATTTGTGTGTTTCGTCAGAAATAGCCATATTTGTGAAACGTATAGCGCTATTAATATTTGCACGTTATTTATTAAAATATACAGACGATTTTCAATCTCTGACAATTTTGGCTTGCGTGCTGACGGAAAATTAACCCTGTTCGGGCAAGTCTGGGTGAAACGAAACGGGGATTCCCATGCGCTCTCACCTCGCAACGCTGTTTGGCCATTCCTCGACGCGCGATTATGCCGTCGCCGGCATTGTGCTGGTCGTGCTCAGCGTGGTCGGTGTGCAGTCGTTCATGAGCTTTGTTGATAGCCTGCGCCAGAATGTGCGGGTGGAAACGGCGCAGATCCAGCAGCGAACGGAACCGGTGACGCGCAGCTATTCCGTGGTCCGCTCCGTGTTGGATGACACCGTGGCGACGGGCTCGATCGGCATTCAGAGCAATCGCCCGGTGGTTCTCGATCCCTGTACCGGGCAAGTGAAGTCGAAGTAGGTCACGTCCTTCCTCTCGACCTTGACGTTTCTGCGCGGAATTTTGGAGCGGCCATGTGCCGCTTCGTTGCATTTTGGGAAAAACTGGCGCATAAGCCCGAACAGCGTCGGAGTTTTAGTGTTTTCCGGCGCCTGACGATGCACGGCGGGCCATGCCGGTCCGCGACCATTTGATGGCTCACGGAGCCTTCAGAAAGAACGGACCTATGACGACTTTCGCCGATCTCGGCCTGAGCGAGCGTGTGCTCGCGGCCGTTGAAGCCACCGGTTATACCACGCCCACCCCCATCCAGGCCGAAGCCATTCCCGAGGTGTTGAAACGCCGCGATGTGCTCGGCATCGCCCAGACGGGCACCGGCAAGACGGCAGCCTTCACGCTGCCGATGCTGAGCCTGCTGGAGCAGGGCCGCGCCCGTGCCCGGATGCCGCGCACGCTGGTGCTGGAGCCGACGCGCGAACTCGCGGCGCAGGTTGAGGAGAGCTTCAACCGCTACTCCGTCAATCAGAAGCTGAATGTCGCGCTGCTGATCGGCGGCGTCTCCTTCGGCGATCAGGACGCGAAGATCACGCGCGGCGTTGATGTGCTGATCGCCACGCCCGGCCGTCTGCTCGACCATTTCGAGCGCGGCAAGCTGCTGCTCACCGGCATCGAGATTCTCGTCATTGACGAGGCGGACCGGATGCTCGACATGGGCTTCATTCCAGATATCGAGCGCATCTGCAAATTGGTGCCGTTTACCCGTCAGACTCTGTTCTTCACCGCGACCATGCCGCCGGAAATCCAGCGCGTCACCGAACAGTTCCTTCAGGCCCCGGCGCGGATCGAAGTGGCGCGCGCCTCTTCGACGGCCTCGACGATCACGCAGTTGCTGGTTGCCTCCGGGCCGCGCGATTTCCAGAAGCGGGATGTGTTGCGTGAGCAGATCCGCGCGCAGGAGAACTTCAAGAACGCGATCATCTTCGCCAACCGCAAGGTGGAAGTGGC
>JAIUNP010000360.1 GCA_020161975.1 Pseudomonadota bacterium
AGATCACCTCGGAGCCGAGCGGTGCGTCGGTGAAGACCAGTCTTGGCCACACCTGCACGACGCCCTGTACGCTGACGATCGACCGGAAACAGGGCTTTACGGCCACCTACACCCTGGCGGGCTATCAAGAACAGTCGATTTCCGTGAACACACAGACGTCGGGCGCCGGCGCAGCTGGCATGGCTGGCAACATTCTCATCGGCGGCGTGGTGGGCGTGGTAGCCGATGCGGCGACCGGCGCAACGCTCGATCATGTGCCCAACCCGGTGCATGCCGTGTTGGTGAAGGCCGGCCCGGCGCCGCGCGGAAGCGTGCCGCGGCGATAAGGGACGCAACCGCAAAATCCCTCTGGACAGGGCGGATCGGCTTCGCTATAGAACCGCCAACGACGGGGCGCGTCCAACGCGCCCCGGTTTGTTTCGGGTGATTAGCTCAGTTGGTAGAGCAGCTGACTCTTAATCAGCGGGTCGTAGGTTCGAGCCCTACATCACCCACCAATAAAATCAAAGACTTAGAGGTTTGGTGTTGAGAACGTGTCGGGAACATCCGACATTTCCGACACCATCCGACATGTCGGAAATGTCGGACGTCCGACATTTGTTCTAAATTAGTGGGACGAACGAAAAAGCCGCCCTCGATGGGGCGGCTGATTATCGCATTAACGTTTCTGTTAAACTGACAGGAATGCTTGACTAGAAGGGGGTATCCCCGTCTGCGACACCGATCGCATCCTCCGTCGCTTCCGGTTTCCCGTCAGGCCAGATCAGCGCCTCAATGAGGTCGTCGATGCGCGTGTCGCTGTCTATGTCCTGCAAGACTTCGAGCGCAACGCCAAACCACCAAATCATTTGGTCGGCTATCTCGATGGCGCGGTCGCGCGGCATGGCCTCAAGCCAACGCCTGTGGGCTTCACGTTCATCCGCGCATGTGTCGAAAGCAACGCGCTTTGGTTGCCACTCGTGGCCATGCTCGATTAGCGCACCGACGATCGTCTCTCGAATAGAATCATGCGTCGTTCGATTGCGCATCACCCGGTCTCCTTCTCGTACCAGGTGGTCATCTTCCCGATGGCTGCATCGGCAAAGCCCTCGTGATCCTCGATGTAGTGCTTGACGATGCCGAGGATGGATTCGCGCGTGTGGCCGGTGATCGCCCTGATCTGCTCATAATCGCAGGTGGCGAGGGCAAGCCATGTCACGGCGGTGTCGCGCAGATCCTGATCGCGGAAGCCGGAGAGCGACGGCATCGGGGCCAGCCTGCCCTCGATGCCGGCGACGGCAGCGGTGCGCACCTGGCTGAACACCTTGCGATACCAGTCCTGCTTGAACGGTGCGCCCGTTGTCTCGTCGATGACAACATTCGACCAGGCCACGGCCATGGCGCGGCGGCGATCGCGGGCGGCATCGAGGCGGACGCGCAGCTGCGGCGCCGGCGGGATGGAGACGCGGGCGCCGGTCTTCTGCTGACGGAACCTCATGCGGCCTGAATTGTGCCCGATGGCATCCTCGGTCAGGGCCAGCCGGTCGTTCTGGCGCTGGCCGGTCCAGACGCCGAGCAGGATGCAATCGCCGATTTCCGGGCGCCCCAGTGCATCGGCGGCGGCAACCAGCTGGCCGATTTCCGCCGGGGTTGCGGCGCGGGTGCGCGGCGGCGCCGTCTTCATCTTGAGCGCCTTGAAGGGATTGATCATCGCCGGCAGGCGGCCCTTGCGGATGGCCCATGACATGAGCAGGGACAGGCAGCGGATGACCGCCGGAGCCATGTGATCGCCCTTGGCCAGGCGCAGGCGCTGGTAAAGATCATCACCCATCATCGGCGAGAGCGCCGCAGCGGGGGTGGCGGCAAGATCAGGATCGAAGCTGATGAACCAGGCCAGCTTGTTCGTGTAGTCCTGAATGGTCCTGTCGGCCAAGGTCCGGATGATGCCGGCCTTCGTTTCATCGCGGGCCTGCTGTTCGATATAGCCCGTGAATGCCTCGATGAGGTCGGCAAGGCTGGGTGCGCGGGGCTGCCGCAGGGCAGGGCGGCGCTTGCCGGCAGCGGCGGCGGCGGCGATGCTGGCGCGGCGGGCCGTCACCTCCTTCATGCGCTCCCTCACCCACGGTTCGCATTCCTCCACCGCGAACCAGCGGCCATCAGGCCGCTTGAGGTCACAGCCCTTCCAGCCGTCTTTCATCATCCGGGCGTTCGGCTCCCAGCGCGGGCGTCCGTCGCGCCATTTCAAGTATGGCAGGTGGATCACGAGCTTCATCGGGCGGTCCATCGCAATCCTCCAGTTGAATCGGGTTTGGCCGGAAAGGCAAATCAGGCGGCAGGGTGACGCTGGCGGGCGCGAATGCCGTCCTCGATCCGGCGGCGGGCGGCAGCGATGTAGTCATCCTGCACCGGTGCGGCGGCGACGACGCCGCCGGCGGCAATCCAGCTGTCGACCAACAGCTTCGACCAGACGCGGGTGCCGGGCAGCGGACGGGGGAATCCGTGGCGCACGATCAGGTCGTTGAGCTTGCGTCGGGCTGTGACCCGGCTCAATTCCTGCATGTGCAGAAAGGAGAGAATATCGGATATAGTGTAGGTCATGGCGCGCCCTGCTTACGTGCAGATATTTATCTGCATATCATCAGGAAATGGAAATCTGCAAGCGTGCATGTATGATTTCCGGGTTGGTTGCCATTCCAGATGCTCGTAGCCTGCTGATAATGACCCAGGGCAGTGTTGACAGGAATATGACCAGTTTCAGCGATCTCGATTGGTCGGCTGTGGTGCCGAAACTGCGCGAAACGACTGCCGGAGGCGTTCCGGTGACGCTGTTCCAGCCCTTTCCCGAGGCCGTCTGGAGTGAGGCAACCGGCGCCTTCGATCCGTCCAAGGACTTCTGGCAGGAGGTCTATGTCTATGGGATCATTGGCGCGGTTGTATTGGGGGCGCTGGTGCTCAACATGAAAGTTGATCCGATAGGCCGTGGCCCTGCGGTCTTGGTCGCGCGATTGGTATTGCTGATCGCTATCTGCGTGATGATTGTAGTGGCCGTCCCGGAAGTGAATCCAACGAGCGCCCTCATTGCGCGGGCCGAGTGGCCGTTCCGGGTTATTGTGTTCGTCGGAGTTGTTGTCGTCGCATCTGCATTGTTGGGTGCGCTGGAGTGGTCTCTTCGAACGATTGCTCGGCGGTCACCGTGACCGCAAAAGATCGGTCATTACACCGGCAATGCGGACGGTCTCGCCATTGATGAGCAGGGGCTTGATCTCGCCAACTGGCAGACTGGCCGCGATGGCGAATGGTGCATCGAGCACTCGAAATACCGTTTTTGCGCTCCGGTCATACTCGACCTGAACGCAAATGATGTCGCCGGCCTTCGCCGGTTCGGCGCTATCGATAACAATCAGGTCGCCTTCGCGTACACCAGACAGTTGAAGCACATCCGACTGCATCTGCCAGACTGAAGCGTCCGCCCGTCCCGCCAGAATGGATCGCAGCGTATCGCTACGTTTTCTGTCGCTCTCGATGTCATAAAGAGCCGCTTCGTTTCTGGTTCGGGCCGGTTGCGGTGTTCCAGGCGTTGCCGTGGCGCCCGGTGCGGGGTGCCCGTGAAACTCGGCCAGTACAGCAATCGTCATGGCGGCGAGAACGCCGGTGTAGTCCTTCTGGTTCAGAAAGCGCGTCAGCGTGGTGTCCGATAGCCCGGCCTCTACCGCCAATGCGGTGGGCGTCTTGCCGGTGACATCGATCAATTGCTGGACCCACGCAATCTGCGCTGCGCGCGTGTCCTGTTTTGTCCTGGATTTTGGCAGTCGTGACAGCATCGTTCGCCTCGGTGGCCCCGAGGTTGCAGGGTGCCTTGCGGGAACGCGATACGCTTGCTGATACATTGCCGTTGACGATCTGCTTAGAATCAGATTGATACCTGCAACCATGCAGATTGCAACAAGGTTCGCAGAATGACCGATATTGCTTCACTCAATGGGCGGCGTAAGGCGCTTCGGCTGAGTATGGCCGAGGTGGCGGGGCGGGCTGGGTTGAACAGAG
>JAIUNP010000361.1 GCA_020161975.1 Pseudomonadota bacterium
CAACGAGAAATGGTTGGCGTGGACGACCGCCGAGCTGGAGAAGCTCGGCCTGACCCTGCGTAGCCAGATCGACGCGAATGTCGACGGGTTTCCGGCCGACGAGGATGAACGTCAGAAGCGCCGTGCGCGCGTGATGGCTTCTGACGGCTTTGAATTCTTCTGCGTCACCTATTTCCCGCACTACCTCAGCAAGGCGCCCTCGCGTCTCCACCGGCATCTTTATGCCGATCTGCCTTTGATGCTGACGACGGATGCTGGGCCGAGCCGCAAAGGGCACCGCAAGCTGAAGATCGCCCCGCGCGGTGCGGCCAAATCGACGATCGCCACCCAGCTCTTTTCCCTGTGGTGTGCGATCCGCCTCGCCAAGCGTTTCATCATCATCGCCATGGATACCTATGAGCAGGCGGCTCTGATGGTCGAGGCGATCAAGGTCGAGATTGAGAGCAACCCGCGTCTTTCCTATGACTTTCCCGAATTCTCCGGTGCCGGCCGGCGCTGGCGCGAAGGCGAGATCATCACGCGCAACGATGTGATGATCCTCGGCGCAGGTGCGCGGCAGGCTCTGCGTGGCAAACGCTTCGGCCCGCACCGCCCGGACCTCGTGCTGCTCGACGACATCGAGAACGACGTCAATGTCGAAAGCCCGGCCTATCGTAAGAAGCTGCAGAGCTGGGTCGAGAAGACCGTTCTGAAGCTTGGCCCGGCTGACGGCTCGCTCGATTGCGTGATGGTCGGCACCGTCCTGCATTACGACGCGGTGCTCGTGCGCCTATCGAAAGCGCCGGGCTGGGATGTGTGTCATTTCCGGGCGATCGAACGGTTCCCTGATAGGATGGATTTATGGGATCGTTGGCAGGAACTCTTCCTCAACGATAGCGAAGATGCTGCCTTTGCTTTCTACGGAGCGAACCGCGCCGATATGGAAGAAGGCGCGATCATCAACTGGCCGGAGTTCGAACCGCTCTATTCGCTCATGGTCGAGCGCGCCTCTTCCGAGACCGCGTTCATGTCCGAAAAGCAGGGCGAGCCGGTTTCGGACGAAAGCCCGTTCCGCGTCATTCCGTTCTGGGTGGTCAAGAAGCCGAACCTCGTGTTCTTCGGCGCGGTTGACCCGTCGCTCGGCCGCATGGGCGCCGCGCGCGATCCTTCCGCGATCCTGATCGGCGGCTTCGACCGTGAGACGGGCGTGCTGGACGTGGTCGAGGCGTCTATCGCCCGCAGACTGCCCGATGTGATCATCTCGGATGTGATCGCGCTGGCGAAGCTGTGGCGCCCGGCGCTTTGGTTCATTGAGGCCGTCCAGTTTCAGGAGTTTCTGCGCACCGAGATCATGAAAGCGGCCGTGAAGCAGGAAGTGCCGCTGCCGGCCATCCCCGTGATCCCGATCGCCGACAAGGCATTGCGCATCCAGCGGCTGCAGCCGCCGATCGCGGCTGGGTTGATCCGTCTTCATGCATCCCAGACCGCGCTGATCGAGCAGATGCGGCAATGGCCGTCCAGCGCCCATGATGACGGCCCGGATTGCCTTGAAATGCTGTGGTCCGGCGCGGTCAGCCATGGCGGCGGCATGACGACGGGCAGCCAAATCCTGATCGCGGGCAACTCCCGCGTAAACGCGACGCAAGGATACTGACGATGGCCGATGATGCTGCCGACGCCCGCAAGAACCTGCCGCAGACCGCACGCGGGCTGATTGCCACGGCGCGTAACGACATCACCATTCCGCACTTCACCACGGTGCTCTCGGTTATAGACGATACGCTGATCGCGCGTGGTCAGGGCAAGGGCCTAAAACTTTATGACGAGATTGAGCGCGACACTCACGCCTATGCCGTGCTGCAGAAGCGCAAGTTCGCCCTCGTCGGCCGTGAATGGGTGATTGAACCGGCATCGGAAAGCGTGATCGACAAGAAAGCTGCCGCATTCGTCGAGGAGCAGCTCAAGCGGCTGCCGTTCGACCAGATGTGTCTCGATCTCTTGGACGCCACGCTGAAGGGGTATTCGGTCGCTGAGATCGTCTGGATGCGCGCCGGCAATGCAATCGTGCCCGAGCGCATCGTGGCGCATGACCCGCGCCGCTTCGTGTTCGACGAAGCATGGAGCCCGCGCCTTGTGACGCTCGACGCCCCGCTCAACGGGATCGAGCTGCCCGAGCGCAAGTTCGTGGTTCATCGCTTCGGGGTGAAGGGCAACAATCCCTACGGTCTCGGGCTCGGCTCGAAACTGTTCTGGCCTGTGCTCTTCAAACGTGAGGGCGTGGCGTTCTGGCTGACGTTCTTGGAGAAATTCGCCTCGCCGACACCTGTCGGCAAATACCCGATGGGCATGCTCCCCGATGATCAGCGCAAGCTGCTCGGCTCGCTGGAGGAGATGCGGCAGGCCGGCGCGATTGTCGTGCCGATGGGCACGGACGTGTCATTCCTTGAGGCGACACGCTCTGGCACCGTGCGTTACGAGGATTGGTGCAAATACTGGGATACCCAGATGGCGCTGTGCGTCTTCGGATCGACACTGGCGACCTATGTCGAGGGGCAGGGATCGCGCGCGGCTTCTGAGACCCACAAGGAAGCCGAAGAGCAGATCATTGATGCGGACGCCGATCTGCTGTCGGACACGTTGCGTCGCTCGCTGTTCCGCTGGATCGTTGATTACAACGTGCCCGGCGCCGAACCTCCGGCGATCCGCCGCATCCGCCCGAAAAACGAAGCCTTGCATGAAGACCTGCGCAAGAAGCGCGCCGAGAACATGAAGGCCGAACTTGATCATCTGTTTGGTCTGGCCGGCCGTGTTCCGCCCGAGAAATTCGTCGAGTTGGCGGCAGCGCTGGCCGGGGTTGATCTCATGCCGCAGGTGCCGCTGGAGGTGCTGCGCAAGCTTAGCCCCCATCTAGCCTCGGCGCGTCTCAACCTGATCAGCGCAGCGCGGGAAGGCCAGTTGCCTATGCCCGAAAACGAGAGCGATCCGAAGGCAGAGCAGGTGCGCCAGATCGCCTTTGCGGGACATGACGGGCACGATCATGGCATGATGCAGCTGGCGGCGCAGCTCGGCGACATGTCCGCCCCGATGTTGGCGGAATGGATTGTCCGTATCCGGAACGAGCTTGAAACCAGCATTGCACGCGGCGAGAGCTTTGAGGATTTCTTGGCGCGTTTTTCTAATCTCTACGGTGACATGACGATTGACCCGCTCGGCAATGTCATCTCAGCGGCGATGACTGTCGGTGAGCTGACAGGGCGTGACGACGTGACGGTCGAACTTAAGGCCAAGAAGAAGAGGCAGAAATGATTGCTGCCTTCGCCGGCTCTGATGAATTCGGCGTTCCGTTTCAGGAGGCGATCGACTTCTTCCGCCAGAAACTGAACCTGCCTTCTAAAACGTGGCGCGATATCGAGGGTCGCAGCCATGACCGGGCCTTCGTCGTGGCCGGCGCGATGAAGGACGCGCTGCTTTCTGATCTCAGGGCCGAAATCGACAAGGCGGTCGCGGGCAAGACCACGCTGGAGGAGTTCCGCAAGAACTTCGACGCGATCGTCGCCCGGCACGGCTGGACAGGCTGGACCGGCGAAGGCAGCGAGGCCGGCCGCGCATGGCGGACGCGCGTCATCTATGAGACAAACCTCAAGACCGCCTATGCTGCCGGGCGATATGCCCAGATGACGGACCCCGACATCGTCAAGGTCTATAAGTGGTGGCGCTATCGTCATGCTTTCTACCGCCAGCCGGAGCGCGCGCGGCCGGAGCACCGCGATATCTGGAACGGAACCGTGCTCCGCTTCGACGATCCGTGGTGGGATACCCACTATCCGCCCAATGGCTGGAATTGCTCCTGCGGCGTCGAGACACTGTCGGATCGGGAGTTGAAAGCCGAGGGGATCGAGCCGGACGAAGCCCCGCCGATCACGACGCGGACGGTCATTGATCCCAAGACCGGCGAAAAGGTGCAGGTGCCCAACGGGATCGATTTCGGCTGGGATCATGCACCGGGGCGGGATTGGTCGCGGGGGC
>JAIUNP010000362.1 GCA_020161975.1 Pseudomonadota bacterium
TCCGTCACTGCCTCGTCGTCCAGCCAAACTCGGGCTACGGCCCCGACAATCGCTGCCTGCTTGATGCGATTGCCCGCAGCAGGGGCCGCTTCAAGGGCATCGCGGTGGTCGCCAATGATGCCGGCCTGGGCGAGCTCAGGGACCTTCAGGCGCAGGGCATCATCGGCATTGCCTTCAACGCCACGTATCACGGCACGGAGCATTATCAGGATATCGGCCCGCTCCTGACGCGCATGTCCGCGTTGGGGCTGCTCGCACAGGTGCAGGTGGAAGGCGACCAGCTTGTCGAACTGTTGCCCTTGCTGGACCGCTCCGATGCCGCCATCGTCATTGACCACTGTGGCCGCCCCGACATGACGCAGCGGCTCGATGCCCCTGGCCGCCGCGCGCTGCACCGGCTGGCGCGGCGGGAACATTCCGCCATCAAGCTTTCCGGGCACTACAAGTTCTCACGCGAACCTTTTCCCCACCGCGATGTCTGGCCGGTGATCCACGATCTGGTCGCGCATTTTGGGTTCGACCGATGCGTTTGGGGCTCGGACTGGCCGTTCCTGCGCGCGAAAGAGAGAATCGACTACGGGCCCCTGCTCCAGCTTGTCGATTTGCTGTACCCCAACGCGGACGACCGCCGGAAACTGCTATGGGATACACCCTGCCGCCTGTTCGGCTTCAGCCCGGAGACCCTTCGATGACGCGATTGATCACCAGACAGGATTGCCTGTTGCTCGCCATTGACTTTCAGGAACGCCTGATGCCGGCCATCCACCATGGTGAGCATGTGAAAGGCAACGCCCGGCGCCTGATCGCGGCAGCCGACCTTCTCGACGTGCCATTGCTGGCAACGGAACAGAACTCCAAAGGGCTGGGCCATTCCGCGCGCGGCCTGTTGCCGCCGGGAACGAAAGTGATCGGCAAGATGACCTTTGATGCCTGCGCGGCGCCCGATTTTCCGGCTGCACTGGGCGAGGCGCAATCCGTTGTCGTCACCGGGTGTGAAGCACATGTCTGTGTGCTGCAAACCGTGGCCGGCCTGATCGGTCTGAACCGGCGCGTGATCGTTGTGCGCGATGCCATCGGCTCACGCACCACGGACAGCCGGGAGGCCGCCATTGCGCGGATGGCACGTTTTGGCGCGGAGATCGTGACAACGGAAATGGTGATCTTTGAATGGCTGGGCACGGCGACGCATCCAAAGTTCCGCGAGGTGATCGCGCTCGTCAAGTGAGCGGACGACGCTGATGCCCAGGGCCGCAGACATCTGGGCCGACCATGAAGCGAGCCGTCATTCAGCCCCCTTGGGTTATCCCGGCCCCCGGCACCATCATCGGCCTGCAACCGTGTGGTGCAACAAACAGCACATGCGCCATGCGGGGGTCAGGCCGCGAATTCCTCGGTATCCACCTCCCGACGCGCCTGCGCGCCATAGCGGTTTCCGGCGACCGTCTTTTCATTGATGAGGTCTTCGGCACGCGCGATCAGATCCGGCGTCAGGTGCACCGCATTCGCCGCCATGTTCTCCTCAAGATGCGCGACGGAGCGCGTTCCGGGAATGGCGTGGATAAACGGCGCCTTTTGCAGCACCCAGGCCAGCGCGAACTGTGCCGGCGTACACCCCGCCTCCCGCGCGAGATCGGCGAAAGGCGCAACCAGCCGCACATTCTGCTGAAAATTCTCGGGCTGGAACCGCGGCATCGTGCGACGGATATCCTTCTCGACGAACTGATCCACATCCGTGACGGAACCTGCGAGAAACCCGCGCGCCACCGGGCTGAAGGCGACAAAGGCGATGCCGAGTTCCTTGCAGGCTTCCAGTGCAGCGATTTCGGGGTTTCGCACCCAGATCGAATATTCGGTCTGCAAGGCCGTCACCGGATGTTCCCGATGCGCCTTCCGCAATGAGGCTGCAGAGACCTCGGACAGGCCCACCGTCCGCACCAACCCCTTGCGGACCAGTTCGCCAAGCGCGCCGACACTCTCCTCAATCGGCACGGATTTATCCCAGCGATGGAGGTAATAGAGATCGATCACCTCGGTGCCGAGCCGACGCAGACTGTCTTCGCAGTTCCTGCGGATTGCCTCCGGCCGCCCGTCGATGACGCGCTGCATCACATTGTCCGCGCCTTTCACGCCCGCCATGCCGCCCTTCGAGGCGAACATGATGCTCTGGCGATGCGGCTTCAGCACACGCCCGACGATCTCTTCGCTCACACCGAAACCGTAGAGCGCGGCTGTGTCGAAATGCGTGACGCCAACATCGATCGCCCGTGCCACAAGCCGTTCCGCATCCGCAACGGAGGGCGGATTTCCGTAGGCGTGGCAGATGTTCATGCAGCCAAGGCCGACAGGATTGACGGAAAACGGGCCGATCACGCGGTTGGTCATGGGGAATGCTCGCTCCAGAACGGTGTGGAATCAAACCGGGTCCACAAAGACGTGGATGGTCCGCCTTCGCGGACCATCCACGTCTTGATATCGTCACGCCATCTCAAAACACAGGTGACCGGGACAAGCCCGGCCACGGTGCGTTAGGCACGGCCATTCAGGCCAGTTGCTTTTCGAGGTCGTTGAGCACCTGATAGCACGGAAGAACCTGCGCCACCGAGGCGTTCGGCTCCCGGCCCTCGCGGATGGCGGCGAAGAACTCGCGATCCTGCAACTCGATACCGTTCATCGAAACATCGACGCCAGACACGTCGATCTTCTCTTCCTTGCCGTTCACAAGGTCGTCGTAGCGGGCGATGTAGGTGCCCGTATCGCCGATGTAGCGGAAGAAGGTGCCGAGCGGTCCATCATTGTTGAAGGACAGCGAGAGCGTGCAGATGGCGCCATTCGCAGCCTTCAGCTGGATCGACATGTCCATCGCAATGCCGAGTGTGGGATGGATCGGCCCCTGCACGGCGTTCGCCTTCACGATCGGGCTCCGTGCCTGATAGGCGAAAAGGTCGACAGTATGGGCCGCGTGATGCCACAGCAGGTGGTCGGTCCACGACCGCGGCTGACCGAGCGCGTTCATGTTGGTGCGGCGGAAGAAGTAGGTCTGCACGTCCATCTGCTGGATGTGGAACTGCCCCGCCGCGATGCGGTTGTGCACGTACTGGTGGCTGGGGTTGAAGCGCCGGGTGTGGCCGCACATCGCCACCAGGCCGGTCTGCTTCTGCAGCGCCACCACCGCCTCGCCGTCGGCCAGCTTGTCGCACAGCGGGATCTCCACCTGCACGTGCTTGCCGGCCTCCATGCAGGCGATGGCCTGCGCGGCATGCATCTGCGTGGGCGTGCACAGGATCACCGCGTCCACTTCCTTGATCGCCAGGCTGTCGGCCAGGTCGGTGGTGACGTGCTGGATGCCGTACTTGGCCGCCACCTCCTGCGTCTTGGCGAGTTCGCGGCTGACCAGCGACACCACCTCGACGCCGTCGATCAGCTTGATCGCGTCCAGGTGCTTGATGCCGAAAGCGCCGGCGCCGGCGAGGGCCACCTTGATGGTCATGACGGGTTCTCCAGGATCAGATGGCCCACCGCGGTGTTGCTGGCGGGCACGTGAAAGAAGCGGTGCTTGACCACCGGCGGCTTGCCGCCAGCGACATCGGCCATCGCGCCGCGCGCGATCAGCCACATCACCAGCTCGATGCCTTCGCTGCCGGCCTCGCGCACGTATTCGATGTGCGGCACCTTCGACAGGTCTTCGGGATCGGCGATCAGCCGGTCGAGGAACTTGTTGTCCCAGGCGGCATTGATCAGCCCCGCGCGCGGGCCCTGCAGCTGGTGGCTCATGCCGCCGGTGCCCCAGATCTGCACGCGCAAAGGCTGGTCGTAGCTTTCGATCGCGCGACGGATGGCCTGGCCCAGCATGAAGCAGCGTCGGCCCGAGGGCACCGGGTACTGCACCACGTTGACGGCAAAGGGGATCACCGGGCAGGGCCAGGCTTGGGGTTGGCCGCACATCAGCGACAGCGGCACCGTCA
>JAIUNP010000363.1 GCA_020161975.1 Pseudomonadota bacterium
ATGAACAACGCGACCCAAAACACCGCGGTGGCAAGCACCGCGGCGCGAAGGGCGAACGAAATCGGACAGCACCTGCCTGTCGGCAATGGTGACGTGGTCGCGCAGAACGGCAACACCCAGTTTGCGCAAGGCAGCCAGCGCCCGTGACAGGCTTTCGGGCGTCATCCCGAGGCGCCCGGCCAGCAACGCCTTCTCATAGGGGAGGACAACACTGGCTCCGGCGCCACCCGGCGCGGCATAGCGCAGCAGGAAATCGGCAAGGCGGCGCGAGGTCGAGAGCAGCTTGAGGCTGGCAATCTCATCAAAGAGCCGCTCGGTATGCGCGACCACGGACCCGAGCAGCGTCGCGGCAAGGCCCGGATCACGCTCGATCGCCTCGTTGAACCGGGCGGCATCGATTTTCAGAAGCCGGAGGGGGCTCGCCGCCTCGGCACTTGCGGGAAAGGCGCCGCCCAGAAAGAAGACGGCCTCGGCAAAGCTCTCCCCGGTCGTAAAAATGCCGACGATCGCCTCGCCCCCTGAAGGCGTGCTCCGGTAGAGTTTCACCCAGCCTTCCAGCACCAGAAAGAAGCCGTCCGCCAGATCGCCCTGAGAGAAGATGATCTGATGCGGCGCATAGCCTATCGCGCGGTGATGGCTGCAAAGACGTGCCAGAACACCCTGATCAACCTCGGCAAAAAGCGGGGCGGCGCAGATTGTCTGCCAGTCCCGCGCCTCCAGCACAATTCCCGGCGGGCGGCGATCGTCACCAGTCTCGGCCAAATCAGCCCCTTTCCTTGCTGCACCCAGAAATCGCGTTGCCCGGCCAAGGTCAAGCACAGGAATGCCATCAACATTCCCTGGCGGCGAATTTTCAGGCCCCGGCCCCGCGGGACCGACCGACCCGCCAACCGTCAGCGCCTGCCTGTGCGCTTATCTAACGTCAAGGCAGTTGCCGCTGCCAACCCTACCGTCTCATGCGCATTCCGGTTCAGGATCGAGGAGACATATGCACATGCCTGTCAAGCTCAGGAAACACACTCTCGTCTACGGGCTCGCCATTTCCGCCTTGCTGGCCGCCGGCACGTTCACCGCCCATGCCCAGCAGGCAGCGCCGCCCCAGGTCCCCAAGGCCGAGGTGGACAAGGGCCATGGCAACACGCCCACCAACCGCTACGAGGGCGGCTCGCAGGGCGACTTTCTGGCCGGCCAGAAGATGCAACAGCCCGGCGCCCCCGCAGGCGTGCCGCAACTGTCGACGGCCGAGTTCGAGAAGGCCAAGGAAATCTATTTCCAGCGCTGCGCCGGCTGTCACGGCGTGCTGCGCAAGGGCGCGACCGGCAAACCACTGACCACCGACGTTACCCGCGCCCTGGGGTTCGATGCGCTCAAGTCGTTCATCACCTTCGGCTCGGCTGCCGGGATGCCCAACTGGGGCACATCGGGCGAGTTGAGCGAGGATGAGGTCGACCTGATGACGAAGTACATCATGAACGATCCGCCGCAGCCGCCGGAGTTCGGCATGAAGGAAATGAAGGCTTCTTGGAAGGTCGTCATTCCGCCGGAGAAGCGCCCGACCCGGAAGATGAACAGTTTCGACATCACCAATCTGATGTCAGTGACGCTGCGCGATACCGGCGAGATCGCGCTGATCGACGGCAAGACCTATGAAATCCGCAATATCGTCAAGACGGGCTATGCCGTCCACATCTCCCGCATCTCGGCGTCCGGCCGCTATCTCTATGTCATCGGCCGCGATGCCAAGATCAACCTGATCGACCTCTGGATGGAAAAGCCGGACACCGTTGCCGAACTGAAGGTCGGCATCGAGGCCCGTTCGGTCGAAACCTCGAAATACAAGGGCTGGGAAGACAAATACGCCATCGCCGGTTCCTACTGGCCACCGCAATACGTGATCATGGATGGCAACACGCTGGAGCCGCTGAAGATCGAATCCACCCGCGGCATGGTCTACGACACGCAGGAGTTCCACCCCGAACCCCGCGTAGCCGCGATTGTCGCATCCCATTATCACCCCGAATTCGTGGTCAACATCAAGGAGACCGGCAAGATCCGGCTGGTCAACTATCGTGACCTGAAGAACCTGAAGGTGACCGAGATCGAGGCCGAACGCTTCCTTCACGATGGCGGCTTCGACAAGTCGGGTCGCTACTTCCTCGTCGCTGCCAATGCCCGCAACCGGGTCGCCGTGGTCGACACCAAGGACGGCAAGCTGGCCGGCATGGTCGATGTCGGCGCGACCCCGCATCCGGGGCGCGGCGCGAACTTCGTTCACAAGAAGTTCGGGCCGGTCTGGGCCACCAGCCATCTGGGCGGCGAGGAGATCGTGCTGATCGGCACGGATCCGGCCAAACACAAGGCCAATGCCTGGAAGGTGGTGCAGAAGCTTCAGGGGCAGGGGGGCGGTTCGCTGTTCATCAAGACCCATCCGCGTTCGCGCAACCTCTGGGTGGATACCCCGCTGAACAACGACCCCGAGATCGCCCAATCGGTGGCGGTGTTCGATCTCGACAACCTTGAAAAGGGCAAGACCGTCCTGCCCATCGCCAAATGGGCCGAGCTCAAGGACGATGGTTCAAAGCGCATCGTCCAGCCTGAGTACAACAAGGACGGCACCGAGGTCTGGTTCTCTGTCTGGAGCGCCAAGAACAAGGAGTCGGCGATTGTGGTGGTCGATGACAAGACCCGCCAGTTGAAGAAAGTGATCAAGGATCCCCGCCTAATCACGCCGACCGGCAAGTTCAACGTCTACAACACCCAGCACGACGTCTACTGAGCCGCGTCGCGAGGAACGCCTGCCGCCTTCCCGGGCGGCAGGCTATGACATTTCCCGGCCGCGCTGCGGCACTCGTTTGCCTGAAAGGGACTGGCATGGCCGACGGCATGAATGAGGGTGGCGGTGCACCACAGGTTCTTCTGGTCGGGGCCGGCCCGGGTGATCCCGAACTCCTGACGATGAAGGCGGTCAAGGCGCTGGCGCAGGCCGAGGTCGTCGTTCACGACCGGCTGGTCTCGGATGCGGTCCTTAAGGTTGCGCCCGACAGCGCCATGCGCATCTCGGTGGGCAAGGAAGCGGGCCGCCATTCCTACCGGCAGGAAGACATCAACGCGCTACTGGTGCATCTGGCCGGGCAGGGCAAGCGCATCGTGCGCCTCAAGGGCGGCGATCCGTTCATTTTCGGTCGTGCCTGCGAGGAAATCGAGGCGCTGGAGGCGGCCGGCATCGCCTGGGCTGCCATTCCGGGCATCACGGCCGCGCAGGGCTGCGCGGCCACGGCGGGGGTGCCGCTGACCCACCGCGGGCTCGCCCGGTCCTTGCGTTTTGTCACGGGGCATTGCCGGTCCGATCAACCGCTCGAACTGGACTGGAAGGGCCTCGCGGACCCGCAAACCACGCTCGTTTTCTACATGGGGCACACAACCGCCCCGCAATTGTCGGCCAAACTGATCGAGAATGGCCTGCCGGCAGAAACGCCTGCACTTTGCATTAGTCAAGGCACGACGCCCCGGGAGAGGCGATTGTCGACCCGGCTTGACCGCCTGCCGTCTGATCTCGACCGGGCTCATCTCCCCAGCCCGATTCTGATCATCGTGGGCAGTGCGGTCGGCTGGAGATCGGTTGCGAATGATGTCGGTGATGAAGCAGGCACTGTTCTGGACGAGCCTTTCCGCCGGGTTGGTGGCGGGGGCAGCGCTGTCGGCTGAGGTTGACCGCGCACGTCTGAAGAATCTCCTGATCCAGGATTGCGGCTCCTGCCACGGGCTGACGATGAACGGTGGCCTCGGACGCCCCCTGACACAGGACGCGCTGAAGGATTTCCCCGTTGAGACTGTCCGCGACATCATCCTTGACGGCCTGCCCGGCACGCCGATGCCGCCCTGGCGCCCGCTGATGAGCGAACAGGAGGCGGCCGCCATCGCCCATATGCTCAAGAGCGGAGACACAAGATGATCAAC
>JAIUNP010000364.1 GCA_020161975.1 Pseudomonadota bacterium
GCCGCACCGACCATATCCGCACTGCCCATCTGGGCGAAGTAGCGGCTGATTTTGCGTTGTCGGTGCTAAAGCCGGGCGGCCATTTCCTGGCCAAGACATTTCAGGGCGGGGCCGAAAACGAATTGCTGGCAAACCTCAAACGCCATTTCCGCTCGGTACACCACGTCAAGCCACCATCGTCGCGCGGGGAATCGGTCGAATTGTTCCTGCTGGCCAAGGACTTCAAGGGACGGACCGAGGAAGCGGAAAGCGAAGTGAGCCAATAGGCCGGCTTGGTCTTGATTTGATCAAAGCATGCCAACGCGGTATGGCACGCAAGCGGCTGGGGGAAGAGGCGACCCGCAAGGGTACCAGAGGGTAATGCTGACCGCGCCCAGGGACTTGGGCACCGCTCACGTCAAGCCTAAGCGTGAGCCTTGGCCCGGCCGCACCTCACTTGCGCAATCAACTATTTGGATCAGCGTCCGGTCTGGATCGGGCTTGCGCCGCGCGCCACAGGTGCCTTGATCCGGCATCGATAATCTCAGTTCACCGCCCCTGCCCGTCCCTTGCCTTGAGCTCGGCCGCATATGCTTTCACCGCGTCCATACGGCCTTGTGTGTCGGGATGGGTCGACAGCATGGAGGGTGGCTGCGCGGTGCCGGACAGGTTGAGCAGCTTTTCGAAGAACCCGACGATGGCAGTCGGGTCGCGTCCTGCAGCCAGCATCAGTTCGACGCCACGGCGATCCGATTCCGTTTCCTGTTTACGCGAAAATGACAACGCCATCAGCGCCGAGCCCTGCACCAGAATGTCCTCGGCAGCAGCGCCAATGTCGCCGCCGATCATCATGATCAGCCCTGTTATGCCGGCGGCGCGGTAAAGCTGGCGCAACGAGTGCTCACCCTCGACATGGGCGATCTCGTGGCCGAGCACGCCGAGAACCGCCTCGTCATTTGCCGCCAGTTCAACCAGTTCGTCGGTCAGCACCAGGTTGCCGTCGGGCAACGCAAATGCGTTCGGGCCGATCGGGCCACCCTTGCGGAAATTCAGCACAAAGCCGTCTGCGCCGCGCGGGCTGTGCGCGGCAATCGCCTTGAACGCCGCGATGATCGCAGCCTGTCTGTCGGCGGGCAGTTCAGACGGCGACATGACGGTGGTGTCGAGCGAGGCAAGCGCGCTCTGGCTCAGCACGGTCGGCACAATGGGCGGTGTCACTGCAACCGCAACCTCGACCAGCGCCGGCACCGCAAAGCGATAGACCAGGAAACAGAGTGCAATCACCAGTCCCGCAAAGACGAACAGCCGCGGCCGGTAGCGCTCCAACCCGTCGATGATACCCGCCGCCGTTCCGTGTGCGCCCGTGATTGCGTCGACACCGTCATTGTCACTTGTTTCAAACAACGAGCCATCGGGAAAGGTGATCCGGCGCGGGATCGAGGCGACACGTTCGGAGACGACCAGTTTCTCGACAAAGGCGGATGTCACCACCTCGCCCTCGACCGTGACGGTCAGCGCGCCATGCGCGTCGACCGCCGCCTCTGCGACATAGCGCTGGCTGGCTCCGGGCGGGAACCAGCTGCCGGACAGTCCATCAGAAGCCAATGTCAAAGCCCTCGACATCCAGATATTCGGAAGCCACTGCCGGTCCTGAATCGACGATCTGGCCAATATAGCCGTCGAGCGATCCCTCGACTTCGAGTGCCGTCGACACAGCCATCAGCTTTGCCATGCGGACCGCCGCCCATGGCCGCGCAAGCCCCAGCGTCAGGATGGTCGCAACGAGATTGGACACCGTGACCCATGCAAACCGGCCGCGATGAATGAAACTCATCAGCTTGTGCCGGCCGTCGATCAGGGTCGCATTGAAGGCAACGTTGCGCGTGCCTGCTCGATAGATCAGTCCGGCAAAGGCCAGCAGCACGATCAGCGGCAGCAGCGACGTCAGCAGCAACTGAATGATGACTGCCAGCACGAGATCGGCATCGGCAGATGCGCTGATATCGGAGTAAAGCTCCTGCAACGCCGGCAGAATTGCAAAAGCCGACGCGCCAAACAGGACAAGACCGCCCAGGAAGATCACCGCCGGCAGCAGCCATTGCCCATACATGGCCCGCACCGTCGCTTCATTGGTGACAGGCCGACCGCCATAGGTGGCGTTCGACAGCAGATAATGCCACATCCAGCGCGACGCGATCGGCGCGAGAATGCCGAGAGACAGCCATGTAATGATGCTGCCAAGAACATAAGCCTTGAACGCCCCCCAATAGCCGCCGGTGAAATCGAAGCGGATGTTGCGATAGCTGGTCACACGCGCATTGAAGCGCAGGCCGCGCATCACAAACCATGGCAAGGCCAGCAGGAATACCGGCGTCAGCACGAGCGAAAAGACCGGGAACAGATTGGCCACGATGTTGTAGCCGAGAATAATCGCCAGCACGATGATGCGGCCGATCAGAATGCGCGAGAGTTCGATGAGGCGCTCGGATATCCCGCCGCGATTCATGATCTCGCCGGCCAGGATGTAGAACGGGGCGGCGAGCAGCACAAAGCTGTCGAGCCCAGCGAACATGCGTGAAGCGACGTTCAACAGCCCGTAGCCGTCATACATCAACGCGAAAATGGACGAGAGGCCGAAGGCGCACGCCACCGGCATGCCGACGAACAGCGTCGCGGTCAGAAGAATGAGGATCGTGGTCACGCGCGCGGCCTCGAGAGCAGCGAATCCGCCGCCTTGACGAGATGGACAAAGGTGAGTGCGGCGCCGCCGAAAGCGATCGACGAGTAGATCCAGAACATCGGCAGGCCGGTCGTCGGCGCGGTCTGCGCGCCGTTATACGAAGTGTAGAGCCAGCCCTGCCATGTCAGCACGACGCAGAACGCGACGTTCAACAGATGCAGCAGCGCCTTGTGCCAGGCTTGGAACGTCGCGTTCTCGACCTCGCCGAATAGGTTCATGTCGAGATGCTCGTCAGCCCAGCTCGCGGCGACGGAGCCCAGGAAGGTGATCCAGATCGCGATATAGCGGATCGCTTCCTCGCTCCACGAAATCGAGTCGGTCTGGACGTAGCGCATATAGACGCTGACGCCGTTCAGCACGACGAGAACCGCGAGCAGCCAGCCGGCGGCGTGATCGCACGCCGCCGACAGGCCTTTCGCGAGTGCGCGGATCGTATTCATATTTCCGCGCCCCTACCCTTACTGACCGTAGACGCGGCGCTTGGAATCTTCGACCGCCACGAGCAGCTTGTCGACGACGTCCTTGCCGGCCTGCGACGCGATGAACTCGATCACCGCACCTTGCGACGCCTTGCGGAACGCTTCCTTCTCGGTCGGCGTATTCACGTAGACCTTGGTGCCCTGCTGACGGATCTTGTCGATCGCCTGCAGCGAGTCCATCGCCTTGCGCGAATTGGCGACTTCGGCGTGCATGCGCGCACCGTCCATCAGGATCTGCTTATGATCCGCCGACAGGCCGTTGAACACGCGGTCGTTGATGATGATCAGGTGCATGCCGAAGATGTGCTCGTTCACGCTCATGAACTTCTGCACTTCGAACAGCTTGCCGTCCCAAATCGTCGCGGCGGCATTTTCCTGACCGTCGACGACGTTCTGCTTCAGCGCCGGCACCAATTCGGGCCACGAGATCGGCGTGGCCGAAGCGCCCATCGAACGCATGAAGTTCACGTAGACTTGGCTTTGCATCGTGCGCATCTTCAGGCCTTTCAGATCGTCCGGGCCTTTGATTTCGCGCACGTTGTTGGTCAGGTTGCGGAACCCGTTCTCCGACAGCGCCAGCGTGCGAATGCCCGTGGACTTACGCATGTCCTCGGTCATTTCCTTCATGAAGCTGCCTTGCATGAAGTCCCACGCGACCGGCGAGGACGGGAACAGATACGGGATCTGGAAGGCCTGCATCGGCTTGTGGAACGAGCCGAGGACCGAATCGTCGGTCAGCGC
>JAIUNP010000365.1 GCA_020161975.1 Pseudomonadota bacterium
CCGTCGCACCACCCGCCGCAGTCCCGAAACTGCCAAGGGCGGTCCCGACACTGCCGAGCGCGCTTGCCCCGGCAGACACCGCACTGCCGACCGCGCTTGCCCCGGCAGATGCGGCGCTCGCCACTGTGGTGAATACAGCTGCCGCCAGTTCCATCAGAGCCTCGCTTCCAGTGTCACGTTGCGCAAGGTCATCTTGCCGGGCTGCGTCTGGGTGAAGGTCGCCACCGCATCCGGCTGGAACCCCATGATGCCGCGCACCGCCACAGGCCGCGTTTGCGGCGCCAGCGGCCCGGTTGCCGGATCGCCGAACCGGCCCATGGGAACCGATCGCGCCCGGCGGCCATTGGCCCCCACCGCCAGTTCTTCTGTCTCGATCAGATCCAGCTTGATCGTGTGGATTCTCGCCGGGCGCTTCACCACCAGCGCAGGCCCGACATCGCGCTTGAGCGGCAGCGTCTCGACCGCCGGAGCCGTCCACAGCCCCACGGTGACGGTTGCTGCGGGTTCATCCAGCGTGATCGCACCGCCCGTCACCGTGAAGGGACCGAGCCGCCAGCCGTCCGCCGTCGCATACACCGTGCCGCCCTCAAGATGCGCCAGCCCCGTCACGGTTGCGGCATTGGGCGCCCGCGTCACGGTGCAGTCATACAGCAGATCATCATCCAGCGTTTCCAGCTGCAACCGGCTGATGCCGCCCACCAGCCGCGCAACCACGATCCACGCCGTGTTCGCCCCGTCGACAGCCACCGCCTTCACCTGCCCCTCGGTTGGCCAGCGGGTGAAGGCGCTCACCTCCTGATTGCGCAGCAGGCTTCCGCTCACCAGCAGCCCGTCGCCGCGCACCAGCCAGTAGCGGTCCGCATCGGATGTGGAATCGGCCCGCTGCAGCGCGGCATCCTGCACGTTGTCGATCAGGTGCGAGGCCAGCAGCGAAATCGGCGCGCTGTCATAGCCCGCCGCCGTGTCGGCATAGGTCGCCGCGAACACCTTGGTTCCGGCGGCGGCCACATAGATGATCGCGCCTTCGTGCTCGCACACCGGCACGGCCCGGCGTGTGCCGTTCGGCGAGGACCGGACAAGGTTCGGCGGCGTTGACCGCACCAGCGCCTTGTCGGACACGAACCATTCGGCCTCGGTTGTCATTACGATCAGATGCCGCCCGCGCTTCAGATGCGTGATTTCTTCGGCCCCGTCCGTGTCCATCGCCACCAGAATGGCGCCGCTCGCGGCCTGCGCTTCGATGTTGAAGTCGAAGTACTCACCGGTGCGGCTGGCCAGAAACGCGTTGCGCTTCGCCTTGAACCCCGCCAGCACCAGCCGTTCCTGAAAGAAGATGCCGGTTGCCGGATACCCGCGCGACGGCGAGAACAGGGCTTCGCCCCCCTTCTTGCCCTTCTGGGTGCGCGAACAGGTCAGCACCGTATTGGTCGACGACACACACCGGCCCGACACGTCGAAGTTGCTGCCGATATTCAGTGCGCCCGAGAACGTCACCTGAAACGACAGCAGGCCCGGTGAACCGCCCGTCTGCGCAACGGTCAGGCCCGGCTCGATCGACGGCAGCGCCTCAAGTGCGTTCTTGATATTCAGCGAACTGGCCGTGCCGTCCTCGGAGATGAAAACCTGCGCGGTTGTTTCACCCGAAACGGTGATCTCGAACGCCTGTCCCGCACCGAATGTGCCGGTGGCATACTGGACATAGAGCATCCAGATATCCGCTGTGTGGGTGTAGTTTCCGCCGTAGTCGACATCCGGAATGAAGGTGAAGGGCGCGGCATCCAGCGCCCATTCCTGCGACGCGCCGATGCGCAGCAGGCGCCGGGGCGCCACATCGACATGGAACAGCAGCGCCGTATCGCGCCGCTGCACAAAGGAAACGTCCGCGAGCTGTTCCCCCGTATAGGCGCAGCCGAAGCATCCGGCATAGGCGAAGCCGCCCGGTTCGGCGGTGAACACATCCGCATGGCCGGGCGCTGCCACCACCATGTAGCTTTCGGCGGTGGAATAGGCGAATGACCACAGCTTGACGCCGGTCACCTCGCCCGTTGTCTCGGTCAGCACGGCCACGGTGCCGGTTGAGATGGTGCGGCTGGCCGCCGGCGCTGTCAGTAGCCGCAGGCGCACCCCGGTGATTGTCAGCACCGCCCCCGGCGCCGTCGCCTGCCGGTAGGCCGCCGCCGCCTTGCGCAGCGCCATCGAACCGCCGATCGCCACCCACAGGCCGCCGGTTTCAACCTCGATCTGCACGCGCGCGGCATCATCCGCGCCGCCGCCGAGGCCGGACAGGTCAATGGCCGCCACCCCCGCCGCGCTGACGCCTACCGTCCACAGCACGCCCGCCGCCGCTGTCGTCACCGCTGCCGGCGTCGCGGTTGCCGCCGTCGCCAGCGCCCGCCGCACCGGCGCGCGATAGGCCGATCCGGGCATGAGGGTGAAGCCGCCCTGCGGCACAGGCCGCACCCGCGCCATGCGCGCCGCGCCGGAATAATAGGTTTTCAGATGCGTGGAACCGTGTGCGGCGGGGTCGATTTCCCCGCCGTTGAAGTTCACCTGATAGTTGCCGGGGCGGGATGTCATGCCGACACGCCCCACCAGTTGCCGCCACCGCCGAAGCTGGCCTGTGCCGGGCGCCGAGCCTGCCCCTGTGCATGGTCACTTGCCACCGCCTTGGCCATCAACCCGCCGCGCCCCTGCATGGCGGGCGAACCCCACGCCTGCTGATGCAGCAACGCGGCAAGGTCCTTGTCCTCGCACACCGCAACCGTTAGATCGGCGGCCAGCGCAACAATCAGCGCGTCGCGCAGGTCCGGCATCCACTGGTCGGGCGTCAGCATCACGTTGTAGATGCCCCATACCTCCGTGACGCTGCAGCACACCAGCGCGCCCTCGATGATGAAGTCGCGCACCAGCGAATCCGGGTTCTTCGGATCGGTCAGCAGCCGCCGCACCGGCGAAACCGCCTCGACAGGCCGCTGGAAGGCGTAGGGATATCCGTTCGGCGGGGTCAGTTCCGCCGCCACCCGTTCAAGCTTCCGGGTTGCCCGCAGATGCTGGAAGTCATGGTGCGACAGCACCCGGTCGCGCACCACCGGATAAATCCGGGCGCAGACGCCGGCCAGTTCCGTGTCCTCGTCCAGCGCCATGATGTCGCCGCCGCCGATCCGGGCCAGCGCCGCATTCACCACATCGATGTCACTGGCAATCGGCTGCATGGGTCACCGTCCGCAAAAGGAGGAAAGCGGCAGGCCGGCGGAGGAAGCGCCGGCCTGCCCGTCATCAGCCGGCTGTCGTCGCCTGCAGCGCAACCGTGACGTTGCCGCTCGCCGGGACGGCGGTGACGACATAGGACTTGAGCACCGGCGTGCCGCCGATGGCCATCACCGATACGATGATGGAGCCGACGGTCAGCAGCGCACGCGCGCCATTGAAGTAGCCGGCAGTCTCGACCGTTGCAGCCGCATCGGCGGTTGCATAGCGGAAGGCAGAAATGGTGCTGGCGGTCGGGTTGCCCGACGCATCGCCAACGACGAGCTGCTGGACACGGGCCAGCGATTTTGCGGAAAAGGCCATGACAGGCTCCTGGGTAAAGGGAAAGGAAAGGGCGACAGCCCGGCGATTGCCGGGCCGTCAGTGCGTCAGGTCGGGCGCGTGATGGCCGCGTTGGTGGCCACATGCAGGCGGCGCACGCCTTCCGGCAGCAGCACCTTGCCGCAGGCGCTCATGGTCGAGGCCACATAATGTGCCTTCTTCTCGGGCACATAGTCGGTGCGCGTCGCATCGCGGATGCGCCCCATGGCATCGGTCGGCGTGGCGAAGCCGACAGCATTCTTCAGCCACATGTAGCCATAGGCCTGATTGGCCGCCGGCACGGCGAAGTAGCTGTCCGGGAACGGGACGAGGTGGACACCGTTCCAAGACTTTGCCCCCAGCCGCTT
>JAIUNP010000366.1 GCA_020161975.1 Pseudomonadota bacterium
AAAGCGCCACAGTAGGTTTCGCTGACAAACAGCCTCTCGAAACTGGGCAAGACCAGCCAGATGCCGAGGGCAGCCGGCAGCATCACGGCAAAAACCACTGCGATATTGTGCCGGAGCTGGCCGCGGGCCGCTGTCATGCCGCCCTCGGCTTCAGCCCGGACAGCAAGCTGGAACAGGTAGATGTCGAGCGCCGAACCAAGCGTTGCGGCAAGCTTGAGCCCGATATCCAGCGAGAGCGAGTAGCGCCCGCTTTCGGCAAGGCCGTGCTGGAGTGCAACACCGGAGCGGACCATCATCATATTGGCGAGAAAGATGATATTCGCCGTCACGATCGGCACCGAATAGAGCGCAAACTGGCGGATGAGATCCTTGCGAATGGCGCCGGCATCCTGTTTCGGCTGACCACGGCCCGAAACAGCCGCCCCGGCAAGCGCCGAAAGGCAAAGCCCGAAGAGAACGAGGTCGGCACGGTGCCAGACGTAGGCGCCGCCCAGCATCAGCACCAGCGCCAGAGCATTCTTGATGATGACGAGTTCGGCATAGCGGCGGTTGTCGAAGGATGCGCGGGCAATCGCAGCGCGAAAGTCGTAAAGACCGTTGGTGATCGCAATCAACGGCGCCATCGCCGCAACGAGTGCGGTTACACCAAGCCCGCCACCGCCGAAATAAACGCCGAGCGCACAGAGGCTGAGGGCTACGGCAATGCCACCCGTCAACCTGTTCAACGTTGCGATGATGCCGGGATCCGCCGCATTCTGGAGTTCGCCATAGAACCGGTTCGCCGACAGCCGTAGCCATTCAAAAAAAGTCGTCTGGAGCACCATGGCCCCGGCAGCGGCAAGCGCAAACACGCCGAACTCGCTGGCGCCCAGATAATAGGCAACACCGAGGCCGAGCGCGAAATTGACGACCGAATTGACCAGAAATGTGAGCAGTGTGAGCATGGCTTTCCCCGCCCGTAGGCCTAACAGGGCGCGAATAAGGAACGCTTAAACGGCAGAAAATCGCGTATGCTTGGCGAATCATCCGTTACCGCCCGTTTTGCCCTTGCGCGCCAAACCTTTCCTGCTCGGTCTTGCCGCCATCGGCCTCTTCTCGGTGCTCAATGCGCTGATCAAGGGCTTATCTGCACAATTTGACACGCTCCAGATCGCTTTCTTGCGCTACCTGTTCGGAGGGCTCTGGATCCTCGTCTATGTCTCGATCACCCGGCCCGGCTGGCCCTCGCTCGCCACGGTGGAAGCCAACGTGGTGCGCGGTGTCCTGTCGCTCGTCACCGGGCTTTCCTTCTTTTACGCGTTGCGTGAACTGCCGCTGGCCGACGCCATCACGCTCAGCTTTCTTGCGCCGCTCTTCGTGACGCTGTTTTCGGTCCTCCTGCTGAAGGAACGCCCCGGTCCTTACATCATTGCGGCGCTCGGGCTCGGATTTGCCGGAATGCTTGTGATGGTGGCCGGGCTTGGCGGCGATGAGGAGGATCGGTCGCTCCTCGGCATCATCGCCTCGCTTGTCTCGTCCATCACCTATGGGCTTTCGATGACGCTGCTGCGCGCCCGCGCCCGGCGCGACCCGCTCGATCTCATCGTGTTCTTTCAGCAATGGATTCCCGCGCTGTTTATCGCGCCTGCTGCCGGTGTGGTCTGGAAGGCGCCGGCGCCCGAACATCTCGGACTGTTCGCAATCCTCGGTATTCTGGCGGTGTCTGCCCACCTGCTGCTTGCGCGGGCGTTTTCGCTTGCCGAAGCCTCGCAACTTGCGCCCATCGAGTTCTCGGCCCTGATCTATGCCGCGATCATCGGTACGGTGTTTTTCGGCGAAACCCTGACCATGGGTACGCTTGCCGGCGCCGCGTTGATCATTCTGGGCGCTTTTCTGGCGACGAAACGTTAACCCTACCGCTTTGTGATCGGCCGTCTTGGCCAAAAGTCGAGGCTGAACCTTGACTCTTGAACACGCCCTCCCTAACTACCCAAGCGTTGATAGCACTCTCGATGGGCGAGTGCTAACAGTCGTGCCTCCGAGAGGGCGACCGTTGGCATTCAACGCCTTTCGGGAACGATTCAGTCCAGAAGGAAGTGATCCATGAAGTTTCGTCCGCTGCACGACCGTGTCGTCGTCCGTCGCCTGAACAGCGAGGAAAAGACGAAGGGCGGCATCATCATCCCCGACACCGCCAAGGAAAAACCGCAGGAGGGCGAGGTTCTCGCCGTCGGTTCGGGCGCCCGTGATGAATCGGGCAAGCTCGTTCCACTCGATGTTAAGAAGGGTGACAAGGTGCTCTTCGGCAAGTGGTCCGGCACCGAGGTCAAGCTTGATGGCGAAGAACTCCTCATCATGAAGGAGTCCGACATCATGGGGATCATCGGCTGACGCCGAGATCCGCGACCAGCACGTAGCGAGTGGCCCTGCGCCGTTCGCCCCAGAATTGAAACACAATGACAGGAAATCATCACAATGGCCGCTAAAGACGTCCGTTTTTCCTCCGATGCCCGTGAGCGTATGCTCCGTGGCGTTGATATCCTCGCCAATGCCGTGAAGGTCACGCTGGGTCCGAAGGGCCGCAACGTCGTGATCGACAAGTCGTTCGGCGCTCCGCGCATCACCAAGGATGGCGTGACCGTCGCCAAGGAAATCGAGCTTGCCGACAAGTTCGAGAACATGGGCGCGCAGATGGTCCGCGAGGTTGCCTCCAAGACCAATGATCTGGCTGGCGACGGCACCACCACCGCCACCGTTCTCGCCCAGGCCATCGTGAAGGAAGGCGCCAAGTATGTCGCCGCCGGCATGAACCCGATGGACCTCAAGCGCGGCATCGACAAGGCTGTCGCTGCTGCTGTCGAGGACATCAAGAAGCGCGCCGAGAAGGTGAAGGATTCGAGCGAAGTTGCTCAGGTCGGCACCATTTCGGCCAATGGCGACAAGCAGATCGGCGAGATGATCGCCAATGCGATGCAGAAGGTCGGCAACGAAGGCGTCATCACCGTCGAGGAAGCCAAGACCGCTGACACCGACGTGGATATCGTCGAAGGCATGCAGTTCGACCGCGGCTACCTCAGCCCCTACTTCGTCACCAACGCCGAGAAGATGGTGGCCGAGCTGGAAGACCCCTACATCCTGATCTTCGAAAAGAAGCTGTCCAGCCTCCAGCCGATGCTGCCGGTTCTCGAAGCCGTGGTGCAGACCGGCAAGCCGCTCGTCATCATCGCAGAAGACGTTGAAGGCGAAGCGCTCGCCACCCTCGTTGTCAACAAGCTGCGTGGCGGCCTCAAGGTCGCTGCAGTCAAGGCGCCGGGCTTCGGCGATCGCCGCAAGGCCATGCTGGAAGACATCTCGATCCTGACCGGCGGTTCGATGATCTCGGAAGATCTCGGCATCAAGCTCGAGAACGTTTCCCTGCCGATGCTCGGTCGTGCCAAGCGCGTCCGCATCGAGAAGGAGAACACCACGATCATCGACGGCTCGGGCAAGAAGAAGGACATCGCTGACCGCGTTGCCCAGATCAAGGCCCAGATCGAAGAGACCACCTCGGACTACGATCGCGAGAAGCTCCAGGAGCGTCTCGCCAAGCTCGCGGGCGGCGTTGCGGTGATCCGCGTCGGCGGTGCCACCGAGATCGAGGTGAAGGAAAAGAAGGACCGCGTGGACGACGCGCTGAACGCCACCCGCGCTGCGGTGGAAGAAGGCATCGTTCCGGGCGGCGGCGTCGCGCTGCTGCGCGCCAAGAAGGCGGTGGAAGGCGTCTCCTCGGACAACGCCGACGAGAAGTCCGGCATCGCCATCGTCCTTAAGGCGCTGGAAGCCCCGATCCGTCAGATCGTCGAGAACTCGGGCGTCGAAGGCTCGATCGTCGTCGGCAAGATCCTCGAGAACGCTTCGGCCACCTACGGCTTCAACGCCCAGACCGAAGAATACGTCGACATGAT
>JAIUNP010000367.1 GCA_020161975.1 Pseudomonadota bacterium
AAATTCTTGGTATCGGCGCCCTCATGGCGCGCAATCCTGTGACGCTCTCGGGCGGTGAGCGCCAGCGCGTAGCCATCGGGCGGGCGCTGCTCGCTTCACCGCGCGTGCTTTTGATGGATGAGCCGCTCGCTTCGCTGGATGCCGACAGGCGGCTCGACATTCTACCCTTCATCGAGCGGTTGCGCGACGAGTTCTCAATACCGATCCTCTATGTCTCCCATGCCATTGAAGAAGTCGCGCGCCTTGCCGCAACAGTGGTGCGGATTGACCAGGGCCGCGTCACAAGCGTCGGTTCACCGGCCGAGGTTATGACCGGCAATGCGCTCGATCGCCCGGGCGAACGGTTCAGCCGCCTCTCCATTCTTAACGGCACCTTTGCGCGGTATCTGCCGGAGTATGGCGTATCCGTCATCGCCCATCCGGCGGGCGATATCATCGTTGCCGGGCAGACGCGGGCCAATGGACCGGTGCGCATCGCCATTCAGGCCACCAACGTCACGCTGGCAATTGGCCGGCCCACCAACATTTCCGTGCGCACTGCCCTTCAAGGGCAGATCACCGGTCTTGAAACGGATGATGGCCCTTTCGCGCATGTCACCATCGCGCTTGCAGGCGGGGATCGCCTCGAAGCCTTTGCCACGCGGCTTGCCATCGACAAACTCGGGCTCGACGTGGGAGACGAGATAACAGCGCTGGTCAAGGCGGTTGCCATTGACGAAAAGGGCGTGCCGGGCCTCAGCGGCGGCCGACTTCAATCCTGATTGGCGGGCGCTTCCGGGGCCTCGGCCAGCTCTTCGGCGAAGGAGGCAAATTCCGCCAGCATCGCAGCGCGCGTCGCAGCCTCGACGCGCCGGTATGCCGCAATCAATTCCGTGCCGAAAGGCGTCAGATGCGCTCCGCCCCCCTGCGCACCACCTGCGCTTGCCACGACAGAAGGCGACGTGAACATGCGATTCACACCGTCGATCAGCAGCCAACTTCGCCGGTAGGACATGCCGAGTTCCCGGCCCGCCGCAGAAATGGAGCCGGTGCGCGCCACGGCCTCAAGCAGATCTATCTTTCCCGGCCCCAACGGTCCGCCAACGCCGAATACGATCCGCAGCCGAATCCGCGCAGCCTCAAGGCGCGCCCTGCCCTTTTCATCGTCGCTGTCCGGCATCTCAGGTTTCGTCATGCGTCCAGCATGACAATCCTTGTCGCATCTGACAACCAACCACGCCAGGCCCTCTGAAAAAATCCTCGCGCCCGGTTGACCGAGACCGGGATTCGCCCTAGAAGGCGGCTCCCGGCGCGGGTTTGCCCGCCCGTTGGGGGATAGTTTAACGGTAGAACAGCGGACTCTGACTCCGTTAGTCTTGGTTCGAATCCAGGTCCCCCAGCCAATCTCTTCTCAACCTGTTGAAATGATTGCGTTTTCACCGGTGGGTGGGAACGTTTGGGGGCTTGCCCACTCAACAGGTCCACACGATAGGTCCACAAAGCCGGAGCGGGTGAGCCCGTTCAGGGCCTGGCGGCGCAGCGTTGATGGGTTCCATCGATGAGCGTTCATGTTCGTTCCAAAGGCCTTGTCGCCTATTTCCGGCGGCGCGTTCCCGATGATCTGAAATCCCGGTTCGGGCGCAGCGAGATCGTTCGCTCGCTTGGGCCGCTCATCTTTTGAGGCCGAGGCGTCTGCTCACCTCCACTGGATGGCGACTGAAGCGTACTTTAAACTGGCGCGATTGGATCAAGAGCGTTCGCGCGAGGACATTGATCCCCTCGTCGACCATTATGCCAATGAGGTGAAGGCCGGACTTGCCCGGACCGGCACGGCTGCCAAACGCGACGGCGCGCCCGATAGCCTGCGTGACGATGCCGGGTACTTTCGCTCCATGACCGGGAGCATCCTTGTAGCGGACAATCAAAACCAACATGTCATCGATCCGGAGGCGCTTACGGAGCTTGACAACCGCGTGCGCTGACCGGGTTGCTTGCGATACGCGTTGCGCCTTAGATGGTGGCATGATGATCGACACCTTGAATTTCAGCAGCGCCGAAATCGAGCGCCTCCGCAGCGAGACGCCGGGGACCCGCAACCGTGTTCATCTGAACAACGCCGGCGCGGCGCTCATGCCCAGCCGTGTTGTCAATGCGGTGACAGAATACCTGAACAGGGAAGCTGAAATCGGTGGATATGAGGCGAAAGCGGAGTGCACGGATCAGCTTGAGCGGGTCTATGAAAGCGTCGCCCGCCTGATCGGTGCAGCACCGGGTGAAATTGCACTGGCTGAAAATGCCACTGTGGCGTGGCAATGGGCCTTCTATGCCCAATCCTTCAAGCCGGGTGACCGGATTCTGACGACCACTGCCGAGTATGCGGCGAATTATCTCGCCTACCTGCAGGTTGCCAAGCGTACAGGCGCGGTTGTGGAGGTCATCCCCGATGGGAGTGATGGCCTGCTTGATCCAGACGCACTCGACCGGATGATTGACGAACGCACGCGGCTGATCGCCATCACCTGGGTTCCTACAAACGGCGGTCTGGTCAATCCGGCGCACGCCGTCGGCAAAGTCGCGAGGCGTCACGGTGTCCCCTATCTGCTCGATGCCTGCCAGGCTGTGGGTCAGATGCCCGTCGATGTCGAGGCGATCGGCTGCGATTTGTTGGCAGCGACGGGTCGCAAGTTTTTGCGCGGTCCGCGCGGCACGGGCTTCCTCTACATCCGAAGAGCCCTGCTCGAACAAACCGAACCGGCGATGATCGACATGTTCGGCGCGGAATGGGCGGGCGGCGATCAGTATGTCCTTCGGCCGGATGCCCGTCGGTTCGAGACCTGGGAGTCCGACTACGCGGCGCGCGCAGGCTTAGGCGCTGCAATCGATTATGCGCTTGAGATCGGCCTCGACCGCATCCAGCATCGAAGCCGTGGTCTTGCAGCCCGATTGCGCAGTGGCCTTGCCACTCTAAATGGCGTGACCGTTTATGATCTGGGGGCCGATCCGGCTGCCATCGTGACCTTTGGCGTGGAAGGGCGCAAGGGTTCTGAGATCGTCGGGGCGCTCGCTGGACAAGGGATCAACGTTTCGCTGTCGCGACCGACGAGCACGCCGATCGATAGCACCAAACGAGCCTTGCCGGCCCTCGTCCGGGCGTCACCTCACTACTACAACACGGACGACGAGATCGATCGGGCAGTTGAGGTGGTTGCGAAGGCGTCTCGCTCAGCGGCCAATTCTGCATGAGTGATTGCGGCTTCCCATAGGCTGGGCGTCCAGCACGTTTCCGGCCCGAACCCCGCCTTGACATTGCGACCATCGCCGCACCTGCCGTGAACCGTGATCGATGACCAATGGCTTCCGAAGGGCTTTCGGACGCCCATGAGCATCGAAGCATTGGTTATACGATAAGGTCGGTTTCGCGCCTTCATCGCGTTCGTTTGTAATTGGCGAGCGAGCCCCCTGAATCAGACAGTCAGGACGCGGGACATCCCTTGAATGAGAATCGTTATGGGGGGCGCGCAGAACGCTCCAAGGCATGTCGGTCAAAGCCTTGGAATGCCGGCAAACCGGTTGATGTCCGCTGCATTCAGGATGTGAAGCCGAGATATCGCGCCACTTTTAGCGAAGTGACTGCGACACCCCTGTAGTTGGGTGCCCGAAGTGCAAGACTAGTGTTAGCGTTGCATGAGCAGCAACACGTCATCATATGAGCACTGAACCGAAAATCAGCCCTTCCGCCTTAATGCTTCCCCGCCACGACGGTGGTTTCGGGCCGAGCCGGCGATTGCATGTCGTCATGCTGCTGGCGTTGTTGCTGGCGCTCACGGTGATTGCTACCGCACTGACGCGACCATGGTCCGGCCTCGAGTTTGCCGGTGTTGACGAACAGGAGAAACCGTGGCGCGTCACTGCTGTTGCGGTCGACAGTCCGGCAGCTCAGGC
>JAIUNP010000368.1 GCA_020161975.1 Pseudomonadota bacterium
TGTCGCGACGCTGACAGCATCGGTCGCGGTTGCCGTCAGCCTCGCCTGGCTGATTTCCGGCGTCTCCAGCATTCCGGTCGCCATCGTCATTGGTCTCGCCACTCCCGCCTGCTGCCTGCCCTGGCTGCGCGCCCAATCGACCGAGATTGCCCGCCGTGCAGCCGAAACAGACGCGATCGTTGAGGGGTATAGCCGCATGGATGCCACCACCGGTCTGCTTAACCGCATCGGCTTCACCGAAAAGGCCAGCGAAACCTTTGCCGCCGCGCGCACCGACAATCGTCTCGTCTCGGCAGTGCTGATCGAGGTCGATCACCTCAAAGCCATCAACGAGGACCATGGAACCGCCGCCGGCGATGCTGTCCTTGCCCATGTCGCCAGCCTGCTGACCATGAATATCCAGCCGACGGTTGATCTCTGCGCCCGTTATGCCGGCGCCGAATTCATCCTGATGTTGCCCGAAGCGGATTACGCCTGGGCCTCCGCCTTTGCCGAACGGTTGCGCGGCACGCTCGCCAACCGCCCTGTGCAATGCGAGGGCAAGTTCATCCCGGTATCCGCCAGCTTCGGTATCGCTTCAATCATCGCCGGCGATGACAACCCCGAAGCGTTGATCAGGCGTGCCCGCCGGGCCATGGAACATGCTGCAAGCGCAGGTCGCAACATGGTTCATGTCGACGAGGAGCAATGGCCGCTCGCGGCCTGATCAGCCCCCCTCGTCCCGCACGAAATTCCGGGCCCTGACCGTCAGCCGCTGCACAGCCTCATCCAGGCTGTGCCGTTCTGCATCTGTGAACGTGGCCAGCAACGCGGCCTCCCGATCCGCCAGAAGCGGGGCAATCGCCGCATAGAGCGCATGCCCGGCCTCGCTCAGTTCCACCGCCTTTGTGCGCCGGTCGTCCGCGCCTGCGCCCCGCGTCACGAGGTTACGCGTTTCAAGCCCCTGCAGCGCCCGGCTGACCTGCATCTTGTCCAGCGTCGAATAAAGCCCGACATCCCGCGCGGTCGTCGCGCCGAGATCGGCAAGCGCCGCCACCACGCGCCATTCATTGCGCGTCAGCGAAAACCGATCAGCATAGAGCCGCGCCATGGCCTGCGACACCTCATCGGCCAGGACCGCCAGTCGATAGGCAAAAAACCGCCGCATGGACGGCACGTCCCCTGTCTTTTGCGCTGTCATGCTGCCTCCGTCCTCGCCTCTTATCCTGCCCGCGGCATTTGCCAAAGGGGGGCAGAAAAAACGCTTGCAACCTTGATGCACATTTCGTAACAAATGTTACTATAAGATGCCAGAGGGGAAACGCAATGCTCAAGACCTATCAATATCCCGAATTCGGGTATGTCCGCTCGCCCGAGCAGGCTGAAGGCAAACAGGTCCGTCACCCGGTGGTGATCATCGGCGCAGGCCCGATCGGCCTTGCGACCGGCCTTGAATGCGCACGGCGCGGCATCCCTTGCGTTATTCTTGACGACAACAACACCGTTTCCATCGGGTCGCGCGCCGTTTGTTATGCCAAGCGGCCGCTGGAATTTCTTGATCGCCTCGGTTGCGCCGAACGCATGATCGCCAAGGGCATCTCCTGGCAGGTTGGCAAGGTGTTTTTTCGCGAAAAGCTGTCCTACCAGTTCGATCTCCTGCCGGAGAGTGACCACAAGATGCCGGCGATGATCAATCTCCAGCAATACTATCTTGAGGAGTTCCTGATCGACGAAATCGCCCGCGAACCCAAGGCGGATCTGCGCTGGAAGCACAAGCTGCTCTCGATCAGGCAGAACGATGATCACGCCGTTCTGACCATCGAGACACCGGATGGCGTCTTCACCATGGAGGCAACCTGGGTGGTGGCCTGCGATGGCGCCAATTCCGACACCCGCAAGATGGTCGGCGGCGATTTCGTCGGCCAGTTTTTCCAGGACCGCTTCCTGATTGCAGACGTGGTGATGAAGGCAGATTTCCCGACCGAACGTTGGTTCTGGTTCGACCCGCCGTTCCATCCGAACCAGTCCGTGCTGCTGCACAAACAATCCGATGATGTCTGGCGTATCGACTTCCAGCTTGGCTGGGACGCTGACCCTGTCGAGGAGAAAAAGCCTGAAAAAGTCATTCCGCGCATCAAGGCGATGCTGGGCGAAAACGTGCCATTCGAGCTGGAATGGGTCTCGGTCTACCAGTTCGCCTGTCGCCGCATGAAGGATTTCCGCATTGGCCGGGTGCTGTTTGCCGGCGATTCGGCCCATCAGGTCAGCCCCTTCGGCGCGCGCGGCGCCAACACCGGCTTTCAGGATGCCGACAATCTGGGCTGGAAACTGAAGCTCGTGCTGGATGGCAATGCCCCCGAAGCCCTGATCGATACCTACACCGAAGAGCGCGCCTTCGCCGCCGACGACAACCTGATGAATTCCACCCGTTCGACCGATTTCATCACACCGAAGTCGGCGATGAGCAAACGCTTCCGCAATGCCGTCCTTGAACTCGCAGAGCATACCCCCGGCATCCGCCCGCTCGTCAATTCGGGGCGTCTCTCCACCCCGACGCCCTATGTGACGTCCTCGCTCAACACGAAGGACGTCGGCGACTGGGCTGGCCGCATGACGCCGGGCACCAACTGCGACGACGCCCCCATCACCCTTGGCGGCAAGCCCGCCTGGCTGCTCAACCAGCTCGGCGATGGCTTTGTCGTCCTGACTTTTGGCGAAGCGCCGGCAAGCGAGGTAAAATCCGGCGGCGTGTCTGCGCGCGTAGTGACGGTCGGCAAGGACATCGAGGACACGAAAGGCCTTGTCGCCGCGCGCTATGATGGCCGGCCCGGCACGACCTATCTGATCCGCCCCGACCAGCACGTCGCCGCCCGCTGGCGCAGCTTCGATGGCAAGACGATTGCCGCCGCCCTCAAGAAGGCCTGTGGCCAGTAAACGCCGGAACCGGAGTTCGCATCATGAAACTGAACACCACAGCCAACATTCCCGACCGCGACGGCTTCTATCAGGACCTGATCGACAGCCAGCGCGACATGACCGACGAGGAAGCCTCGCTGATGAACTGCAAGCTTGTTATCCTGCTTGCCAATCACATCGGGGACCGCGAAGCGCTGACCGAGGCGATCCGCCTCGCCGCCCGTACGGCGCGGGCGGCAGCCCGCACCTGACCCTGTATCAAGCCCCCTGAAGCGGCGCGAAGGATTGTCAGGCCCTCGCGTCACCGCCGGCCCAGAGCACCGGTCTGCCGGTCTCCGCCGTCTGTGCCTCGACCACCGCGATAGCAGTCATGTTGACGACGCCGCGCGCGGTGACCGAACTCGTCAGCACATGCGCCGGCTTTGCCGGGCCCAGCAGGATCGGGCCCACCGGCTGGGCATTCGCCAGCACCTTGGTAAACTGATAGGCAAGGTTTGCAGCATCGAGATTGGGGAACACGAGCACATTCGCCTGTCCCTGAAGGGTCGACGACGGCAGCACGCGCATCCGCGTATCTTCCAGCAGCGCAGAATCGCCTTCCATCTCGCCATCGATTTCCAGATGCGGCGCCCGCGTGCGCACAATTTCCAGCGCCCGCCGCATCTTCAGCGACGAAGGCGTGTCATGCGCACCGAAGTCGGAATGCGAGAGCAGCGCGATCTTCGGCTGAATGCCGAAGCGCTGGACATGATCCGCCGCTGCGATGGCAATTTCCGCCAGTTCCTCGGCGGAGGGATCGGCCTGCACATGCGTATCGGTGAGGAAGAACTGCCCTTTTTGCGTGATCATCAGGCTCATGGCGGCAAAATCGCGCCGCCCCGGCGCAAGACCGATGATCTCGTTGATCAGCCGGAGTTTGGAGCGATAGCGCCCCTCAAGCCCGCAGATCATCGCATCCGCTTCGCCCCGATGCAGCCCAAGAGCAGCCACGACCGTGGTT
>JAIUNP010000369.1 GCA_020161975.1 Pseudomonadota bacterium
TCAGCGACATCCGGAACGGATATTTCAGCAGCGCCTCGCGCGGCGCCAGTCCCTTGGCCTTGGCGGTGATGTAATACTGCTTTTGCAACTCATCGAGCAGGTTGGCCCGCATCCGCCGCACCATCGAGGCCAGTCCGGCAAGGCCGATCACGATTGTGGGCACCAGAAGATGGGCAGCAACGGAGCCGATTTTGGCCAGCGTCCAGGGCTTGCCTTCATATTGCGGATCCATCAGCCCGCCGATGGAAATGCCGAACCATCGGTTGAGATAGTACAGCAGGATCAACGCCAGCAGGAAGCTCGGCGTTGCAAGGCCGAGATAGCCTATGAAGGTGATGATGTAATCGGGGATCGAGTATTGCCGGTTGGCTGAATAGATCGCCGCCGGAATGGCAAGGAGATGGATGAAGATCACCGCCGCAATATTCACCACGAGCGTCAGCAGCAGGCTTTCGCCCAGAATGGCGGAGACCGGCTGGTTGAACTCGAACGACCAGCCAAGATCGCCCTGCAACAGGCCGGAAAAGCCGTGCGGCCCGGGCGCCAGCCCCACCCAGCTCAGATATTGCCGCCATGCCGGCTGGTCGAGCCCGTATTCCTTGCGGAGAAACTCCATTTTTTCCACGGATGCAGCATCGCCCTGCGCCTTCAATTCGGCAATCTGGTTGGTCAGGAAGTCGCCCGGGGGCAGCTTGATGATGGCAAACACCAGCGCCGAGACGACCAGCAGCGTCCCAAGCATCGTGGCGAAGCGACGGAGGAGATAAAGCGCCAAGATCCCTACTCCACCATGAAGAATTCGTCGACGCGATAGACGCCGATCAGCGATGTCGGCTCCCAGGCGAAGGTCGCCTTCACCGGCACGTTTCGCAACTTGTCCGAGACGACGATCGGCTGGAGTTCACCCGAGACGGTGCCGATGCTCCACAGGTTCTCGGCATGGTTCGCCAGCATCGCCCGCCACGCGTCCGCCTTCACGGTCTCATTGTCGGTGTTGCGCCAGCTCTCGTAGGCTTTCAGCAGCGCTTCCGCTTCGCCCATGTCGCACGGCTCGCCCGCCTTGCCTTTTGTTTCAATGTATTGCCCCCATTTCGGCCAGGCGTAATTGTCCTGTTGCACCGGCGCGAGTTCGGTCGGTGGCATGTCCTGCGTCGGAATGGCATTGTCGAGGCCGGTCGACATCACAACCACCGTCTGCCCCAGATAGGAGCGCTGACGCAGGATGGCCCGGTCCTGTGGCTTGGCAATCAGCTTGATGCCAATCTCCTTCCACGTCTCACCGATCAGTTGCAGCGCATCGAGCATGTCGTTCTCGCCGCCATTCACCTCGACCAGCACCTCGAGCCTGCGTCCGTCCGGCAACAGGCGGAAGCCGAGACTGTCGCGCCCGACAAGACCCAGTGAATCGAGCAGGGCATTGGCACGCTTCGGATCGAAGGTCACATAGCGCTTCGCATTCTCTTCCGAATAGAACTGACTGCCCGGCAACACGGTATTGCCTGCCGCCTTGCCCAGCCCGAACAGCAGGGCGTTGTTGATCAGCCGCCGGTCGATCCCCAGCGACAGCGCTTCGCGCCAGCGCTTGTCCCGGTTCAGCTTCCGGAATTCCGGGTCGCTGGTGTTGAGGTTCGGAAACAGCGTATAAGCCGAGCCGCGCGCATAGGGCCAGAGCAATGTGCGGTAATGGTTGAGCTTTTCGCCCTCTTTCAGGACCCCGGCATCAACCATGGCGAGGCCCCTGCCCTGCAAATCGGTCTCGCCCGCATTGGTCTTGGCGACGATCAGCCCCCCCGCCGCGATATCGACCAGCATCCGGTCGACATAGGGCAGTTGCTGCCCGCTCACATCAAAGCGGTGGTAATAGGGGTTACGCTCGAACACATAACGGCTGGCAGGACCTTTCGTGACGACGCGCCAGGGCGTCAGCACCGGCATGTCCGGATTTGAATTCTCGTACTGGTCATCCTTCCGGTTATGCAGGGCCGGCCAGCCGCGAACCTTGGCTTCCGCCACCAGCTTGCGCAGGTCCGCCTCATCCCGGAACTTGGCGTTGAACTGCTTCAGGTAATGGGCCGGAGCATAAATGAAGACCTTACCCGGCTGGGCAAGATGCGGCAGGAAGCGCGGATTGGGCTTGTCCCAGGTGTAGCGGAAGCGCTGCGCATCCAGCACCTCGAAAACCGGCAGCTTGCCATCCACATAGAACACCTCCGGCGGACCGGACGGCATGAGTTGCTTGCTGTTGGCAATCTCTTCCCAGTAGTAGCGGAAGTCATCGGTGGTGAAGGGGTGCCCATCGGACCAGCGATGCCCTTCGCGCAACGTAAAGGTGAATATCCGCCCCTCTTCCACCGTGTAGCTGGCCGCAAGATCGGGCCGCAGCACCAGCTTTTCGTCATAACCGACAAGGCGCGTGTAGGAATTGACTGTAACATAGCGCAGATCACGCACCTGCGCTGACAGCGTGCGGACATCCCCGCCCTGTCGCCCGATGACCCGTCCGCGCGCCTCCAGATCAACCACCAGCGGTTCGCGCGGCGCCCGCTGGCCAACCGGCGGCAACGCGCCCCGCTGAACTGCCGCCGCAAGCGACGGTGTCTCCCGCAATGTGATCTCGCTCGCGTGCGCCGGCAGCAAGCCAGCCACCAGAAGCAGCGTGGCAAACATCATCTTCACGATGCCACCTCCACGGTTTCGCCCGTTCCGATGCGCACGAAATGCCCGGGCGCCACCTCCACCATCTCGGGCCGGAAATTGCCCGCCGCGATGGTGAAAGGCCGCGGCCAGGCCGCCGGATCGGAGAAGGCGCCACTCACCTTTGCAAAATCGAGCGGATGGTTGAGATCAGGCTCCGGCACCGCCGCCAGCAACGCCTTGGTGTAAGGGTGTTCCGGCGCGGTGAACACGCGCTCCACATCGCCCTGTTCGACGATCTTCCCTTTGTTCATCACGCAGACGCGGCTCGCCAGCTTGCGGACGATGCCGAGGTCGTGGGTGATGAACAGGATCGCCATGCCAAGACGTTTCTGCAAGTCACCAAGGAGCGCGAGAATTTGCGCCTGTACGGTGACGTCGAGCGCGGTGGTCGGCTCGTCGGCGATCAGCAGGTCCGGCTCGTTGGCGAGCGCCATGGCGATCATCACGCGCTGGCGCTGGCCGCCCGACAGTTGATGCGGATAGCTGCCGAGCCGCGTTTCCGGCTCGGGGATCCCCACCTGCGTCAAAAGTTCGACGATCCGCTTGCGCGCCTTCTCACCGGTCACACCCCGATGCAGCAGCAGGATTTCCGCGAGCTGCTTCTCGATGGTGTGGAGCGGATTGAGCGACGTCATCGGCTCCTGAAAGATGATGGTGATGTCGTTGCCGCGCACATGCCGGATTTCGCTTTCCGGTAGCGGCAGCAGATCGCGCGCCTTGAACAGCACCTGTCCGGAAGGATGATGTGCCGCCGGATACGGCAACAGCTTCATGATCGACAACGCCGTCACCGATTTGCCGGAACCGGATTCGCCGACCAGCGCCAGCGTCTCGCCGCGCTTGATCTCGAACGAGACGCGATCGACCGCACGCACTTCGCGCTCACCGGCGCCGAACGACACCGACAGGTCCTTGACCTGCAGCAACGGCTCGCCGGTTTTTGTCACATCGTCCATCGGCTCACCGGAAGGTCTTGCGAGGATCGAAGGCGTCGCGCACCGCTTCGCCGATGAAGATCAACAGCGACAGCATCACCGCCAGCGTGATGAAGCCGGACAGGCCGAGCCACGGCGCCTGCACATTGGCCTTGCCTTGCGAGAGCATCTCGCCGAGCGACGGCGAGCCGGGCGGCAGGCCGAAGCCGAGGAAGTCGAGCGAGGTCAGCGTTATCA
>JAIUNP010000370.1 GCA_020161975.1 Pseudomonadota bacterium
TGACCGACTGTTCACCCCGATGCAACTCGCACAGGATCATCAGGCGATAGCGGTTGCCCATCGCCTTCAAGAGCCCTTCGGCACGCGCCGCCTGCGCGATCAATTTCTCGACTTGCATCCCGTTCATATAAGACTATTCTAATATAAATTCCATCCTTTTCCATAACACAATGACGGCGTGAAATCATGATCGACAACTGGCCCGAGGCGATGGCTTCATTTTCCGCGAATCTTCGGGGGCTGCGCGGCGGCGCACCGGAAGTGATGAAGGCCTTCTCCGGCCTCGCGCAGGCTGCACTGGCGCCAAAAGCACTCGACACGAAAACCAAGGAACTGATTGCATTGGCGATCGGCGTAGCGGTGCGCTGCGATGATTGCATCGCATTCCACGTCAAGGCCTGCATTGATCAGGGCGCGAGCCGTGAGGAGATTCTGGAAACCCTCTCGATGGCCGTCTACATGGGGGCCGGTCCATCGGTGATGTATGCCAGCCACGCGCTCAGCGCTTATGAACAGATGGCCAGGAAAGCGGAGAACCCGGCATGATCGGGGGGATTTTGGGCCGCTTGTTCGGCGGCGGGGGCCATGCGACGTTCGAGGATGTGCAGCAGGCGTCGGCAACCGGCGCCGTTCATGTCGTTGACGTCCGCGAGCCGGGCGAGTTTGCCTCCGGCCATGTGCCGGGCGCCATCAACCTGCCACTGTCGCGCTTCGACGCTGCGGCGCTGCCCACGGATCGCCCCGTGATCCTGATGTGCCAGGCGGGCGGGCGCTCGGCCCGGGCGCTGGGCGCCTGCGCCGGGCGCGACGATATTCGTCATTATCCGGGCGGCATGTCCGGCTGGCGGGCCAGCGGCGGCGCGGTTTCCAGCCACTAGATCGCCCCGCGTTCCAGAAACCCTGTTGCCTTTCCCCTCGTGATCGTCTGTTCTCCCTCAAAAGTGATGAGGAAAGGACAGGCGGACATGAGCGGCGAGATTCTGGCGATCGATCAGGGGACAACCTCCAGCCGCGGGATCGTCTTTGCCAAGGATGGTTCGATTGCCGGTGTTGGCCAGCAGGAGTTTCCGCAGCACTTTCCGCATAGCGGCTGGGTGGAGCACGACCCCGAGGATATCTGGCGCACTGTGGTGGAGACAGCGCGCGCGGCCCTGAAGGCAGCCGGTGTTGCAGCCCGCGATCTTGCAGGGATCGGCATTACCAATCAGCGTGAGACGGTGGTCATCTGGGACAGGGCGACCGGCAAGGCGATCCACCGCGCCATCGTATGGCAGGACCGGCGCACGGCCAGCGCCTGCGCAGACCTGCGCGAGGCGGGAGCGGAGCCGGATGTCACGGCACGGACGGGCCTGCTGCTTGATCCTTACTTTTCCGCCACCAAGGTGAAATGGCTGCTCGATCATGTGCCCGGCGCGCGGGCGCGGGCCGAGAAAGGCGAACTTGCCTTCGGCACTATCGACAGCCTTCTCCTGTGGCGGCTGACCGGCGGGCGCGTCCATGCTACCGACGCGACCAATGCCTCGCGCACAATGCTGATGAATATCCACACCGGCGACTGGGACGATCAACTCCTGACACTTTTCGATGTGCCCCGCGCGATCCTGCCGGAGATCCGGGATTGCGCTGCGGAATTCGGCACCGCCGAGCCGTCGATCTTCGGTGCGCCCGTGCCCATCCGCGGTATTGCAGGCGACCAGCAGGCGGCAACCGTGGGGCAAGCCTGCTTCACCCCGGGGATGATGAAGGCGACCTATGGCACAGGCTGCTTTGCGCTGATCAATACGGGCGCAGCGCCTGTCGCCTCCAAAAACCGGCTGCTGACCACAATCGCCTATCGGCTTGGCGGGCAGACCTCCTATGCGCTTGAAGGCTCGATCTTTATCGCCGGCGCCGCCGTGCAATGGCTGCGCGATGGGCTCGGCATCGTCGGCAGCGCCGGTGAGACGGGGCCGATGGCGGCAGCAGCGGACGAGAGGCAGGATGTCATTCTCGTACCGGCCTTCGTGGGTCTCGGAGCGCCCTACTGGGATGCAGAAGCACGGGGTGCCCTTTACGGGCTGACGCGCGGCACGGGGCCCAAGGAAATTGCCCGTGCAGCGCTGGAAGCGGTCTGTTTCCAGACGGCCGATCTCGTCGGTGCCATGCGCGATGACTGGGGCACCAAGGGCAACACGGTTCTCAGGGTGGATGGCGGCATGGCAGCAAGTGACTGGACCATGCAGCGTCTCGCGGATCTGCTCGATGCGCCGGTGGATCGACCCGTCATTGCCGAAACGACAGCGCAGGGAGCCGCATATCTCGCCGGACTTCAGGCCGGTGCCTTTCCTGACCCTGAAACCTTCGGTCGGAAATGGTCGCTGGAACGTCGCTTCACGCCCGCCATGGCCCCAAAGGAACGCCAGCGGCGGCTCGCCCTCTGGCAGGATGCCGTGCGCCGGACGCTCAGCTGACCGCCCCCCCGAGACGCGCTGTGACAGATCGGGCATAGCGCTGCAACATCCCGGCGAGATCGCCATCGACTGCCGCATCGAAGGTTCCGCTCGGCCCCAGCAAGGTAATGGCCATAGCCAACGCTCCGCGATGGTCAAACACCGGTGCCGACAACGCACTGATGCCGGGGATGGGATGGTCAATGGTGGAGGCCAGACCGACCGCGCGCACGCCGGAAACCAGGCTCTGGAGTGCATCATCCGTGCCGGCGCTGGCGCCAATCGTCGGCGTTCCAGGCATGCCTTCACGTTGCAAGGCGTCAGCGATATCCGCCGGGCGGAGATAGGCCGCAAAAACATTGCCGGTCGCCGTGTTGCGCAGCGACATCACGGAGCCGACCCGTAGATTGACATGGAGCGGACGCGGCGATTCCTCAATGCGCACGATGGTTGCGCCATGCATGGCCCAGACCGCAATGGCCACCATCTGGGATGATTCCTCGACGAGCGCAGCAAGCCCTTCGTCAGCCACCCGCAGAGGGTTGAGCCGCCGGAGAGCCGCCAGGCCAGCCTGAAGCGCCAGCGGGCCGACATCATAACGCCCCGTCTGTCGGTCCTGCACGATGAGCCCCAGACATCCATAGGAGACAAGATAGGGATGCGCCTTCGCGGGCGTCAGCCCGGCGCGGCGGGCGATTTCACCGAGCGTCAATGCGCCTTCTGCAGCAACCAGCACCTTCAACAATGCGCCGCCCACCTCAACCGACTGGATGCCGCGCTGCCTGTGTCGTGCTTCGGTCTTGTCCATCGCCAACCCCTGCTTCTAATTCTACAATAGCGAATTCATTCGTTATTGACAAACCCTCTTCTGTCCGCTTTACATTTGTTTGGTTGCGCCCTCCATGGTTTGATGCCGGACGGTGATGATTGAGGACACGGGACGCCACGCGCTGGAAATTTGCCAGGAGGGGATGCCATGAGACCTGAATACCTATCCGGATTTGGAAACGGCTTCGAGACCGAGGCTCTGCCCGGCGCCCTGCCGATCGGACGCAATTCGCCCCAGCGCTGCGCTTACGGCCTTTATGCAGAACAGCTTTCCGGTTCGCCCTTCACCGCGCCGCGCGCCTCCAACGAGCGGTCGTGGCTCTATCGCATCCGGCCAACCGTCAAGCACTGGGGACGTTTCCGCAAGGCCGATATCGGCCTGTGGCGCACAGCCCCTGCCGTCGAGGTCGAAGCTCCGCCGGCGCCCTACCGTTGGTCACCGCTGCCGCTACCGAGCGAAAGCGTCAGCTTTCTTGAAGGCGTGCGTACCATCACCACCGCCGGTGATGCCGGGTCGATGGCCGGCATGTCGGCCTCGATCTACCTCTTTACCCGTTCGATGGTCGACGAGTGTTTCTACAATGCCGATGGCGAACTGCTGTTCGTG
>JAIUNP010000371.1 GCA_020161975.1 Pseudomonadota bacterium
CTCGTTGAAGAAGGCCTTGGTCAGCACCTTGATGCCTGCGGCCTCCAGCGCGTCGGCCAGAAGGCAGGCGTTGGCATGATTCACCTCGGCAAGGCGTGTCAGCCCAGCCTGCCCCAGCAGCGACATGTGGATGGTGAAGGCCAGCGTGCAGAGGCCGGAGTTGGTGCAGATGTTCGAGGTCGCCTTCTCGCGGCGGATGTGCTGCTCGCGCGTCGAAAGCGTGAGCACGAAGCCGCGATTGCCGTTCGAATCGACCGTTTCGCCGCACAGGCGACCCGGCATCTGCCGAACATATTGCTGGCGGGTGGCAAAGAGGCCGACATATGGCCCGCCGAAGTTCAGCCCGTTGCCGATCGACTGCCCCTCGCCGACGACGATATCCGCGCCCTGCGCGCCGGGCGATTCCACGAGGCCGAGCGAGATCACTTCCGTGAACACGGCGATGAGCAGCGCGCCCTTCGCCTTGCAGGCCGCCGAGATCTTGCGCAAGTCGCGCAGATTGCCGAACACATCCGGGGTCTGCACCACGACGCAGGAGACGGTTTCGTCAATGGCGGCAACCAGATCCTCCGTCGCGGTCACATCGGGCGGCAGTGACGCGACCGTATCGCCGGCCATATCCGACAGAGTGCGCACGACATCGGCATAGTGCGGATGCAGCCCGCCCGAGAGCACCGCCTTACGGCGCTTCGTGATGCGGTGCGCCATCAACACAGCTTCACCTGTGCCGGTGGAGCCGTCATACATCGAGGCGTTGGCAACATCCATGCCGGTAAGGCGCGCCACCTGCGTCTGGAACTCGAACAGATACTGCAATGTGCCTTGCGCGATTTCCGGCTGATACGGCGTGTAGCTTGTCAGGAACTCGGAACGCTGGATCAGATGATCCACCGTCGCCGGAACGTGATGCTTGTAGGCCCCTGCCCCCACGAAAAACGGCACCGACGACGCCGGGATGTTCTGGCCAGCGAGCGCGGACAGTTCGCGCTCCACCTCCAGTTCGCCCTTCGCCCTCGGCAGGTCGACGAGGCCCTTCAGGCGCTTGGCTGCAGGAATATCGGCGAACAGGGCGTCCACTGAGGCAACGCCGATTTTCGCAAGCATCGCCTCGCGGTCGGCGGGGGAGAGGGGCAGATAGCGCATGAAGGGTTATCCCACCGACTTGAGGAATTCGGCGTATTCGGCCTCGCTCATCAACTTGTCGAGTTCCGCCCTGTCGCTGAGGCGGATCTTGAGGAACCAGCCGGCGCCGGCGGAATCCTCGTTCACCAGGCCGGGGTTGTCAGCCACCGCCGTGTTGACTTCGACCACCTCGCCCGAAACCGGCGCATAGACTTCGCTCGCAGCCTTGACGCTCTCGACAACAGCCGCCTCGCCGCCGGCCTTCACCGCCTTGCCGACGGCCGGGAGATCAACGAACACCACGTCGCCAAGCTGCTGCTGGGCATAGTCCGAAATGCCGACAACGCCGATGTCGCCTTCGACGCGGATGTATTCGTGGTCCTTGGAATAGCGGATGGTCATGGGGTTTTCTCCGGGAAAAGGGTCATTTCTTGCGAATGTAACCGTTCGGGACGAACGGCATCGGGGCGATTTTTGCAGGCAGAGGCTTGTCGCGGACGATCAGCGTGACGTCGGTGCCGGGCGCGGAAAAAGCGCTCTCGACATAGCCCATCGCAACCGGCGCATTCAGGGTGGGACCGAAGCCGCCCGAGGTAACAACACCGATCTTCCGGCCATCAACCTGGATTTCAGCGCCCTCGCGCGCCGGCAGGCGCCCCTCAGGCAGAATGCCGACGCGCAGCCGCGTCGTACCGTCAGCGAGTTCTTTCTGGATGCGTGCAGCGCCGGGAAAGCCGCCTTCAAGGCGGCGGCGCTTCTGCACCGACCAGACCAGCGCGGCTTCGACCGGCGAGGTGGTGGTGTCGATATCGTGCCCGTAGAGGCAGAGCCCCGCCTCCAGTCGCAGCGAATCGCGGGCGCCGAGACCGATGGGCTTGACCGCCGGGCTGAGACACAGCGTGTCCCACAAACGGGCCACCTGCCTTTCATGCACGGAAATCTCAAAGCCATCCTCGCCCGTATAGCCGGAGCGCGAAACATGCACAGGCACACCATCGAAGGTGGTGGTGAGCGCGCCCATGAACGGCAGATCGACAACGCCGGGGCAATGCGCGGCCAGCACCTCCGCCGCCTTCGGCCCCTGAAGGGCAACCAGCGCGCGGTGATCGGCGCGAAGCATCCGGACATTGCCCGGCAAGTTCGCCGCGATATGGGCAATGTCCTGTTCCTTGCACCCGGCATTGACGACCAGCATCAGCACACCATCCTCGGCAGGATCAGTGGGCCGGGTGATCATCAGATCGTCGAGAATGCCGCCATCTGCGGCCAGAAGCTGGGAATAGCGCTGCATTCCGGGCTTGAGATTGAGAATATCCGCCGGGCACAGCGCTTCCACGGCAGCGGCAACCGTCGCATGGTCCCCGCCGATCAGAAACAACTGCCCCATATGCGAGACATCAAACAGGCCAGCGTTCTCGCGGGTCCACTTGTGCTCGGCCATGATGCCGGTCGGATACTGCACCGGCATGTCATAACCGGCGAACGGCACCATGCGGGCGCCGGCAGCGACATGCGTCGCATGGAGCGGGGTGTGACGGACCGGATCGGACGTGTTTTCGCTAGCCACAGGAACCCCCATAAAGATGAACGATCAGCGCGCCTCACGGCGCACCATCGCCCCCTCTGTCCTGTGACCTGAGAGATTCACGCAAGGGCGAAACGCCCCGCCCGCGTTTTCTCCGTCGGTGAGGAACGAAACGTTCCTGCTTTCCAGAGCGGCTGCCTCTCGCGGTCCTTTTGCCTGAGCGTTTCCGGGGCGGTTGCGCCTTCGGCGCCGGTCTTGCGACCGGTCTCTCCCGCGAGATTTCATTTGCCGTGCCGTAGCCCTAGAGCGGCGCAGGGGCTTGAGTCAACGACCCTTTGCGACAATTCACCGCCGCCGGCGTCCCCGCCGCGGGTCAGCCGCCGCGCCGGAGCCGTCGAAGCCAACAAACACATCATAGGTATCGGCCGGATCGGCCCCGGGCAGGATCGGCAGGATGATGTTATCCTCGACATGAACGAAGCCGACGCTGGATTCACCCGCCGGAATGGTCACGGAGACCCTGGCGACGCGGTTGGCAACAACCTTGTCATTCTGCTTCACCGCAACCCGCACCGGCACAGGATAGGTTCCAGGCTTGCCGATCGATCCGATCAGCATCCGGCCCTGAACACCGACCTTCAGCACCATCTGGTTGCCGGAAAAGCGGCATTCGCGCGCCACATCCGTCAGCGATGCCTGGTGAGCGACCTCCGAGGATCCGGCCCGGCCAACCCGCACGGCGGCGGCGCCTTCCATCACTTCAACACCCGGGCAGTTGTAATCGATCTCGAGTTCAGGGGCATTGGCGCGCGGCACGTTCTGCGGATTGCCAAAGAGGGCCTGCGACCCAAGACCGCTGCCCCCGCCCCCTCCCAGAGACGGCAATGTCGGCGAGATTGCATTGCATCCGGCCAGCGCGAAACAGGCGGCCAGTACCGCAAACCCATGAACCTTGGTCATTCCACGCCCTCACTCACGACAACTCTACTGTAGTTGGGAAAATCCCTGTTCAAAGCCGTTGAGGTTCAACGGCAGACCACGCCCGTCATCCGGCGGCAGGAAAATCACGAACAGCGCCTCCTTGCCGGCCTTCAGCTTGGCAATCAGCGCATCGTCGAGTTCCACCTCGGCGACGCAACCATTTGCAAGGCACCGGACAAAGCCGGTGGAGCCGATCACTTCCTGATCAATCTTGAGGC
>JAIUNP010000372.1 GCA_020161975.1 Pseudomonadota bacterium
GAAGTGGTGGTCGAGGCGGACCGGCTCGGCCAGGACATCGGCGCGCTTGACGTGCTCCAACACTACGAGCGGTGGCGGCGCTTCGACACGGTGCAGATGGGCGTCACGACCGATGTGCTCAACCGCCTCTTCTCCAACGATATCGGCCCGCTGCGGACGCTGCGCGACATCGGCCTCGGCATCGTCGACCGGATGCCGCGCATGAAGGATTTCTTCATCCGCCAGGCGGCCGGGGTGGGCGACAACATTCCGCGCCTGCTCAAGGGCGAGGCGATCTGAGGCTAACGCCCGGGCATGGCCTTGTCATGCGGCGGCGCTATATTGATCGTTCCAACCTCAGGAGAGCGACATGGACCGTCACGCCACCGCCGTCTGGAAAGGCAATCTCAAGGAAGGTTCCGGCACGATCGACATGCAGAGCGGCGTCTTCAAGGCGCAACCCTATTCGTTCAAGGGCCGCTTCGAGGACGAGAGCGGCAAGACCGGCACCAATCCGGAGGAACTGATCGCCGCCGCTCACGCCGGCTGCTTCGCCATTCAGCTCTCGCATTTCCTAGCCGAAAACGGTACTCCGGCCGACAGCCTCGAAGCCAAGGCGGTCGTGACCCTGGTGCCGGGCACCGGCATCACCGGCAGCGCGCTGACGTTAACCGGCAAGGTGCCGGGCATCGATGAGGCGAAGTTCCAGGAGCTCGCCAACAAGGCGAAGGAAGGCTGCCCCGTGTCGAAGGCGCTTGGTGCGATCAAGGTCACGCTCGACGCCAAGCTCGGCTGACGGCGGTTCCCAGCCCCCAAACGATCCTCTATTGAGCGGCCTTCGACACTCGGAGGCCGCATGAACCGCGCAACCTACATAGCGAGCCTGTTCACCGGCGCGCCCCAGCACGAGAATTTCAGCCGGCTCGCGGAATTCATCCCGGCATCGACGATGACGGCCGCGCCGGTTGCCCATGCCTTCGATGAAGGCCCGCGGATCGAGCTGCCCGGCAGCTTCGTCCATGACGGCGCGCCGCGCGACACGGAGGCATTTCTTGACGAGACCGACACGATGGCGCTGCTCGTGCTTCGCGACGGCGCCGTCCGGTTCGAGCAGTATTCCGCCTTCGGCGGGCGCGACGTGCGCTGGGCCTCGATGTCTGTCGCCAAGAGTTTCATATCGGCGCTGGTCGGCATCGCAGTCGCCGAAGGCGCGATCGGCTCGATCGAGCAGCCGGTCACCGCCTATGTGCCGGAGCTCGCGAGCTCGGCCTATGACGGCGTGCGGATCAAGGACATCCTGCAGATGTCATCGGGCGCCGGCTGGAACGAGGATTACAGCGATCCCGAGTCCGATATCATCCGCTTCTCGAAGGTCTCGGCGGAAGGCGGCGCGATGAGCGATTTCATTCCGACGCTCGGCCGCGCCACGACACCCGGGACCGTCTGTCACTACAACAGCATGGATACGCAGGTGCTCGGCATGCTGCTGAGGGCCGCGACGGGCCGCACCATCGCGGACTATATGCAGGAGAAGCTCTGGCATCCGCTCGGCATGGAATCACCGGGCCACTGGCTGCTCGACTCCACCGGCATGGAGATGGCCTATGCCTGCCTCAACGCCACCGCGCGCGACTACGCCAAGATCGGCGAACTGTACAGGCTTGGCGGATACTGGCATGGCCGGCAGCTTGTGCCGGCAGAATGGGTGCGCGCTTCCATCACGCCGGACGCACCGCACCTCATGCCGGGCGTCCCCGACCCTCTCTTCGGCTATGGCTACCAGTGGTGGGTGATCGACGGCGACGAAGGCGAATACGCGGCGATCGGCGTCTACAACCAGTTCGTCTACGTCAATCCGGCGCGCGGCATGACGATCGTCAAGCTGTCCGCGAACCGCAACTACGGCGCGACCAACGACGAAAGCTCGTATCGTGAGCACGAGACGATCGCGCTGTTCCGCGCGGTCTGCGACGCTACCGCTTGACCAAAGAAAAAACCCGGCCTCGCGGCCGGGTTTTTCAATCCTATGCGCCGGTGATCAGGCGGCTTCGTCCTGTTCGGCCTCGGCCTCGTTGTCGGCCTTGGCGCCCCGCTTGGGGCCCTTGTTCAAATTGACCTCGATCAGGCGGACGGCTTCGGTCTCGCTCATCTTGTTGACGGCCGCGATCTCGCGCGCCATGCGGTCCAGCGCGGCTTCATAGAGCTGGCGCTCGGAATAGGACTGCTCCGGCTGGTTCTCGGCGCGATACAGGTCGCGCACGACCTCCGAGATCGAGATCAGATCGCCCGAATTGATCTTCGCGTCATATTCCTGCGCCCGGCGCGACCACATGGTGCGCTTGATGCGGGCGCGGCCCTGCACGACCTTCAGCGCGCGGTCGACATAGTCGGTCTCGGACAGCTTGCGCATGCCGATCGAGGTCGCCTTGGCGACCGGAACCTTGAGGCGCATCTTGTCCTTCTGGAAATCGATGACGAAGAGTTCCAGCTTGTGGCCCGCCACTTCCTGCTCGTCGATCGACACGATCTGGCCGACGCCGTGGGCCGGATAGACGATGAACTCGCCGGTCTTGAACCCGTTACGGGCTGCGGACTTCTTCTGCGGTGTGGCCATTACGCTTCAAACTCCTGTTCGCGCCCGGTTTTCTCCCGGGTCTGCTGCGGCCTATCGCGGGCCTCGCGTAATGACGGCGACACGAAAGACCATTTCCGAACGAGGAAGGCCACGCGCAACACAAACGCGCCTGGCCCAGAATCCTGGTGCGGATATGGTCGTCCTTTCAATGAGTAAGGCTTTGCGCCACAAGAAGGCGTCGTGTCACCGGCATGTGACCTCTACGTAACATAATTGCGTGTGCAAATCAAGATTTTGCTGCACACGCGAAGGCTCCCCGCAACCCCCGCAGGGTTGCAAGGTTAATGACGCAGGGGAAGGCCGTGTGTTCTAGCTGCCCTGGCCGGGCTCCGGCGAGAAGTATTTATCGAACTTGTCGGGCACGCCGTCCATCTCCTTGGCGTCGGCCGGCGGCTCGCCCTTGCGGGTGATGTTGGGCCAGCTCGCCGCGAAGTCGGCATTGACCTTGAGCCATTTGTCGAGCCCGGGCTCGGTGTCCGGCTTGATCGCGTCGGCCGGGCATTCCGGTTCGCAGACGCCGCAGTCGATGCACTCGTCCGGATGGATGACGAGCATGTTCTCGCCTTCGTAGAAACAGTCGACCGGACACACCTCGATGCAGTCCATGTATTTGCATCTGATGCAATTGTCTGTGACGACATACGTCATCGGCCGGCTCCGGAAGGCACTTTAGCGAGCGTGGCGTAACCCCTTTGATAGTACGGTGCAAGGGACGCATTGCCGCGCAGCGGGGCGGCTCCGGAATGCCATCCTTCCGTTTCGCCGCTTACCGGATCGTCATTCCGGATCGTTCGTCCATCTGTCGATGGCCCGCCGCTCGCGCTTGGTCGGGCGGCCGGAACCGGGCTCCCGCTGCGCCGGAATGGCAGGCTGATCCGCCCTGGCGGCAGGCGCCGGCGTCAGGTCCTCATAGAGCGTGCGGGCTTCTTCCGCAGGTCCGCGCCGCATGCCGGGCAGCAGCACGCGATAGACCAGCACGCGGCGGTCGAGCTTGATGGTGACGCCGTCTCCCGGCTTCACCAAGGCGGCCGGCTGGTCGATCTTTTCGGAGTTGATCCGCACCGATCCAGCCAGCACCAGCTTTTGGGCCAGCGAGCGCGATTTCACCACGCGCGTGAAGAACAGCCATTTGTCGATGCGCTGGCTGCCCGCTGCGGTCACGGTCTACTTGCGGAGCTGATCGCGCAGCGCGGCCAGCTTGGC
>JAIUNP010000373.1 GCA_020161975.1 Pseudomonadota bacterium
GGCCAAGTAAGACGGAGACTTTGACAATGCAGGATATGCGTCGCGGAATTGCAATGAACACTGAGCGCAACATTGCCACCGTGTCTTTCACGCAGCGGATGGTTGCATCCGAGAGCTTCAAGGTGTTGTTCCGCGAAGGCATGGCCCTTGTCGAAGAGACCGCTGCGTATCTGGACGGCCCCGGTCGGCAGGAATCCCGGGCGTTGGCCCGGCCGAGCGCGCTGGCCTACGCATCCGAGAGTATGCGCCTGACGACACGCCTGATGCAGATGACATCATGGCTGCTGCTCCAGCGCGCCGTGAATGAAGGCGAACTCAGCCGTGAGGAAGCCGAGCGCGAACATAGCCGCATCAAGGTCGCCCCGCAGGATGTGGCAAGCGCACCGGACATGTTCGCCCTGCTGCCCGTGACCCTGCGCACGCTGGTTGAACGCTCGCTGCGCCTTCAGGACCGCGTACTGCACATTGATGCCGATCTCAAAGCCGATGCGATGCCGGCTGAGAGTCAGGTGAACCCGGTGGCCGAACAGCTTAACGTCCTGCAACGCGCGCTCAACCTGCGCTGACGGGTTGCAGGGTGCATCCTGCCGACGTATCAGGTCGGCATGACGGAACATCTCAAGCCCATACACATCATTGGCGGCGGCCTCGCCGGTTCCGAGGCCGCGTGGCAGGCCGCCGAGGCCGGCGTCCCTGTGATCCTGCACGAAATGCGCCCCCAGCGCATGACCGAGGCGCACAAGACTCAAGGACTTGCCGAACTCGTCTGTTCCAATTCCTTCCGCTCGGATGATGCGGCCACCAATGCCGTGGGCCTGCTGCACGCCGAAATGCGAAAACTCGGCTCGCTGATCATGGCAAGCGGCGATGCGCATCAGGTGCCGGCGGGTTCGGCGCTTGCCGTCGACCGCGACGGATTTTCAAACGCCGTGACCGCCGCGCTCGAAGCGCATCCGAACATCACCATTGACCGGGGCGAGATCGCCGGGCTGCCGCCGGCGGAATGGGACAATGTGATCGTCGCCACCGGCCCGCTGACCTCGCCGCCGCTGGCCGATGCCATCCGTGCGCTGACCGGCGAAGACGGCCTTGCCTTTTTCGATGCCATCGCCCCCATCGTCCATTTCGATACGATCGACATGGAGAAGGCGTGGTTCCAGTCGCGTTATGACAAGGCCGGCCCGGGCGGCACGGGCGCCGACTACATCAACTGCCCGCTCGACAAGGAGCAGTACGAGGCGTTCATCGACGCGCTGCTTGCCGGCGACAAGACCGAGTTCAAGGAATTCGAGGGCACGCCCTATTTCGATGGTTGCCTGCCGGTCGAGGTGATGGCGGAGCGGGGCCGCGAGACGCTGCGTCACGGCCCGATGAAACCCGTCGGCCTCACCAATCCGCACAACCCGACCGTAAAGGCCTATGCCATCGTCCAGCTGCGGCAGGATAACGCGCTCGGCACGCTCTACAATATGGTCGGCTTCCAGACGAAGCTGAAATACGGCGCGCAGACCGACATTCTCCGCATGATTCCGGGGCTGGAGAAGGCGGTTTTCGCGCGGCTCGGCGGCATCCACCGCAACACCTATCTCAATTCGCCGAAGCTGCTGGATGGGTCGCTGCGGCTCAAGGCCATGCCGCGCCTGCGCTTTGCCGGCCAGATTACCGGCTGCGAGGGCTATGTCGAAAGCGCTGCTGTCGGCCTCCTCGCCGGGCGCATGGCCGCCGCCGAACAGCTGGGTCGCCCCCTGCCGCCTCTGCCGCCCACCACCGCACTCGGTGCGCTGGTCAACCACATCACCGGCGGGCACATCTCGACCATCGACGCCGGCCCGCGCTCGTTTCAGCCGATGAACATCAATTTCGGGCTGTTTCCGCCGCTCACCGAGCCGGTCAAATCCGAGGACGGCAAGCGCCTGCGCGGCAAGGACAAGACGATTGCGAAGAAAAGGGCGCTGAGCGCAAGGGCGCTCAGGGAACTTGACGGGTGGCTGGCGTCCCAAATCTGACGCATCCAGAGAATTGTCCGATCTGGTTGGACTATGCTCTCAAGTTATCAAATTTCTTGTCGACGCAAGGCGACACTTGTTCAATTGCGAAAGTTCTGATCATCATCGCAGATGGCTGTCACATTTCACATTCTCAGTGCCAGCGGCAAATTGGCTGGCAAGACCGGCGACGACATCCGCGATGTACTGGAGCAAACGGCGATGCAATGCGCAGCGTTGCTGCCGCTGGCCAATTTGGATGTTGTCGTTTCAAATGAGCCTTGGCGGATCATCCCGAGGATTGGTTCAAACGGCTTCTCTCACGGTCGCCACCACATATCGCTTTATGTTGACGTGGATCACCCACACTTCATCGCGCATGGCCGTTCTGATGTGCGATCCCTGCTTGCCCATGAAATGCACCACAGCTCGCGCGATCTTGTGATCAATGGCAGCCATGGCAAAACCTACGGAGAAAACCTCATCGCCGAGGGATTGGCCTGCTGTTTCGAGGAGGAAATCGGCCAGCCGACTCCATTTTACGCGGTCGAATGCAAGGGCGAGGCGCTGGCGGCCTTCGCGAAACGCGCGATGGATCAGTTCGATACCCCAATCGAGAAACTGCCCGGCGGCTGGGAGCGCTGGAAATTCGGAACGCAAAACGATCCTGAATTTCCCTACCAATGCGGCTATTCGTTGGGGTATGCGATGGTTCACGGATGGCTGGACGCCACGTTACAAACTGCGTCACTTGCCGTCGGTGCGAATGCGGCGGCACCGCTCGCGCATTGGCGCACTGCGCCCTACCCCTCCTCCGGCGCATCCCTGAGAAAGCCGAGCCCGAGGAAATAGACCGCGCCGGCGAGCAGCACGGCCTTCACCGCAAAACCCGGCTCCAGCCGGGCCATCAGCGTCGCCACCGCTGCCCCGCCCCACAGCACCATCACGCCCATGGTCAGCGCCCGCCAGCGCTTGACGCGCACGGGATGCACGAACACCACGGGCAGGAACATCATCGCGGCCAGTACAAGCACGATGAGCAGCGTCAGCCAGGTCGCCGGCTTGAACACAACGATGTAGAACACGACGACGTTCCACACGGCGGGAAAGCCCTTGAACCACCAGTCGTCGGTCTTCATGCCCGTATCGGCGAAATAGAGCGCCGAGCCGACCAGCACCACCAGCCCGGCGATGAGGCCGAAGGGAGGGTCCATCACCTCGGGGCGCAGCAGCATCGCGGCGGGGACGAAGACATAGGTAATGAAATCGACGACGAGATCGAGGGTCGCGCCGTCATAGCGTGAAGCGGTTTCAGTCACCTTCAGCCAGCGCGCCAGCGGCCCATCTACCGCATCGACGACGAGCGCAATAGCAAGCCACATGAACGCCCTGGGCAAATCACCCGCGATCACAGCCTCCAGCGCCAGAAACCCCAAGGCAGCGCCCAGCGCCGTGAAGACGTGAACACCGTAGGCCATGACATGCAAGGGCCCCTTTGGCGGTCTTGGCAGCGTTTTCACGGTGAAGGCAGTCTCCGGTCGTGGATCAGGTTCCGCTGTTAGAGCATACAGCCGGGGATTGCCGCAATGGTTCCGCAGCATCTGCTTGACCCACCACGCTCCGGTTTGGAGGATACCGTCGGAGATTCGAGGACCGCATGGGTAAGCTATTCAAGATCCTGACAGGGCTGATCGCACTTGCCGTGCTGGTGTTCGGATGTGTGCTGGCCTTCGGCACGGGCACACCCGCCCCGGAGCTTGCTAGCATCAGCGCGCCGTTCCGCGCGGTGGATTTCTCCACCCTCCCGCCATTGAAATACGCCGAGATCGGCC
>JAIUNP010000374.1 GCA_020161975.1 Pseudomonadota bacterium
AGTCCTTCTCCGGCATCAAACCCTCCACCGAATTCCCTTCGAGGGAATCACCAAAGGCGTGAATCCGAAAGACAAAGATTCACAAATTCTGAGGAGCGCCGCGAAGCGGCGCGTCTCGAAGGATGGGCAACGCGCGATGCGTTCGCTTCACGCTTACGAAGAAATTCAAGCCACCACGCCCAGTGCGCTGCGGATCGAGTTGTGGAAATGGACCAGCGACGGCTCATGCGGATACAGGGTCGGAACGACGCGATAGAGTTCGGAATTGGCCTTGAAGGCCGAGATAATCAGCCAGTAGATCGGGAAAAACAGGAAGATCGCGATCAAGGTCAGGATAAGGCCGAACACGAAACGGGCGGATGTGGAGCTGAGATCAAGCATCGGCTCAAACTCCTTTCAGCAGCTGACGGAGATAGAAATACGCCGCCGGCATGATCGTTGCGACCCACAGCAGGCCGACCGCCGAAGCCATGCCGATGTCCCACTGGTCGAAGGCGCGGCGATAGACCTCGATCGACAGCGTGGAGGTCGCCCGCACCGGGCCGCCGCCGGTCAGTGCGTAGATCGTATCGAAATGTTGCAGGTTGCCGATCACGCCGAGCACGATCACCACCAGCAGCACCGGCTTGAGGTGCGGAAGAATATGATCGCGCAGCACGTCAATGTTGCCGGCGCCGTCAACCCGGGCCGCCTCGATCTGCTCACGGTCGAGGCTCTGAAGCCCGGCGAGGAAGAACGACATGAACAGCGGAATTGAGAACCAGATCTTGGTGATGACGATGGCCGTCATCGCGCCCCCCGGCGTCGAAAGCCAGGCGGTCGGAAACGGAATTGCGCCGGCGCTGACCAGCACGGCATTGAGCACCCCGAAGCGCGAATTGAAGATCCAGCCCCAGATGAAGGCTGTCACGGTGCTCGGCAACACCCAGGGGATCAGCGACAGGGCCCGCAGCGCCTTCTGCCCCCGGAATGGCTGGTTGAGGATCAGCGCCCAGGCAAGTCCCAGCACCAGCGTGCCCGCGGTAACAGCGGTCACGTAAATCGCGGTGGTGACGAAGGAGCCGAGAATTTCGGGCGAGTTCAGGATCGTTCGGAAATTATCGAGGCCAATGAATACGGGCTCGGGCGTTTGCAGGTCGGATCGCGTGAAGGCCAGCGCCAGTGCCCTAAGAAACGGGAACAGGATCACCAGCGCGAAGGCAGCAAGGGCCGGGATCAGAAAGAACCAGCCGACACGCCGCTCCCGTGCTTTGAGGCCGCCGCGCTCGGCAAGGGGGGACACCCGCAGCGTGGCTGCGGATGTCCCGGTGGTGGCTGGGGTGGCGCTGTTCGTCATGCCGGGCTAGCCGCGCTTTGCCATGGAGGCTTCCATGCGGCTCGCCATGGCAGCAATGGCCGCATCCGACGGCTTCTGACCGAGGACAGCGGCCTGGAATTCCTCGGACAGGATCGTCGAAAGCTCCGGTGCGTTCGACCAGATGCCGATCTCGTTGATCAGCGGTGTGCCGCTGGCCACTTTCCAGTTCGAGAAGAACGCGTCTTTCGTCACGACCGGCAAGGCCTGTGCAGACCTCGTGACCGGCAGCGCCGAGAGCGAGGGCGGGAACGTGCCCTGCGCCGCATCCGAAATCAGGTAGTTGAGCCATTTTGCGCCGGGGGAGTCCGGCCCGTCCATCATGGGTCCCTTGAACGCGCTGACCAGATGCCCCCACTGGATTGAATGGGGCGTATCGCCAGCCTTCAGAACCGGTGTCTTGATCGGCAGGACGAAGGCGTCCGCCGCCTCGCCGCGACCCGAGAAGGCGCGGGCAAATCCGCGGGCCTGCGGCGGATCGGCATAAAAGCCGCAAGCACCCTGGCCGAACAGACGGCGCGAATCCGGCCGATCGAGTTCCGGCGCGATCAGCCGATCCTTCATCAGTTCCGTCATGAAGGCGAGGGTGGCCCGCCCGGCGTCCGAATTGATCAGCACCTTGCCGGTTTCATCGATAATGCGGCCGCCATGCGCCCAGACCATGATCATGAAATCGAGCGGGATCGAGTTGACGTTCTTGGTCGCCGGTGCGTAGGGCACCGAATTGGGAACCTTGTCGCGAATGGCGATCAGCGCCTTCTTGAAATCGGCGAGCGTCTCGGGCACCTCGACCCCCGCCTTCGCAAGAACCTCCTTGTTTGCCACCATGCCGACGGAACCGGTGATGAGCGGCAGACCAACCGTCTTGCCGTTCACGCGGCCCATGGCCAGGATCTTCGGATCGATGGCAGCCTCAAGTTTTGCGCGCCCGAGGATGTCGTCGAGGTTGACGATATCGGGCAGTGTGGCGAGCGAGGGCATCCAGCGTTCCTGAATCTGGGCGGTCGTCGGCAGGGTGCGCGAACGCTGGCGCAGCAGGATGTTTTTCTGCATGTCGCCCCAGGCCGAGCCGATGGCTTCGACCTTGCCGCCCGCAGCGGCAAAGCCGTCCAGCAGCTTCTGCACATGCGGCTTGTTGGGCTCTTCCGCATAGGTGAAGCTCATGAAGCTGACCGTTCCGGCCTGGGCCATTGCCGGCCTTGCCGTGAGGGCCGCAATGCCTGCCGTCGCCAACTGGCCGAACCGGCGGCGCGTCATGGATGTTTTCTGGATCGTCATGTCTCACTCCCTTGGTGTCGACCGTTTCGTCCCGGCCGCGTTGCGTGTGAAAAATCCTCAGGTTCGCAGCGTCAGACGACGCCGCCATCGACGATGTAGGTCTGTCCGGCGCAGTGTCGCGCCTCCCTGGAGGCGAGCCAAAGCGCCATGCGGGCAATGTCGGATGCATCGAGATGTTCCTTGATGCACTGGCGATCAAGGTAGCGTTCGAACTTGGCCGGATCGTCCGCCATGGCCCTGTCGATCTGCTTCCGGGTCCAGATCATGCCCGGCGCGATCGAGTTGACCCGGATGCCGCTGGCGCCGAGTTCCCGGGCGAGCGATTTGGTCAACCCCATGATCGCGGATTTGCCGGTCGTGTAGGCGATCAGACCGACCGCACCGAACATCCACGAGATCGAGCCAAGGTTGATGATCGCACCGCCGCCGGCTGCGGCCATGGCCGGCGCGACGGCTTGCGCTGCGAAGAACTGGTGACGGACGTTGACCTCAAACCGGTCGTTCCAATAGTCCGGCGTCACCTGATCCCAGGGGACGCGCGCATCATCGCCGGCATTGTTGATCAATGTGCGGAAAGCGCCGGTGCGACCGGAAAGATCGGCGATCGCGGCCTTCATCGCCGCAATGTTCCGCAAGTCAACGATGGCGGTTTCGATGGTGTTGCCGGTGATCGAGTGGATGGTCTGCGCGGTTTCCGCCAATGCGGCAGCGCTGATGTCCATGCCGGCGACGCGCGCGCCCTGCGCGGCAAAATGCAGTGCAATACTCGATCCGATACCGGATCCGGCGCCGGTGACCAGCACCGGCATTCCCTGAAGATCGGGATAGCGGGCGCCGGCAAGGGGCGATTCCCCCTCGGGGACGGCGATGGTTGCCGACGTGTTCATGCCGCCGTTCTTTCCTGTGTGGCGCTCTCCAGCCGCTTTCCGTCCTCGCCGAAGACATGCAGCGTTACCGGATCAAAGCCGATGTCGAGCGTCGTGCCCGGCGCGATCACATCGTCTCCGACCTGGCGGACGATCACCGGATTTTCGACGCCATCAACGCGCAGATGCACAAATGTGTCCGAGCCGAGCCGCTCGATAACGGTTGCGACACCCCGAATGGCGGGCGCGCCCCTGGGCGGCGAAAGCAGCAGGTGTTCGGCGCGGGCACCGACCGTGACCGGACCGGCGCTGCCGGC
>JAIUNP010000375.1 GCA_020161975.1 Pseudomonadota bacterium
CCGAATATGCCGGGCAGGGGCCGCAGGTGGTCGAGGATCAGGTGACCTATCCCCTGAGCACCGCGATGCTCACCGTCCCGAAATCGCGTGTCGTGCGCGGCTTCTCGTTCTTTGGCGTCTCCTTCGTCTATGTGATTTTCGAGGACGGCACCGACCCTTATTGGGCGCGTAGCCGCGTGCTCGAATATCTCAACACCGCCGCAAAACGCCTGCCCGCTGGCGTGACGCCGACGCTTGGGCCGGATGCAACAGGCGTCGGCTGGGTCTACCAATACGCGGTGCTGGCGAAAGACATGTCCCTTGCCGAAACCCGTTCCTTGCAGGACTGGAAACTGCGCTTCGCTGCAGCCAAGGCCGAGGGCGTGGCGGAGGTCGCTGCCGTCGGCGGGTTTGTGAAACAATACAATGTCGTCGTCGATCCCAACCGGCTGCGCGCGCTTGGCATTCCTGTCTCGCGCATCCGCGAGGCACTTCGGGCCAGCAATGCCGATATCGGCGGGCGCAGCGTCGAACTCTCGGAGTTCGAGTTCATGGTGCGCGGGCGGGGGTATCTCCGCAACAGCGCGGATATCGAGAGCATCACCCTCAAAAGCGAAGCGGGCGTGCCGGTTCGCCTCGGCGATGTCGCGCGCGTTGAACTCGGTCCGGACGAGCGGCGCGGAATCGCCGAACTGAATGGCGAGGGCGAGGTTGCCAGTGGCATCGTCATCCAGCGATTTGGCGCTAATGCGCTCTCGGTGATCGCCAGTGCAAAGGCCCGCATCGCCGAGATTCTGCCGAGCCTGCCGAAGGGCGTGGAAATTGTGCCGGTTTATGACCGCTCGGAACTGATTACCCGCGCCATCGAAACTCTGAAAATGACGCTGATCGAGGAAATGGCCATCGTCGCGATCGTCTGCGTCGTGTTCCTCCTCCACCTCAGGAGCGCGTTGGTCGCGATCCTGATGCTTCCCGTCGGCATACTCATGAGTTTCGTGGCGATGAAGATGATGGGCCTCGGCTCAAACATCATGAGCCTTGGCGGCATCGCCATTGCCATCGGAGCGATGATCGATGCGGCCATCGTCATGATTGAAAACGCCCACAAGCATCTTGAACGCGCGCCTGAGGGCAAATCGCGCGTCGAAATCCTGATTGAGGCTGCAAGTGAGGTTGGGCCCGCCCTGTTCTTCAGTCTGCTCATCATCACCGTATCGTTCCTGCCAATCTTCACGCTGGAAGCGCAGGAGGGGCGGTTGTTCAGCCCGCTCGCCTTCACCAAAACCTTCGCGATGGCGGCGGCGGCGTTCCTCTCGGTAACGCTGGTTCCGACGCTGATGGTGATCTTCGTGCGCGGGAAAATCGTTCCCGAGCACAGGAATCCGATCAATCGCTTTCTTATCTGGATCTATCGGCCGGTGATCGCCGGCGTGCTCAGGGCCAAGACAGCGACGATTCTCATCGCACTCCTCATTCTCGGTGCCAGCATATGGCCGGCGCAGCGGATCGGCAGCGAATTCATGCCCAGCCTCGATGAAGGCACCCTGATGTATATGCCGACCACCCTGCCGGGCCTCTCCGTCACCAAGGCGGGCGAACTTCTTGCCACACAGGACCGGATCATCAAGTCGTTCCCCGAGGTCATCTCGGTCTTCGGGAAGGCAGGCCGCGCGCTCACCGCGACCGACCCCGCGCCGCTGGAGATGTTCGAGACAATCATCAACCTCAAACCGAAATCGGCATGGCGTCCCGGCCTCACCACGGAAAGCCTCCGGGCCGAGATGGACAAGGCGCTGCAATTCCCAGGAGTTTCCAACGCCTGGACCATGCCGATCCGCGCCCGCATCGACATGCTGGCGACGGGCATCCGCACGCCTGTCGGCATCAAGGTGTTCGGTCCTGATTTGACCGAGATCGAAGCGCTGTCACGACAGGTCGAGGCCGTGGTGAAGGCAGTTCCCGGCACGTCAAGCGCCTATGCCGAACGGGTCATCGGCGGCTACTATCTTGACATCGTGCCGGATCGCGTCGAACTGGGGCGCTACGGCCTCACCATCGGCGATGTGCAGGATGTGATCGCCTCTGCCATCGGCGGCGAGAGCGTCACCAGCACCGTTGAAGGACGCGAGCGTTACAGCGTCAATATTCGCTATCCCCGTGATCTGCGCTCAAGCCCTGAGGCCATTGCCACCGAGGTTCAGGTTCCCCTGCCCAAAGGCGGCTTCGTACCTATCGGCGCCGTCGCTGAGGTCAAACTCACGCGCGGCGCAACCGCCATCCGCACGGAGAACGGGCAACTCGCGGTCTATATCTTCGTAGACATGGCCGGGCGCGATCTCGGCGGCTATGTCGCCGAGGCGCGGGCTGCCGTGGCGAAGGAGGTAAAGTTCCCCCCCGGAACCTATGTGCAATGGAGCGGACAGTTCGAGTATCTCGAACGCGCCGAGGCACGGCTCAAGATCGTCGTGCCGCTGACGCTGATGATCATTTTCCTGCTGCTCTATCTCAACTTCCGGGCGCTGACGGAAACGCTCATCGTCATGCTCTCGCTGCCTTTCGCGCTCATCGGCGGGCTGTGGCTGATGTGGTGGATGGGGTTCAACATGTCGGTCGCGGTGGCTGTCGGCTTCATCGCGCTCGCCGGCGTCGCAGCAGAAACCGGCGTCATCATGTTGATCTATCTCGATCATGCGATGAAGGAAGGGCAAGCCGCCTGTGCCACGGAAGGTCGCGCCTTCACCCGCGATGATCTCCATCGTGCCATCATGATCGGCGCGGTTGAGCGCGTCCGGCCTAAGATGATGACCGTCATCGCCATCATGGCCGGGCTGATCCCGATCCTCTGGAGCACCGGCACCGGCTCGGAAATCATGCAGCGTATCGCTGTGCCGATGATCGGCGGCATGGTCTCTTCGACCCTGCTGACGCTGGTCGTCATCCCGGCGATCTATGCGGCTTTGAAAGGCCCGCTTTGTGCAAGCCAGCTCTCAACAGATCATCCTCGGGAGTAAGCGACATGCATTCTGGGACAGTTCCGCACCAAAGCAGCACACCATCGTCTCTACATCGCTTTGCCGTACTCGACGCATGGCGCGGCGTATGTGCCTTGCTGGTGACCCTTTATCACATTCCGCTCGCCCATCGGCTTCAGGGGACACAAGGCTTCCTGAACATGCAGATGTTCGTGGACTTCTTCTTTGTCCTCTCCGGCTTTGTCATGTGCCATGCTTATGGACAGCAACTGACCAGCGGAAAAGCCCGCTTTGACGGCTTCATGATCCGCCGCTTCGGGCGCGTCTATCCCCTGCATCTGGCGCTGATCCTTGGCTTCCTCGTGCTCGAGCTTGCCAAGATGGCGATCACTCTGACCCTGAAAATGGACATCGATGGCGCGCCGTTCACCGGCCCGCGATCGCTCGAAAGCCTCGGTGCCAACCTGCTGCTCATCCAGTCCTTCAATCTCCTCGGCATGACAAGCTGGAACGGGCCGGCCTGGTCGATCTCGGTCGAGTTCTACGCCTACATTGTCTTTGCTGTGGTGGTGATGCTGGCGGGAATGCGCACGGCTCTGTTTACGGCGCTGGCAACCATTGGCGTTGCCGGTGTGGCGCTGCTCTCGCCCAACTACATCTTCACGACGCACAACTACGGCTTCCTGCGCTGCATCTACGGCTTCTTCGTCGGCTGCCTCGTCTATCAGGCGGTCATGTGGACCATGGCCAGAGGGCTCACCAAGCGCGTCAGCAGCACAGGTATGGAACTGGCCGTAGTTGCCATCCTTATCCTGTTCATCGTGTTCTCGACCGGGCCGACAAGCCTGCT
>JAIUNP010000376.1 GCA_020161975.1 Pseudomonadota bacterium
CTCGACGGGCGCCCGGTGCAGAACCGTTTCCGTGGCCTCGAAGAAGTGCCGGGCGCGACCCCGCTTGCGGAAAAGATCTCGAAGGACCTGAAGAAGCGCGGCTTCGCCTTCTGTGGCCCCACCATCGTCTACGCCTTCATGCAGGCCACGGGCATGGTGAACGATCATCTTGTCGGCTGCTTCCGCCATGAGGAATGCGCGGCGCTGGCAAGGGGGCGCTGACCCATGGCCAGAGCGCCAAAGACCCCACGCGCCTGGCAGCGGATGCTGTCCGGCCGTCGGCTCGATCTGCTCGACCCTTCGCCGCTTGATGTCGAGATCGAGGACGTGGCCCATGGTCTGGCCCGTGTCGCCCGCTGGAACGGTCAGACATCGGGCGAGCACATCTTCTCCGTGGCCCAGCATTCGCTGCTGGTCGAGGCGGTGGCCCGGCAGTTACGCATTGGCCTGCCGGATCGCACCTGTCTTGCGATTTTGCTCCACGATTCGGCAGAATACGTGATTGGGGATATGATCTCTCCTCTGAAAGCTGTGTTGAATGACACTTACAAGCCTGTGGAAGCCCGTATTCTGGGGGCTGTGATGATCCGTTTCGGTCTGCCGCCTGTGTTTCCCCGTGATGTCGCCACCCTGGCCAAGCAGGCCGATGGCGTGGCGGCCCACCATGAAGCGGTTGAACTCGCGGGCTTTTCGCCGGCAGAGGCACGGACATTTTTTGGTGCGCCCGTGCCACTTGATCAGGAGGTGCGGTCCCTGTTGCGACCGTGGAGCGCGGATCTGGCAAAGATGCGGTTCCTTGCGCGATTCAGGCAACTTGCAGGAGAAGGATAACGGAGCGGGTTTCATTCCGGAGCGTCAGCACGAAAGGCAATGTTTCGGTGGCGGAAGTATTAAGACGCTTCACAGACAGACGGCTCCCGGCCAGGATCGGCACCACTGTGCCGGCAGCCCCGTCTGGAGCGTCATATTCTGCCGCTGCCAGAGCGATTTCAACATGGGTGTCGCGCGGGAGACACAGGGCATCGTCTGCTAAACAACGCATTGAATCAACAGGTAAATCGAGTTCCGCTCCTTTTTGCTATCCGGGGGGCTCGCCGCGAAGAGGGGTTTCACCGGCGACCAGCCATGCGATCCTTGTCGAAAGGCCAAGAAAGTTCTCGCCATTGCGAAGCGTGTTTGCGCTATTGGTTTCGCAAGCGGATAGAACAATGAGTCGCAAGGTTGCAATGAACGAGACTTGTGGTGATGCCGGCGGCGGCGCACATTGCAGGTTCAGGCCATTTCAACCGAACGGGCAGACACGAAAGATCAGTCAAGGATAGGCCGCGCCGGGAATGACAAGAGATACAGGCCCCTCACGGATCGAAATCGGACTCGCAGCGGCAATTGTAACCGTGCGGGATGATGAACCGCTGGTTTTCGTCACGGATACGCGTTCGGGTAATCTGCCGGCGCTTCCCTCCGGCCCGTTTGATCCGGTAACGCATCGGACGTTCGAGATCGGCCTGCGCGCTTGGGTGAATGAACAGGCCGGCCTGAACCTCGGCTATGCGGAGCAGCTCTACACATTCGGCGATCGTGGTCGCCATGCCCAGCCCGGCGATGTCGGCCCCCATGTCGTTTCGGTTGGCTATCTGGCGTTGACCGGCCTCAGCCGGACGGCGCGGGGCAACACCGAGTTCCTGCCCTGGTACCGTTTCCTGCCGTGGGAGGATTGGCGCGGCGGCCGCCCGCGCATGATCGACGAAATCATCCTGCCGGCGTTGCGGCCCTGGGCCTCGCAGAAGCAGAGCGACGCGGAAATCACTGACCGGCGCGGATTGTCGCGATTCGAGCGCATGAAGCTGTGTTTCGGCGGCGAGGGCGCGCCCTTCGACGAGGAAAAGGCGTTGGAGCGTTACGAACTGCTGTACGAGGCCGGCCTGGTGATGGAAGCAATCCGCGATGGTCGTGCGGACCCTTCGGTCGGGATCGGGCCGGGGCTCGGAATGCCAATGAGTTTCGATCATCGCCGCATTCTGGCCACCGCCATTGGTCGTCTGCGCGGCAAGCTCAAGTATCGCCCGGTCATTTTTGAACTGATTCCAGCGGAATTCACGCTGACGTCGCTGCAAAATACGGTCGAGGCGATTTCGGGCCGCCTGCTGCACAAGCAGAACTTCCGCAGACTGGTCGAAACCTCGCAACTGGTCGAACCGACCGGCGGGCGGACAACCACGGGCGGCCGCCCGGCAGCCCTGTTCCGATTCCGGCGCGAGGTGCTGGCTGAACGTCCCGCGCCCGGCATCCGCGTCGGCTCGCGCGGGTAGGGCAGGCGTCGGCGCGCCGCGCCTCCCAAGGCCTATCGCTTGGGCAGGCTGTCGACCTCGATGGCGGCGCAGCGGCGCCCGGCTGATTCCATGCAGGCCTGTGCCTTCTGTGTGGCATCGAGCCGGCTGAACACCCAGATCCCGAGTACCAGCAGGATCACAACCGCCAAGCCGGCGCCGAGAATCTGGCGGCGATTACTGCCGGAATGGCGGGGGCCGGGCTTGGACATCGCAGTTGGACAATTCCGTTATTTGCCGGGTGGAGCCCGGCGCAGAAATCCGGTAGAACAACAGCCATGAACGCACAATCCCCCCAGACGGACATCGCTGCCCTTCCGTTCGAGAAGGCGCTGGCCGAACTTGAGCAGATCGTCCAGAAGCTGGAACGGGGCGAGGTCGCGCTGGAAGAATCTATCGCCCTTTACGAGCGTGGCGAGGCGCTCAAGAAGCGTTGCGATGCGCTGCTTCGCGAGGCGGAAGCCCGGATCGAGAAGATTACGCTGGGCGCTGACGGCAAGCCCGCCGGCACCGAGGCTTTCGATGCCGGCTGATGGCGGGCGGCATTCCGGGCCGTCCCATCTGGTGAATGTCCGTTTCTTCCCTTAAGGAACGAAGAGAACTGGCCCGCAGAGGAACGTCATGATGTCACGCTTCACCACCATTACGGTTCTTGCGCTTGCGCTCGCCGGTTGCAATGCGACAGGTGGCACGGGCCGGTCGTCGATCAGCGATATCATTACTTACGCCAATGCGGATGTGACCAACGAGAACTTCACGGGACGTGTGCTGCCGGGCGTGAATTTTGGTGGTGCGCTGGCGGACGGGACGAATTTCACCCGCGCCAATCTTGAGGGCGCGCGCTTCGAGAATGGCTATGCGAGCGGGGCGTTATTCGTGAACGCCAATCTCCGGAATGCCAATTTTGACTATGCGCATCTTGAAAATGCGCTGTTTCAGGGCGCAAATCTGACCGGAGCTTCGCTGGAAAGCGCGCGGCTCGACGGCGCCAATTTCTCCGGCGCCACCTGGACCGATGGCAAGAAAATCTGCAAGGCCAACTCAATCGGTGGCTGCAACTGAGGTCGCGCCGCGGCATCTCGTGCCATTGCCGGGCCTGAATTAACGTATTAGACCGGATATTCCATAGTCCCAGCAAGGCCAGATCGTGCCCGTTCATACGCCGCTTCTCGATACCATTGTCACGCCGGACGACCTGCGTAAGGTTGATGACGCGCGTCTCGGACAGGTTGCGGACGAGTTGCGGGCCGAGATGATCGATGCGGTCTCGGTCACGGGTGGGCATCTTGGCGCGGGCCTGGGCGTTGTCGAACTTACGGTGGCGCTGCATCATGTTTTCGATACCCCGCGTGACCGGCTGATCTGGGATGTCGGCCATCAGGCCTATCCGCACAAAATTCTGACCGGGCGGCGAGATCGCATCCGCACCCTGCGTCAGGGCGGCGGTCTGTCCGGTTT
>JAIUNP010000004.1 GCA_020161975.1 Pseudomonadota bacterium
CGATCCGCGATCAGCCCGGCTGCACAACCCCGACCAGTTCCGCCGGGCTGATCGCTCGCGTCTTGTCGCCAAAATGGGGGTCAAAATTGGACGCCGATCCGGGGTCATTCTTGCACGCCGATTGACAGGCCATCTGAAAACGCCGGAAGGCAACGTGGTGCCGATGAAGCGAGGACACCAGCCATCCTACTGAGACGCTCGTCTACCATGAACGGCGCCCCCAAATAATGGGATTTGTCTGCATCCACCAACAACGGAGGCGGACAAATGGATATTCAAGATCGTGGCGCTCTCAAAATTGAGCAATTCTGTCACTGGGCAAGCATCGGGCGTTCTCACGCCTACAATGAAGCAAAAGCAGGGCGTCTTCGCCTGACCAAGGTCGGCAAGAAAACACTCGTCACCGTCGACGATGCCAAAGCGTGGCTGGCCAAGCTGCCCAAGGCTAACGCTGCGAAGGCCGCTTGATCGATGGCCACCAACAAGAAACCCGCCAGCTTGCGACCGGCGGGTTTTGGGGGTCTTGATGAATACAGCACGTCGAGACTAACCCAGAAAATTGCAAACTTCCAGCGCGAGGTTGAACTCGCTGATCCTGACGTGCTCCGTCAGAAGGGTGTCGAGGCCTTCCGTCGGCAGATCGAGCAGGAAACTGAAAACCGCGCCTTGGCCATTGCACTTTTTGGCGCGGAACGCTGCGCCGGATGCAGATTTTTCCAGCCTCGCGACGGATATTATGCAGGGCTTTGCCGACGTACCAGCTCCAAACTCCATAAGCCCGCTGATACGCGTGCAACCGAGTGGTGCGGGCGACATGAGGTAATTGAGGGGGCGCGCTAATGGCTGCGCTTCCCGCAACTGCTCCGGCTCTCATTAATGGCAAGGCGGCACTACGCCTTGCCTCCCTCGGCTTGCATGTGTTCCCCTGCCAACCCGACAAGCGACCGCAACCGGGCCTGAAGTGGACGGCGCTATCCAGCCGGGCAGAGGATCAGGTTCGCCGCTGGTGGCACGCGCAGCCTCAGCGAATGCTGACTGGTTTCAGATCGTCTCTATCGATCTTGGAAATGCAACCCAATACCGCCCTTCCGACCATGTTGGCGTTGTGGAGCGCTGGTTGCCACCTGACCCTCTCGAAGGTGTCACCGCAGATCATGTCGGGCGCGTGCAATCGGCGCTCACGGCTGGCGGCAACCGTCACGCTGGCGCTGCCTGCTTCACTCAAGACGCCTGCCGACCTTGCCGAAGCCCAAGCCTCGATCCTCACTGCGATGGGCAGCGGCGACATAACCACGGATGAAGCCGCCGATGCTGCAAAGGTGATCGAGGCAGTCGGGGCCGCGATGGAGCGGCGCGAGCTTGAGGCACGAATTGCAGCACTGGAAACCAAAGAGGCTGGGAAATGAGCAAGGAACTCCAAAAGCGCCTCGCGCGCATCGAGAGTGCTGCACGGCATAGCGTGGGGATGCTTCGGATCGAATGCGAGCCGCACGAAACCAATGCCGAGGCTGTGCGCCGCGTGTTTGGCGATACCGGCGCACCTGCTCGCGTGCCGCTGGCCTTCTTTGAGCGAGAACCGACCTCCGAGGAATGGGAGGCAGGAGAGAACGAGCCGACTGTGCCGCAGTCGCTCGAATTGCAGCAGGACCGCGCCGCGCGGTTCGCCTTCGTCCATGTGCCAGGGCCGTGCCGACTGCGCTGTTGCGCGACCCGTCGGTCGATGACGCGGAGCTTGCCCGCGCGGTGCGCGACATGGGCGCGAAGGGCGCATCAGACGGGATCGCCGAGGATGACCGCGGACGCATCTTCGCCGGCGACTATGAGAACAATGCCATTCGCGTGCTGGACGAGGGGCGATGGTCGACTGTCGTCAGCGATCCGCGCATTAGCTGGCCCGATACACTCTCGATCGGTCGTGACGGCTACCTCTACTTCACCGCCAACCAGCTGCATCGCCAACCGGGCTTCCACGGTGGCCGCGATATGCGCCGCAAGCCCTATGAGTTGCTGCGCATTCACATCGGTAGCGGCCCCGTCCTGCTGACCCGCGATTGAACTGGAGCGGCGGGCGGTCGCGGCCCGCCCGCCGCTCCATACTCAGCAAGGATCTGCCCATGATCCGGCCGATTACCAGCGATCCGACCTGCCACGCGACCTAACGGCCTACCGCAACCCAATCTACCGCCTGCTCAGCTATGTGTCTCTGGACTACCGTCGTTGGCCCACCTCGAAAAATCGCGGCATTGCAGCATGATGGTCGGTTGCGGCTCTATCGCGTCGACCAACTCAGATCGCCGCGCGAGCGGTCGGTATCGGAGGTACTTTGACCTTCGACTGAACGCTGCTCAAGCTCCATAGCGTCATAGGGTGTCTACGGAGATGTTCATCGCCGCCACTTCCGCTTGGCGGCAGGAAATCGGAATCGCAACGGTGTGATTTTTCTATACGTACGGTTGCGTCGACATGCGATGTGCTCTTCTCCGGTGGTTGCAAGATTACCGAGGCTTCCGGCTCAGGCACGTCCAGAAGAGCGCAGCGACGATTAGAGCGGGGAACACCAGTACGAATGCCAATCCCAACGTCACCGCCACCCCTGCCCAAACGAAGACCACAAGTGCCATCAATAGCCATGCCGCCACGATGGCGGCGATGCCGAGCAACCACGCCCGCCACCCCGTGATGATCGTCGACTTGCCGTTGCGAGAAATAACGATAATGCGATCTCTCATTTCTACACCTGTTGTCTGGTCGCGCGCGCAATGACGACTTCCTCGTCGGTCGGAATGACGAGCACGTCGACTTGCGATCTTGGAGAGCTGATCCTTGGGCCGCCCCTTTCATTGGCGACGAGATCGAGAACAACGCCAGCCCACGCGGATGGCTCGCAAATTCGACGGCGGACGCCAGCAGAATGCTCGCCGATGCCGGCCGTAAACACGAGGACATCGAGGCCGCCGAGGACCGCGACGAGCGATCCCAGCTCGCGCGCGGCACGGTAGGCGAACAGATCAAGGGCCTCGGCGGCGCGGGGATCGTCGCTCGCCTCGAGTTTGCGCACGTCCGCGCTGATACCGGAGACGCCGAGCAAGCCGGACTTGTTGTAGAGCAGGCTCGAGACCTCGTCCGGCGACATGCGCTTGTGCTGCAAGAGGTGAAGCACAACTCCCGGATCGAGCGCGCCGGAGCGCGTGCCCATCATCAGGCCGTCGAGCGCGGTGAAGCCCATCGTGCTGGCGACGCTGCGGCGCTCTTTCAGCGCGCACATACTGGCGCCGTTGCCGAGGTGGGCTACGATCACGCGGCCGTCGGCTCGCGGTCCGACATGCTGCGGCAGGACGCCGGCAATGTACTCGTAGGACAGCCCGTGAAAGCCGTAGCGCAGCACGCCATCGTCGGTTAGCTCCTGCGGCAAGGCAAACAGCTGGGCAAGGCGCGGCTGCGTGCGATGGAATTGCGTATCAAAGCAGGCAACCTGGGGGAGCTGACTCCAAGCCTTGGCCACCGCGCGGATGGTCGCAAGATTGTGCGGCTCATGCAGTGGCGCAAGGCTTACCAGGCTATCAAGCTCGCCCATCACCGCATCGTCGATGCAGACGGGGGCAACAAACCGAGCGCCGCCGTGCACGACGCGATGGCCGGCAGCGGAGATCGTGACGTCATCGAGCCGAGCACGTAGGGTTTCAAGCAACCAAGCCGTCAGAGTTTCGTGTGTGGCAGTCTCCGGAAGCGCCAGAGTTTCTGTGAGCCGCGCGGCCCTTGCCCCCTTCGCGACAAATCGCGGCGTGCCGCCAATGCCATCGATTTGCCCACGGCAGAGCACGTCAAGGTGCTCGGCCCCGTAGAGGGCGAATTTGATGCTCGACGAGCCGGCATTGAGCACCAGGACGGCGCGGGTCATGTCGCACCTCGCGCCTTATGATGAACAACGAGCAGCGCCAACGCGCAGGAAGCTTGCCGCGCCAATGCACCGTCGGCACGGCTGGTCAGCATAATCGGCACGCGTGCGCCCATGACGATGCCCGTCGCGTCGGCGCCGGCAAGATAGATCAGCTGCTTGGCGACCATGTTGCCGGCCTCCAGATCCGGCGCGACCAGGATGTCGGCGTCGCCGGCGACAGAAGAGAAGATGCCCTTGGTCTTGGCTGCTTCCTTCGAGACGGCGTTGTCGAAGGCGAGCGGACCGTCGAGCAGGCCGCCGGTGATCTGTCCGCGATCGGCCATCTTGCACAGAGCGGCAGCTTCCACTGTCGATGCAATCTTGGGATAGACGGTCTCGACAGCGGAGAGGATGGCAACCTTGGGCTCGGCCAAGCCGAGCGCATGTGCGAGATCGATGGCGTTCTGCACGATGTCGCGCTTGGTCTCGAGATCGGGGTAGATGTTGATCGCGGCATCCGTGATCAGCAAAGGCTTGGGGTAGTGCGGCACGTCGAGCGCGAAGACGTGGCTCATGCGCCGCTCGGTCCTGAGGCCGGTGTCGGCCTTGACCACCGCGCCCATCAACTCGTCTGTGTGCAGCGCGCCCTTCATCAACGCCTCGACGCGGCTCTCGCGGGCGAGCTCGACGGCGCGTATAGCGGCAGCGTGGCTGTGGGGCGTATCGATGATCTCGATGTCCTTCAGGCTGCGGCTGGCCGCATCGGCGGCCCTGCGGATCTTTGCTTGCGGGCCGACCAAGACCGGGACGATCAGTCGGTCGGCGGCCGCATCGAGTGCGCCGGCAAGCGACACCTCGTCGCACGGATGGACGACTGCCGTTCGGATCGCCGGCTGCTTCTGCGCTGCCTCGATCAACTGGCGGTATCGTGCCCCCCGCTCGTGCAGGTGGACCTCGGGAAGCAAGGCGCGTGGCCGACGCACCTTCTCCGTCGGAGCGACCACCAGGGCCTCGCCTTTGATGACTGTCTCACCAGCCTGGTTTGTGCACGCACAATCGAGTACGACCCGCTTCTTGTCGGGGATCTTCTCGCGCACCGTGAGTCGGACCGTGACGGTGTCGCCCAGGCCAACCGGCCGCCGGAAGCTCAGCGACTGGTCGAGGTAGATCGTGCCGGGGCCGGGAAGCTCGGTGCCCAAAACGGCTGAGATCAGCGCGCCGCCCCACATGCCATGGGCGATCACTTTGTGGAAAGGATCAGACTTCGCAAACTCCTCATCGACGTGTGCCGGATTAACGTCGCCCGACATGACCGCGAACAGCTCGATGTCCTGCTTCCGTAGCGTTCGCGTGATCTCAGCCGTGTCACCGACCTTCAACTCGTCGAATATCTTGTTTTCTATGAACTGCATGTTGCTTCTCCAGCCGCAATTGCGAGAGCGATCACAGCCGCAATGCTCGCAGTCGTCACTTGGGTGCCTCCTTATTGTGAGTTCGGGAGAGCAGGGATTGCAGGCTGGACAGTGCCGCCACCGCGAGAGATGCGTTGCTTCCAATCCGGCTGAAACGTCCACCAACTGATGCGATGCCTTCGACAAGGCTGCTCGTATCGGCACTCAGGGCGTCCAGTGCCACAGCTTCTGCCTCCGACAGCGCCTCGAGCTCGGCTGAAGCAGGCTCTTGCAATGTGAAGGCCAGTGCAATCGCTCCCGCGACCAAGTGCACAGCAGCGACGCCAAGCACCGCGCCGATGTCGCCGAGCGGGTTTCGCAGTGCAAGAAAGAGCGCGACATTGAGAAGCGCCACGCCGACAAGTAAGAGCAGAACCGCCAGTGTTCCGATTACGATGCGGCTTGCCGCGTAGCGGAACATGATCCGCTGGCGCAATACAGCAAGTCGGGCATAGAGGTGAGCATTCGTCGAAAGGCTGGACATCACTCGCGCGCTCCTATGGCCAGCCCTAAGAGGAGCCCGAGTCCAAACGTTGCCAGAGCCGTCAATCTCGGATTCTTCTCGACGCCTTCGACCGCATCCGCGATGATGGCATCGACGCTGTGCAACAGCGACAGTGCGTCGGACTCCGCACCGGGCTTATAGTCTGGAGACGCTTGTGGGCCCGACGCAGAGGCCTGTCGATCATCAGGCGCGCTCCTTGGCTTGGCAGCCTCAAGGTCGCCGCGCAATTCAGCGATATCATTGAGCAACGACATGATGCTTCCACACTCCGTGGTGAACGAAGAAGGCTGCGGCATCGCGGCTCTATTCCGATGAACCATTTCGCTCCTCTATGGATTCGGCGAGAGCTTCGAGATCGCGAAACGCCTCTGCGCCGCCCTTGTCGTCCACGACACGAGCCACAGTCTTCTCGTTGATCTTCAGATCCCCGTCGCCCCACGGCGTGGTGTCGATCTCGAGCCGATCCTCACCATCCTTGGCGGTGAAGCGCTGCACGGTCGCGCCCTTGCCGGCGGGGAGCGATACGTCGGCATCCCAGTCGATCTTGTGCTTCTTCGTCATCGGTTGCTCCTGATTCAAGCAGGCTAGTCGAGAGAGGTGGGTCAACAGCCACAACGCCGCGAGTGGTGCCGACGCTGGAAAAGCGACGTGCAGATCACGACATGACGTGATAGCCGGCGTCGACGTAGGCGATGTTGCCGGTCACGTTCGGCGCGTAGTCACTGACGAGGCCTGCGGCCATGGCGCCAACGTCGGCGATCGACACCAGGCGCCGCTCGGGCGCTCGGGCGCGTGCCTCGTCGATCAAGGCGTCGAAGTGGTCGATACCGGAAGCAGCGCGTGTCTTCAGTGGTCCCGGCGAAAGCGCATTGACACGGATGCCTTTCGGCCCGAGCTCGGCGGCGAGGTAGCGCACCGTTCCTTCGAGCGCCGACTTGACCGGCCCCATGATGTTGTAGTGGTCGACGACCTTCTCGGCGCCATAGTAGCTGACCGTCAGCAGGCAGCCGCCATTAGGCATGAGCGGCTCGGCCAACCGGGCCATGCGGATGAAGGAGTGTACGGAGACATCCATGGCGCGCGCGAAGCCGGGACGCGAGCAGTCGCTGACCCGGCCATGCAGGTCTTCTTTCGGGCAGAAGGCAATCGAATGCAGCAGAAAGTCGAGCCGGCCCCATTTCTCTTTGACCGCACCAAACACGCCTTCGAGAGAGCCGTCGGTCTCGACATCGAGCGGCAGGAGGAGACGCGCATCGACAGCGGCGGCTACCGGAGCGACATGAGGCTTGGCCTTGTCGTTGAGAAAGGTCAGTGCGAGCTCGGCACCCGCTGCGCGGAACGCTCTGGCGCATCCGGCAGCGATCGATTGGTCGTTCGCGACGCCGACGACCAAGCCAACCTTGCCGGACAGTAGTTCGAGTGCAGTCGTCATAACCTACTCCTGCAGAACATAGGTCCCGGGCGCTTCGCCGATCGGCGCGTAGCCTGCTTTCAGCGACCCGAGCGCCGGAGGCCGGGCCGGCTTGCCTGAGTGTGACGCGAGCCACGCTACCCATTCCGGCCACCACGACCCGTCCTTGCGCGGCGCAGATGCTGCCCAAGCCTCTGGATCGGTGTATCGGTCGACGCTCGACTTGGTCATGACCTGAAAGTTTCGGCCATTCCGTCCGGGCTCGGACACGATGCCGGCGTTATGGCCGCCGTTCGTCAGCACGAACGTGACATCGGTGTCGGTGAGCAGGTGGATCTTGTAGGCCGACCGCCAAGGCGCCACGTGGTCTCGGGTCGTGCCGACCGCGAAGATCGGTGCGCGAATGTCGGTCAGCGCAATGGCTTTACCATCGACCTGATAGCGGCCTTCGGCCAGATCATTGTCGAGGAACAGGCGGCGCAGGTACTCTGAATGCATGCGATAGGGCATGCGTGTGGCGTCAGCATTCCACGCCATCAGGTCGATCATCGGCTCGCGCTCGCCGCCCATATACTCGCGGATCATGCGCGACCAGATGAGGTCGTTGGACCGCAGGAGCTGGAACGTGCCAGCCATTTGCTTGGTGTCGAGAAAGCCCTGCTCCCACATCATGTCCTCGAGGAACGTCAGCTGGCTGTCGTTGATGAACAGCATCAGCTCGCCGGCCTCGGTGAAGTCGGTCTGGGCGGCAAACAGCGTCATCGACCTGATGCGGTCGTCGCCATCACGGGCCATCGCCGCCACAGCGATCGACAGGAGGGTGCCGCCGAGACAATAGCCCGCGGCATGCACCGACTGATCAGGGGCAACCGCGCTGACCGCGTCGAGCGCGGCCATGACGCCTAGCTTGCGGTAGTCCTCCATGCCGAGGTCGCGGTCCTCGGGATCGGGGTTTTTCCAGGAGATCATGAACACCGTGAAGCCCTGATCGGTCAGGTATTTCACCAGCGAGTTCTGCGGCGACAGGTCGAGGATGTAGTACTTCATGATCCAGGCTGGAACGATCAGCACCGGCTCGGGGCGGACCTCGTTGGTAGTGGGCGCGTACTGGATCAACTCGATCAGCCGGTTGCGGAAGATCACCTTGCCCGGCGTCACGGCAAGATTGCGCCCCACCTGGAATGCTTCGGCGCCGACCGGCTTCTTGCCCGACACGGCGCGTTGCCAGTCCTCGACGAAATTCTGTGCCCCGCGCACGAGATTCATGCCGCCCTGCTGCATCGTGTGCTGCAGGAGCTCCGGATTCGTCAGCAGGAAGTTCGATGGAGAGACCATGTCGAGAAGCTGCCTGGATGCGAACTCGACGACATTCTCGTGCTGTCTTGTAACTCCGCGCACGCCGGTCGTGGCGTTGTGCCACCACTGCTGCTGCAACAGGAAGCTCTGATACATGAAGCTGTAGGGCCAGCGCTGCCAGGCTTCGCCGACGAAGCGCCTGTCCTGCGGCAGCGGCGCGATGCAGGCGTCGGAGGCACCACCCTTAAGGGCGCACTGGCCCACATGATGCGCCAAACGCGTGCTCTTGCGCATCGACTTCTCGATCAGCTGCATTTGCTTTCCTGGCGAGCCGGCCAGGTGCGTGGCCCAATCCAGGTACGCTGCGGCCAGCGCCGCAGGGGACAGGCCCGCCGTAAAGCGCGCGAGGGCCGCGTGCAACGAGCGGTCGACGATGTCAGAGAAGGCAGTCGCTGCGTAAGAATCCCGTTCGGGCGGGGGTGGCGGACGAAAGGCGGCGGCGGGAACCCTGGGTTCCGGCCGGACTTTCCTGGTTGAGACTGCGCTATCGCCGACTGAGGTATTCATTTGGCGCGCTGCCTTCCCGTTGCCAGCCGGGATCGGTGTTGGAGGCACCACCTCGGACACGCCGGTCTGCCCCTGCTCGCGCGCTGCCATCACTGTTCTCCAATCGACGTTTGATGCTCTGCACCATAGGCGGCTGTTGCGGTGCAGCGATTGACGTACGTCAAGGCTCTGAATGCGCTAAACACCTAAGTTTCGTTGCATGTGGCGCCACACAATTGCGCTCGCACTTTCCCAAAGAGGTCCCCATGCAGGTCAGTCGAAATGCGGTGTTCTCGGTAGCACTGGTCGCGCTGGTCGGGGGAGTTGCCGGATTCGTGACCTGGAAGGAGAGTGCGCGGAGCGCGTTGCCGCCCGGCATCTTCAGCGCCAACGGCCGGGTCGAGGCCAATCAGGTCGACATCGCAACCAAACTCGCTGGCCGCATCGTCGAGGTGATCCCGCGCGAGGGCGATATGGTCGAGGCCGGCGCTGTTGTTGCCCGGCTCGACAAGGACCAGCTCGAAGCCCAGCTGCGTCAGGGTGAGGCCGAAGCCCAGCGGGCTCGGCAGGCTCTGGTGGCCGCAGAAGCCATGGTGGCTAGCCGACGGGCCGAGCTGACGTTTGCCGACCAGGAGGTGAAGCGATCGGCCGCGCTCGTCGACAAGGGCTACACCCCTCGCGAAAAGATGGATCAACGCCAGCAGCAGCTGGCATCGGCCGAAGCAGCGCTCAATGCCGCAATCGCCCAGGTCGACCAGGCGAAGGCCACCGTCAAAGCTGCCGATGCACAAGTCGAGCAGATCAAGACCGTCCTGACTGATGCGACGGTCCGATCGCCGGTGCGGGGGCGCGTGCAGTATCGGCTGATCGAGCCGGGTGCGGTGCTCGCGGCCGGCGGACGCATCTTGTCGGTGCTCGACCTGTCTGACGTCCACATGACGATCTTTCTGCCGGCGCGTGAAGCTGGCCGCCTGACCGTTGGCGACGAGGCGCGAGTCGTGCTCGACGCTTATCCCCAGTATGTTTTCCCCGCGAACGTGTCGTTCGTTGCCGGAGAGGCGCAGTTCACGCCGAAGACGGTCGAGACGCGCGAGGAGCGCGAGAAGCTGATGTTCCGCATCAAGCTGCAAGCGCCACGTGAGATGGTGAAGGAGATCGAGGACCGGGTGAAAACTGGCCTGCGCGGCATGGCATACGTCCGTACAGACCGAGTTGCCGTCTGGCCGGTCAAGCTCGCACCGAAGCTTCCGTCATGAACGAGATGATCGCGCCCCGCAGGCTTGCCCAAGCGGCAGGCGTGGCGGCATCGCTTGAGGCCGTGTCGCACCGCTACGGCAAGAGCATCGCGCTCGATGACGTCTCGATCACCATTCCGGCGGGCTGCATGGCCGGCCTGATCGGGCCCGACGGCGTCGGCAAGTCCACCCTGCTCGCGCTGATCGCCGGCGTGCGGCGCATCCAGACCGGTGCCGTGCGCGCGCTCGACGGCGACATGCACAGTGCCGCGCACCGCCAGCAGTGCTACGCCCGCATCGCCTACATGCCGCAGGGCCTGGGCCGCAATCTCTATCCGACGCTCAGCGTGTTCGAGAACCTCGATTTTATCGGGCGGCTGTTCGGCCAAGGCCAGGCCGAGCGCAAGGCGCGCATCGGCGATCTCTTGAGAAGCACCGGGCTCGACCCGTTTCCGGACCGACCTGCCGGCAAGCTTTCCGGCGGCATGAAGCAGAAGCTGTCGCTTTGCGGAGCGCTGATCCATGACCCCGATCTGCTCATTCTCGACGAGCCGACCACGGGTGTCGATCCGCTGTCGCGGCGCCAGTTCTGGGAGCTGATCGATCGCATCCGCGCACGCCGGCCGCAGATGAGCGTGGTGGTCGCGACCGCCTACATGGAGGAGGCGGAGCGCTATGACTGGCTGGCAGCCATGGACGCCGGCCGCATCATCGCCACCGGCACACCGGCCGAGCTGAAGGCGCGAACGAACGCGAGGGATCTGGAGCAGGCGTTCGTTTCGCTTCTGCCGGAGCCCAAGCGGCAGGCGCACCGCGGCGTGCAGATTCCGATGCGTATCCCGCAGTCCGGCCCGCCGGCGATCGAGGCCAATGGGCTGACCATGCGGTTCGGCGACTTCGTTGCAGTCGACCACGTGAGCTTCCGCATCGAGAAGGGGGAGATCTTCGGGTTCCTCGGCTCCAACGGCTGCGGCAAGTCCACGACCATGAAGATGTTGACGGGCCTGCTGCCGGCATCTGAGGGCAAAGCGTCACTGCTGGGGCAGCCGATTGATGCCCAGAACATCGAGACGCGGCGCCGGGTCGGATACATGTCGCAGTCGTTCTCGCTCTACCGAGAGCTGACGGTACGGCAGAACCTGCAGCTGCACGCGCGCTTGTTTGATCTTCCCGAACCTGAGCAGGGACCGCGCGTAGTGGAGATGCTGCAGAGGTTCGGGCTCGATCAGGCTGCCGACAGCAACCCGGAGAGCCTGCCGCTGGGCATGCGTCAGCGGCTGCAGCTCGCAGTCGCTGTGTTGCACAAGCCGGAGATGCTGATCCTCGACGAGCCGACGTCCGGGGTCGATCCGGTGGCTCGCGATCAGTTCTGGCAGTATCTGGTTGATCTCTCGCGCAACGAGGGCGTGACGATCTTTCTGTCCACGCATTTCATGAACGAGGCGGAGCGCTGCGATCGGATCTCCCTGATGCACGCCGGCAAGGTGCTGGCGGCGGACACGCCGAAGGCATTGACCGAGGCTCGCGCCGCCAAGTCCCTCGAGGCGGCATTCATTGCCTACCTCGAGGACGCCTCTGGCGTGGGAGCCAAGAGCAAGGCAGACGAGCGGATCGAGGCGCGACCGGAGCCGCCGCCGCGCGCATCGCGGGCGATGTCTGCTTCCCGCTTCGATTTCGGCCGGCTGTGGGCCTATGCGCGGCGCGAAAGCGTCGAGATCTGGCGCGACCTGCTGCGGCTCGCGTTCGCCCTGCTGGGTCCGATCATTCTGATGATCACGTTCGGCTACGGCATCTCGTTCGACGTCGAGCATCTGCGTTACGCGGCCCTCGACCAGGACCAGACTGTCGAAAGCCGGCAGCTGCTCGAAAGCTTCGAAGGATCGCGCTATTTCAGCCGGCGCCCTGATATCGTCGAGCCTAGCCAGATCGAGAGACGTCTCAGGAGTGGCGACTTGAAGCTCGCCGTGGAAATCCCTTCCGGGTTCGGACGTGATCTGCTCAACAATCGCATCCCAGAGGTCGGCATCTGGCTCGATGGCGCGATGCCGTTCAGGGCGGAGACTGCGAGGGGCTACGTCAGCGGACTGGCCCTCAGCTACCTGGCCGATCAGGCCGCGCGCCGCACCGGCTCGTCAACGTCGGCCTTGCCGATAGGGATCGAAACTCGCTTCAAGTACAATCAAGCGTTCAAGAGCGTGTTTGCCATCGTGCCAAGCGTCATCATGCTCATGTTGGTGCTCATTCCGGCGATGCTGACCGCAGTCGGCGTCGTGCGCGAGAAGGAGACCGGCTCGATCGCTAATTTCCGCTCGACTCCGGTGACGAGCCTCGAGTTCCTGGTCGGCAAGCAGATACCCTACGTGGTAATCGCGCTGGTGAGTTTTTTGACCTTGTTGGCACTGTCGCTGTTTCTGTTTGGCGTGCCGGTCAAAGGGTCCGTCGTGGCATTGCTGACCGGTGTCATCCTCTACGTCCTGGCGTCGACCGGGTTCGGCCTCGTCATATCGACGTTCACGCGAACGCAGGTTGGGGCGATCTTCGCCACTGCCGTCATCGCGATGATCCCCGCCGTCAACTTTTCAGGCCTGCTCGTACCGGTCTCCTCGCTGTCCGGCGCAGGTCGCTTTCTTGGCTTGGCTTTCCCGGCAGCGTGGTTCCAGCAGATCAGCGTCGGCACTTTCACCAAGAGTCTCGGGTTCGCAGAGCTGTGGATCAACCACTTGGCGCTCGCGGTTTTTGCGGTTGTCTTCATCGGCGCGGCCGCGGTCGTGCTCAGAAAGCAGGAGGCGTGAGATGAGGAAGCGCCTGACCAATGTGCTGTCGCTGGGCGTCAAGGAGTTGCGCAGCGTGCGCGCCGATCCGGTGCTCGTCCTGCTCGTGCTCTACACCTTCACCTTCGCCGTTTATGCGGTGGCAACCGGCGCCAAGCTCGAGGTCGAGCATGCGTCGGTCGCGATCGTCGATGAGGACCGCTCGGAGCTGTCAGGACGTATCAAGGCAGCAATCCTCGAGCCGTTCTTCAAGCCAGCCCAGGAGATTGGCGCTTCGGAGATCGACCGGGCGATGGACCTGAATCGATACACATTCGTGATCGAGGTTCCTCCGAAATTCGAGGCCGACCTGCTCGCAGGCCGCAAGCCCTCGGTGCAGATCAACGTCGACGCGACGGCGATGGCGCAGGCCGGCAATGGGGCGGTCTACCTGCAAAACATCGTCAGCCAGGAGGTGCTGAGCTACGCACAGCGGGCTGAGGGGACGAGCAAGCTCCCGATCAATCTCGTCGTGCGATCCAAGTTCAATCCCAATCTCGCATCGCATTGGTTTACCGCCGTCATGCAGGTGATCAACAACATCACCATCCTGTCGGTGATCCTCACCGGCGCCGCGCTGATCCGCGAGCGCGAGCACGGCACGGTCGAGCATCTGCTGGTGATGCCGGTAACTCCTGTCGACATCATGCTCGCCAAGATCTGGGCGAATGGCCTGGTCATCCTGGTCGCGGCGCTGGTCTCGCTCAATGTTGTAGTCGAGCTGCTGTTGAAAGTGCCGGTCGCGGGGTCGCTGGCGTTATTCCTTGCCGGCGCCGTGATCTATCAGTTCTCGGTGACGGCCCTTGGTATCTTGATCGCCACCTTCACGACCTCGATGCCGCAGTTCGGTCTCCTGGCAATGCCGATCCTGGTCGTCATGAATCTACTGTCGGGATCGACGACGCCGATGGAGAGCATGCCGCTATGGTTGCAGAACGTGATGCAGCTCTCGCCGTCGACACATTTCGTCAGCTTCGCCCAGGCGATCCTCTATCGCGGCGCAGACCTTTCGATCGTGTGGCCGCAGCTGCTGGCCATGACTGCGATCGGTGCGGCGTTCTTCGGTGTGTCGCTCATGCGCTTCCGCAATGCAATCGCTGCCGCCCAATAGCGTGTCTCACGGCTATCTCGAACTCGAGCAGCAGCAGCCTGACAGCCGTAAAGACCAGTAATATTCGACAGCCGGTCTGAAACAAAGGACTCAAAGTACGTCCTATCCACCGCGAAACTCATCTCATAGAACGTGTCGACGGTGTTGCATGAGCGGCTCGTTGCCCCGGCGCGAAAGCGACATGAAGTGGGTTTGCCGATGCAGCGGGTCCAGGTCCGGCAAGCTCCGACTGCAGACGGTGCCACTGAGAGCACTCATCCATGACCTCTGAAGTCAGCCGTTCGTCAACCAGCACGTGGAGGCAGATCCCGCGTGGCGTATGGGCGCTCGGAGCCGTCTCTTTGCTGATGGACGTCTCGTCGGAGATGGTACACAGCCTGCTGCCGGTCTTTCTCGTTACGGTTGTGGGCGCAAGCACCGTCGTCGTTGGTCTGATCGAAGGACTTGGCGAGGCCACGGCTGCTGTCGCAAAGGTTTTCTCGGGCGCGCTGTCCGACCGACTGGGCAAGCGCAAGCTGCTGGCTGGAATCGGCTACGCGCTTGGCGCATTGACCAAGCCAATGTTTCCGCTGGCAACGACCGCTGGCGAAGTGATGGCTGCACGATTCATAGATCGGATTGGCAAAGGCATCAGGGGTGCACCGCGCGATGCGCTCGTCGCGGACGTAACACCACAACATGTCCGCGGGGCTGCATTTGGGGTTCGACAAGCGCTCGACACCGCAGGAGCGTTCGCGGGACCATTGATCGCGATGCTCTTGATGGTTCTCTACGCCAACGATTTTCGCGCGGTTTTCTGGTGGGCCGTCGTGCCCGCTGTCATGTGCGTCCTGCTCATCGTATTTGGCGTGCAGGAGCCTGACTGTGTTTCGGCGTGCAATTTTGACCCCGTGAGCGTGGGAATCGGCGTCCAAAAATGACCCCTCTGGCTCTGTCTAGACTGCCTGCTTTTGGACGAAGCGGGCGGGACGGGAATGAAGGGCGTGGATACGATTGCACGTGTTCGGCGGGAGTATTTCGTTCGTCGCCGGACGATCAAGGACATCTGTCGCGAGCTTCACGTCTCGCGCAACACGGTGCGCAAGATCATCCGCTCGCAGGCGACGGCGTTTGAGTATGAGCGCGAGACGCAGCCATTGCCCAAGCTGGGGCCATGGCGCGAGGATCTCGACCGGCTGCTGCTGGCGAATGAAGGCAAAGCGTCGCGCGATCGTCTGACCCTTGTGCGGCTGTTTGAGGATCTGTGCGGCTTCGGCTATGCGGGCAGTTACGACGCGGTGCGCCGCTACGCCCAAACTTGGCGCAAGGCGCGCGGCGCCGCGACGGCCACGGCTTACGTACCCCTCTCGTTTGCGCCGGGCGAGGCCTACCAGTTCGACTGGAGCCACGAGATCGTGCTGATCGACGGCGTGACGATGACGGTCAAGGTCGCGCACATGCGGCTTTGCCACAGCCGGATGATGTTTGTACGGGCTTATCCGCGCGAGACGCAGGAGATGGTGTTCGACGCCCACACCCGCGCCTTCGCCTTCTTCAAGGGGGCCTGCGCGCGCGGCATCTACGACAACATGAAGACGGCGGTCGAGGCGATTTTTGTCGGCAAGGAGCGCCGCTACAATCGCCGCTTCCTGCAGATGTGCAGCCATTATCTCGTTGATCCGACCGCCTGCACGCCGGCCGCAGGCTGGGAGAAGGGTCAGGTGGAGAACCAGGTCGGATTGGTGCGCGAGCGGTTCTTCACGCCGCGCCTGCGGTTTAAAAGCCTTGAAGAGTTGAACGCCTGGCTGCTCGACAAGTGCGTCGCCTACGCCAAGGCCCATACCCACCCTGAGCTCGCCGGCCAGACAATCTGGCAGGTGTTCGAGGAGGAGCGGGCGAAGCTTGTGCCAGTCGCCCATACCTTCGACGGCTTCCACGCCGTGGCCGCCTCGGTCTCCAAGACCTGTCTGGTGCGCTTCGACAACAACAAATACTCGGTTGAGGCGCGCGCCGTCGGCCGACCAGTCGAGGTTCACGCTTACGCCGACCGCATCGTCATTCGCCAGGACGGCGCGATTGTCGGCGAACACGCCCGCCGCTTCGGTCGCGGCGAGACGGCTTATGATCCCTGGCATTACGTGCCGGTGCTGGCCCGCAAGCCGGGAGCCTGGAGGAACGGCGCCCCGTTCCGCGACTGGGTGCTGCCGGCGGCGCTGGAGGGCGTGCGGCGCAAGCTCAAAGGCGCCCTTGATGGCGACCATCAGATGGTCAGCATCCTCGCCGCCGTTCTTACCGACGGGCTGAGCGCGGTCGAGGCGGCCTGCACCGAGGCGCTCGACCATGGCGTCCATTCCGCCGACGTCATCCTCAACATTCTGGCCCGGCGCCGTGATCCGCCGCCGGCGCTCACCATCCTCACCCCGGACGCATTGACGCTGCGGCACATGCCGCTTGCCGATTGCGCCCGCTATGACAGCCTCCGATCTGGGAGACGATCCGCATGACCGCACCGCTCATCGACCGCAGCCGCCTGTTTGACCTGATGGGCGAACTCAAGCTCTATGGCATGCGCGGCGCCTACGACGAGGTCATGGCCCACGCCCTCAAGCGTCAGCATGAACCGCCGCGCATTCTTGGCGACTTGCTTGGAGCCGAGATTGCCGAGAAGCAGGCCCGCTCGATCAAATACCAACTGGCCATCGCCAAATTGCCGCTGGCCAAGGACCTCGCAGACTTCGACTTTGCCGGCACGCCGATCAACGAAGGGCTGGCGCGCGATCTGGCCGGCGGCGCCTTCATCACCGATCAACGCAACGTCGTCATTGTCGGCGGCACGGGAACCGGCAAGACCCATCTGGCCATCGCCATCGCCCGCGCTGTCATCCGCAATGGCGCGCGCGGGCGCTTCTTCAATGTTGTCGATCTTGTCAATAAGCTTGAGGCCGAACTGCGCCAGGGCCGCCAGGGCCGCATCGCCGACTACCTTGGCCGGCTCGACTTCGTCGTGCTCGACGAACTCGGCTATCTGCCCTTCGCCCAGGCAGGCGGCCAGTTGCTGTTCCACCTGATCAGCCGCCTCTACGAGCGCACCTCGATCATCCTTACCACCAATCTCGCCTTCGGCGAATGGCCGGGCGTCTTTGGCGACGCCAAGATGACCACGGCCTTGCTCGACCGCCTGACCCATCATTGCGACATCGTCGAAACCGGCAACGACAGCTGGCGCTTCAAGCACCGCGCCTGAGCCTCCCGGTCACCGTACCAACCGATCCGCGATCAGCCCGGCTGCACAACCCCGACCAGTTCCGCCGGGCTGATCGCTCGCGTCTTGTCGCCAAAATGGGGGTCAAAATTGGACGCCGATCCGGGGTCATTCTTGCACGCCGATTGACAGCCCGAAATTGCCGAGCGCCTGTTCCATCCGTTCGAACGGGCCATGGCGCATGAACGCGGTGGCATCGGCGGCACCGGGCTCGGGCTCGCGATAACCCGGCGCCTCGTGGCCCTGATGGGGGGGCGGGTGACGCTGGAGCAGGACGGGCCGGGGGCAACCTTCCGCGTCTCGGTCTGCTTTGCGCGAACGGAGGCGCCGATGCTGCCGGCAGAGCCGGTGGCGGTCGTTCCTTCTGCGGGGCGTCCATTGTCGGTGCTGGTCGCAGAGGATACCCCGGCCAGCCAGCTGGTGATCTGCACCCTGCTGGAGCGACGCGGTCACCGGGTGGTGCTGGTGCCGGATGGGCGACAGGCGCTGGCAGAGGCAACGCGCGGCGGCTTTGATCTGATCCTGCTCGACATCCAGATGCCGCATCTTTCCGGGCTGGAGGTCGTCCGCGCGATCCGCGAGCTGCCGCCGCCGCAGGACAGGGTGCCCGTTGTGGCGCTTTCCGCGCAGGTTTACCCGGCGGACCGCGCCGCCAGCCTTGAGGCGGGCTTCAACGATCATCTGGGCAAGCCCCTGCGTGTCGCCGAACTCGATCGCCTCATCCAGCGCGTCTGCCACGGCGATTTCTGGCGCACGGGGACACCTGCCGAGGAGGGGGAGGCCGCCCCCAAAGCGCTGGAGGTGGATGACATGCTCAGCATCGAGCGTGCGATCGGGGAATTGCGGGCCATGACGGGCGACGCCATGCTGACGGAACTGCTGGATCTGGCCTTGTCCAACATCGACGAGGAAATGCAGCACCTGACCGTGGCGGGAATCGAGGCGGATGCCGAGCGGATGCGGCAGGCTGCGCACAAGCTTTCCGGCGTTCTGGCGCAGTATGGCGCGGAAACCGCGGCACGCCTTGCTGGCAGCTTCGAAGGCACGTCGGAAGCGATGTTGCTCGCGCAGATTCCCACTCTCGGCCACGCCATTGACCGTGCCCGGAGCCAGCTGGCCCAGCAGCGCGCTGCGCTTGCCGCCTGAGCGGGGAACTTATCCCCGCACCGCCGCGCACCCGTAAACTCGCCCCGTGTCAATCGAACGGGGCATTTGCCCGAGCGCGGAGTGAGCCATGTCCAACACCCCCAATCTCCAGCTGCCCTATGTCGCGGCGGGCCAATCGCAGAAGCATGTCACGGTGAACGAGGGGCTGCGCGCGCTGGATGCACTGGTCCATATGGGCGTGGTTTCGCGCTCGCTCGCCAGTCCGCCGACTTCCCCGCAGGAGGGGCAGCGTTATCTCGTGCCGGTCGGGGCTGCGAGCGGCTTTGCGGGCCATGCGGGGCAGATCGCGGCGTGGCAGGACGGAAGCTGGTTCTTCTATACCCCGCGTCTGGGCTGGCTGAGCTGGGTGGCCGATGAAGCCCTGCTCCTCGCCTACAATGGTACGGATTGGGTCATCGCATCCGGCCAGTACCAGAACCTGCCCATGGTGGGCATCAATGCCACTGCCGATACCACGAATCGCCTTGCGGTATCGTCCGCCGCCAGCCTGCTCAACCACGCGGGGGCCGGGCATCAGGTGAAAATCAACAAGGCAACAGCAGGCGATACGGCCAGCCTGCTCTATCAATCGAACTGGTCGGGCCGCGCGGAAATGGGCCTTTCGGGTGATGATCGCTTCCGCATCAAGGTCTCGGCGGATGGCGGCAGCTGGGTCAATGCGCTGGAGGTTGCCCCCACGGGGACCATGGGTTTGGGCACAGCGCCGGGCAATGCCGCGCTCACGTTGGCCGGCCCCTTGCGTGTTGCCAGCTATAACGTGGCGGGTCTGCCCTCCGCTTCCAGCATGGGGGCGGGTGCGCTCGCCATGGTCAGCAATGAAAGTGGCGGGGCGGTTCTGGCCTTCTCCGACGGCACCAACTGGCGCCGCGTGACCGACCGCCAGACCGTGAGCTGAAATAGCGTTAACGCTGTTGCGGAATTGCCGCCATCCGTGACCAATCGGTCATAGTCTGGCTTGCAATGCTTGGTTAAGAAGGTAGGAACTTCGTAAGATTCTATTATCGGGTTTGGTTGGGGCGTGATGTTCACATCATCATTGAAAATGTTGGCGGCGGGCGGTCTTCTGGCCGCGCTGTTGGCAGGGTGCTCAACTTTGCCGTCTGCCGGCCCGACCACCGCGGAAGTCACCTCCTCCGCCCAGGACGGCGATGCTGTCCGCTATATCCTGCGCGATGTGGACGAATCGATTGTCTCGATCCTCTCTTCTTCCCGCAACCGCTCCTTCGCGGGCAGCTTCGGTGATCATCGCCCGCCGCCCCATCAGCGCATCGGCATCGGTGATTCGGTCAATGTGACGGTGTGGGAGGCCGCTGCTGGCGGCCTGTTCTCCTCGCCCGCCATGGATCGCAATTCCACCGGCGCGCGCTCGGCCGTGATTCCCGAGCAGATCGTCGCCAAGGATGGCTCCATCACCGTGCCTTATGCGGGCCGAATCCGCGTGGCTGGTCTGACGACTCCCGAGGTCGAGAAGCGTATCGTGTCGCAGCTTACCGGCAAGGCGATTGAGCCGCAGGCGCTCGTGACCGTGCCGCAGGGCCTTTCCAATTCCGCCACCGTGCTCGGTGAAGTGACCAACGGCGCCCGTGTGCCGCTCTCCGTGCGCGGCGAGCGCATCATGGATGTGGTGGCCATGGCGGGCGGCGTGCGCGCCCCCACCTATGAGACTTTCATCTCGCTCCAGCGCGGTGGTCGCACCGTCGCGGTGCCGATGCAGCGCGTCGTCTCCGATGCGCGCGAGAACATCTATGTCCACCCGAAGGATGTGATCACCGTCGTGCGTGATCCGCAGACCTTCTCGGTCTTCGGTGCCGCCGGTCGCAACGCCGTGGTGCCGTTCGAAGCGGCTGGCATCACGCTGGAAAAGGCCGTGGCCAAGGCTGGCGGTCTGCTGGATAACCGTTCTGATCCCTATGGCGTCTTCCTGCTGCGCTTCGAGAGCGTCGATGTCGCCCGTCAGCTCGATTCGAGCTTTTCGTTTGCGGCTTCCGACACCCGCGTTCCGGTCGTCTATCGCCTGAACCTGCGGGATCCGCGTGGCTACTTCCTGGCGCAGACCATACATGTGCGCAACAACGACATGCTCTACATCGCCAATGCGCCGCTCAACGAGGTGCAGAAGGTGCTGCAGCTCTTCGTAACCGCGGCCCAGCCTGTCGCCAGCGCTGCGACCATCGCCTCGGGTTTCTGAGGCTCGCCGTGGCCGGGGGGACGAAAGCTCCGGTCGCCCTCATCTCCGGGGGCTCCAGCGGTATTGGTCTTGAGGTCGCGCGCCTGTTGCGCCAGCGCGGCTTTGATCTTCACATCGCAGCACGTGACACAGCGCGGCTTGAAAGCGCCCGTGCCGACCTGCTCGCCGCGCCTGGTGGTCGGATCGAGGTGCATCCGCTGGATGTCGCGGATTCGTCAGCCTGTGAAGCTCTTGTGACAGCTCTTCTCGCCCGCGAAGGCAGGATCGACTGGTTGGTCACCAGCGCGGGCATGGTCGAGCCGGGTATGTTTCTCGATCAGCCGCCAGAGGTTTTCCAGCGGCACATGCAGATCAATTATTTCGGCACGCTCAACCTCGTCTCCCCCGTCTCGAAGGCGATGGCAGCGGCTGGCACCGGGCGTATCGTGCTCATCTCGTCGGCGGCGGCCTTCACGGGCATCGTGGGCTATGCGGCTTATTGCCCCTCGAAGGCCGCCGTGAAAGCGCTGGGGGAGGCGCTTTATGCCGAGCTGGGTGCGCATGGCATTTCTGTCAGTGTGGCCTTCCCGCCCGACACGGATACGCCACAGTTGGCCGCAGAACAGGCGAATAAGCCGGAGGTCACAAAGCAGATTACCGCCGGGGGGGGCGTTCTCTCTGCAGGTCAGGTCGCCCAAGCGATTGTCGAAGGGGCGGGATCTGGTCGGCTCGTCGTAGCGCCGGGACTGTTGATGCAACTATTTTCTTGGGTGTACAGCCTCTACGCGCCTTTCTTCCTGCGATTGCAGGGGCGCATTCTCAAGAAAACAACGATCTGAAGCGCTCTGTAAAAGCTGAAGTCAAACGCTCTAGTTACGGCGAAGCGTTGTTCAACAGGCCCAAGAGTGCTCGCCGATAAACATCGATGTTTCTTTGGAATGGCGAAAATTCTGTCATATTGATTGCAGAAGTGTTGGCTGGCGAAGTCAGTTGCGCGGCCAGATGCCTGTCATCGCCGGGCACGAAAAATTCGATCTTCTCAGGGTAATAGTGGCTGAAACCTTCAAAGGCTTTGATCCGTGAGGCTACGATCCGCTTTCCGAGTTCAAGAGCAAGACTGATCGGACCCGACGAGGAAAGGCCCACCTCACGGTAGGGCATCACTACAGCATCGCAAATCGCGATCGCGTTCAGAAACTGCTCGTCGGGAAGAGTGCCGCAGAAGTGAACACGGGAGGGTATTGCGCGGGCTTCTTCAATCAGCATGTCCCGATAACGGGTATCAGTTTGGGTGGGGGCAAGATCGCCAAAAATGGCGAGATGATGTTCAGGCCCGAGATGCTTCAAGGCACGAATGGCGACCTCGAAGCCCTTGTAGGGCGCCATGAAGCCGAAAACACCGTAGAGTTTCGCTTCTGTTGGTAGATGAGCAATGGCCGCAAACTGCGACCGATTGGAGCGGATCTTGGCGGCTTCGACGTCACCAGGTGACAGATACGCGAGAGGATGGTCAAAGACGTCGGACAGACCATACTCATGGACCAGCCTGTCACGGTCACCGACGTTATGAGTAATGAAGCAAATGGGTTTTTTCTGCTGTAGATTTCGTAAATAGCGACCGTATAAATGTTTACCCAATCTTGAATAGTTGATCGCCCTGTAAATTGAGCGACCGATGCCTTCAAAATCGCCTTTGAATGCCTGCCGGGCGTCATCCAGCAGGTTGATATGTGGTTTTGGGGTAAGCCAATGCAGGGTCAGGCAGAGTGCAGGCGCAGCGCCGAAAAGAATTTTAAGACGGCGCAAGATCTGCGATGTCTCCACGCCATAGAGACCATGCTCAACATGTATGTTGACCATATCAAACTCGGCCAAACGTGATGCGATGCCACGAATATGATTGTCGCCTTCGATGATGTCTGCGCCGGTTGGGCTTGAGAGCAGATCCACATCAAGCGGAAGGACTTCGACATCAGCAAAACTGTGAAATTGCGGTACGAGACGCGACACATAGTTCGCAATCCCGCAAAGCCGATCATAGCTGCTGATAACGGCCAGGCGTGGCATGAAGTATCCTTCGGGCGGCTTGCTGGTGTGAAAATACAATCACGACGATAATGGACGCGATGAATGCATACCCTCGGTAGTGCGTTGGAGAGCCATGCATATCCCTCCAGATTTGGGCAAAAAAACGCGCTCGTCCAAAAGCAGGGAGCGAGCGCGCTGGAAGTGTTTAGTGAGGCTGTGTGTTATCACTGTCTCAAAAAAATATTACAGGAAATCTTCGAGGATAACCTTGCCGTCCTGAATGCGCTTCTGTCGCTCGATATCGCGATTGACCATGTCGTGGACCAGCTGGGTGAAGCCGGTCTGGTGACGCCAGCCGAGAACCTGCTGGGCCTTGGAAGGATCCCCAACCAGCAATTCCACCTCAGCCGGACGGAAATACGCCGGATCCACCTGAACAAGCACTTCGCCGGTTGCTGAGTCGCGACCGATTTCATCCACACCTGTACCGGACCATTCGACCTTGCGGCCGATGCAACCGAAGGCGGCATCACAGAAATCACGCACGGAGTGCATCTCGCCCGTGGCCAGAACATAATCGTCGGGCTTGTCCTGCTGCAGCATCAAATACATGCCATAGACATAGTCACGCGCATCGCCCCAGTCGCGCTTGGCATCGAGATTACCCAGCCGGAGCGGTGCGGTCGAACCGAGCGCAATGCCTGCCACCGTCTTGGCAATCTTGCGCGTTACAAAAAGCTCGCCGCGCATGGAGCCTTCGTGGTTGAACAAGATGCCGTTGGATGCGTGCATGCCGTAGGACTCACGGTAATTCACGGTAATCCAATAGCCATAAAGCTTCGCGACGCCATAGGGGCTGCGCGGATAGAACGGCGTCGTCTCGCGCTGCGGGATTTCCTGGACCTTACCGTAAAGCTCCGACGTCGAGGCCTGATAAAACCGGCATGTCTCCGTCAGGCCCGCAAAACGGATAGCCTCGAGCAGGCGAAGGGTGCCGATACCATCGGCGTTGGCTGTATACTCCGGGGCTTCGAAGCTGACAGCCACATGGCTCTGCGCCGCAAGGTTGTAGATCTCGTCCGGCCGCGTCTGTGCAACGATGCGGTTGAGCGACGGAAAGTCCGTCAAATCACCATAGTGAAGCTTCAGGTTCTCCACAGGCGCCCCGCCCGCCATGAAAGCGCAGAGACGGTGCACGTTCGGCGCTGAAGACCTGCGAACGATACCATGCACTTCATAGCCCTTGTCGAGCAGAAGGCGGCAAAGATGAGTGCCATCCTGGCCGGTAATCCCGGTGATAAGTGCAACTTTCTTGGGCATGGGTTTTCTTTCGGATTGCAAGTCAGGCGTTGTACGTTTTTTCCATCAAGCCAGCCAGCGTGCGGATGTTGAACCGCTCATACGCTGCATCCCGCTCTTTGGAAAAATCTCGGTCAGTGAACTGGATCTTCTGAGCCAGCTCCATGGCGTTCCCGATATCGAAGGTATTGTAGACTTCGCCGAAATATTTCCGGGCCTCAAAGAACGACAAATTGTTGCTGGCAAACATTCGTGCGCCGGACTCAAGAGCCAGCACCAGAACGCCCGACATGCTCTGTCCCACTTCAAGATAGGGAAGCACGACCGCATCGCACAGGTGCAGCGCCTCGATGAAGTCGGGATCAGACAAGTTACCCATGAACCGCATGCGGCGGATCAAATCTTCACGGGCATCATCAAGCGTTGTCGGTCCCTGACCTTTGGCAACCTTGAGTTTGATCAGCTTGTCCAGCGCCTTTTGCTCTCCGGCAAGACGCCGCTCTTCAATGCTTCGAACACTATCCGTAATCTTCGCAAGGAAGGGGTCGATCTCGGTGTACTCACGAATCGTCTGAGGATGTTGCGAGCCAAACATCGCCAAGGCATAGTTGGGAGGAAGAAATTCCATGGCGGCAACAGCCGTTTCTACGCCCTTGTATGCCGAAATATACCCGAAGATGCCGACCAGTTTTGTCCCGGGGTTGAAACCATGCTTGGCAAGGAAAGCTTCCTTGTTTCCCATATCCTTAACCTGAGCGCGCTCCTCAGGGGTCAGGAATGCCAGAGGATGATCAATACAATTATCGAAGCCGTACATTTCTTTGATGATACGTCGATCACGCTTTGTGTGAACAAAGACCCATGCATTCTTTTCTTTTGATGCCTCGGCCACTTTGTTCACAACATTCTGATAAAGACGTTCGTACTTGCGACGGTTCATCAGGGCATGAAAATGCGCGTTTGAGCGGGTCTCAATCCACTGGCCGATGGCATCTGCGATAGTAACGGAAGGCGGATCTACGCGATGCATTGTCACAATAATATTGCGAGAAGCTTCAATGAGCCAGCCAACGCGGCGCAGGATATCCGCAGGATTGGTGCCATACAGTCCAGCTTCGAACTGTATATTAACACAGTCGAAAGATTTCAGCTTTTCGGCGATCTCGCGGATGTGTTCATCTGCGTGCTTTTTGAATAGTTTTCCGGATTTCTGTATAAAGAAAAGATCTAACGGGATAACTTCAGTTTCATATGAAGAAGATAGCGCGTTTTTGAGGACATGCGTGTAAGAAGCATTGCCGCAGCTCTCGTTATAGCTGCTGACGATCGCTAATTTTTTCATTGGAACTGCACCGTGCTTGACGATCTTATTGCGTGCGGTTAGCACTTTCATTGTCCAAATGTCAATCTTTGTGGGTGCCACGGGTTGCCGCCAGCGCCGTGGATGAACCCGGTGTCAGTTTCCTGTCTCAAAAGTCGGATGAACTATGTCGCGCATCGTTGTTACCGGGGCTAGCGGGGTCGTCGGGCATGCCCTCGTCACTCATTTGAAGGCGATGGGGCGAGATGTTGTCCCGCTGGCCGGGCGCGCTGACGTCAATCTCGAATCATTTGATGAGACACTACGCGTTTTCGAGAAGCATAAGCCCAGCGAAGTCTATCACATCGCGGGCGCCGTTTTCGGCTTGGGAGGCAACTCCGCTTTCCCGGGTGATGCTTATCGTCGTAACGTGCTGATCAATACGCATGTGGTCGAAGCTTCGCGCTTGGCCGGCGTCGGAAAGATCGTCGCAATGGGGTCGGCTGCCATGTACGCCGATCAGGAAATCCCGTTTTTCCGCGAAGAAGATGTCATGAAAAACCTGCCCCATAAGTCTGAACAGGCTTATGGTTTCGCCAAGCGGGGGCTGCTTGTGCAGTTGGAGGCTTATCGCCAGCAGTTCGGGTTGGAGTTCGCCTTTGCCATCGCAACCAACATGTATGGCCCGCATGATCGCTTCGATCCGCGCTACGGCCACGTGATTCCATCGCTGATCACGAAATTTGCATCAGCGGGACCCGATGATGTTGTTGAGATTTGGGGTGATGGAAGCCCGACGCGGGACTTTCTTTACGCCGCAGATGCCGCCAAGGGCTTGTCCTTGATGATGGAAAAGGGGGAGGGGGCTTATAACCTCGCCACAGGGCAGAGCGTCCAGATTGCAGATCTCGTGACGGTTCTTTCTGAGCTGTTCCCCAAAACAAAGTACCGTTGGGATACCAGCAAGCCGCTGGGGCAGCTCGCCCGCTCTTACGCTACCGAGCGTTTGGCCAAGCTGGGCTTTGTGCCTGATTTCAGTTTGCGACAGGGTTTGGAAGAGACTGTCCGTTGGTTTAACGCCAATCAGGATGTCATCCGGCGATATGTGTAAGTTGAGGGGCGGTTAGCTGTCGGAAAAGACGTGGGAACAGAGTTCGCTTATGACTTTTCGGGGTTCGCCAGTAATCTCTTTCAATCTGGCCCGACGGGTATCTCGCGGGTCGATGTAGAGGGTGCCCGCTACTTCGCCAGCACCTACCCGCAGGAAACGGTGGGTCTCCATCAGCTTTACAGGATTTCTACGCGCTTCCCGGCCTCCACATTGTCCAATCTCGTTCAGCGGGTGGAGGATGGCTGGAGTGACTTCCCGGATTCAGAGCAGCGTGACGCCATTCTGGCTTGGCTCCGTGATGGCAGCAGGCCAGCGCGTTCGACAAAGACTGTTTCTGGGCACTCCTTCGCGGCGGATGCTGTCCGTCTCCTTCGGGGATGGCCATGGCACAGGTTCGGGTGTCCAGTGCCCGATGGGTGCAACTACATCAACGTCTCCTATGCAAATGCCCGTCCACCGGGATCTTTGGCTTGGCTCAGAAGGCGGCCCGGCGTGCGCGCCTTTTTCATGGTGCACGATCTCATCCCGCTCAATCGTCCAGAGTGGTTTTGGGATGGATTGGAGGACGTGTTCCGGCGCCAAATCGAGTTGATTCTTGGTCTTGCGTCGGGAATTTTTACGCCAAGTGAGGTGGTTGCCAGTGCCGTCCGGGAGCATGCCATCACTTTGGGGCTGCCTGATTTGCCCGTTCGCGCCGTTCATCTGCCCACCTCTTCGGCTTTTCACCAAACCCTTGGCGATGGGGAGCTGCCCCCCTTCTTCGTGATGTGCGGCACGATTGAGCCGCGCAAGAATCACATGTTGATCCTGGATATCTGGGGCGAGATGGCGCGCAGGGGGCTGGATGTCCCCAAGCTCCTGCTGTTCGGCAAGCGGGGGTGGAAAAATGAAGCCGTTTTTGAGCGACTGGAGCAAGACCACGCTCTCAGGCCGCATGTTTTGGAAATCGCCGACATCTCGACGCCAGATCTTGCTTTTTTTGTTTCCCGAGCCCGGGCTTTGCTCATGCCCTCATTTGATGAGGGGTTCGGGTTACCTGTTGCGGAAGGGTTGGCATGCGGGACGCCCGTTGTTGCATCCGATATTCCTGTCTTCCGCGAGATCGCGAAGGGCTGCGCCACGTTGTGTGATCCTGGGCGACAGCAAGACTGGATGTCCGCGATTATGTGGCTAAGCACACAGGGCGAGGCGACAGAAAAGGCGCGCCTGATGGCGCGCCAGTTTCCCCATCGTACATGGTCGAACTTTTATGATGATGTGGTCGCGTTTGTCCGCCACCCGCTGTGAAAGGTCTATCTGTTCACATGTGGTCGCGAATAGAAGAAACTAGCAAAAGACCAAGCCCCCAGACGCCAAAGAAAATCGCAATCATCGTCAAGGCGTTGCGCGTGCGCTTTGGATATAGAGCGTCTTCAGCAAGGCTTGGGCGAACAAATGTCGCAAGATACTTTTGCTGGCGCTCTGCCTCGATGCGCGCCTTTTGAAGCAATTCAAGCGCTGTGGCGTAATATCTTTCTGAAAACTGCTTTTCAATTTCCGCGTTTTCATATTCGCTGATGACGCGAGACAGAGTGTCTGCGCCCGATGTGCCAGACGCAGCTGTTACCTCTCCCTGCAGCTTCGTAATTTCTGCCTCAAGCGACGCTATGCGCGTCCTCAATACACCCAAGATCGGCGAGCCCGCGGCCAGAAAGGTTCTCTGGGATTGCATTTCAGCCTGTGCCAAAGTCAGTTCCCCACGCAGCTTGGCGATGAGGCCCAGCGTTGTTTCTGCGTTTTTGCGCGGGTCGAGGATGCCCTCCTTGTCGCGCAGCTGACGCAGCGCCACCTGCGCCTTCAGCAAACGACTTTCGGACTTGAGAACTTCCTGTTCTGCAAATTGGACAGAGTCCTTTCTCGCCTTCATGGACAGGTCATTCACCAGAGCCTCCGAGAGGGCGTGAATCTCCTTCGCCACCGTCAACGCATCCTCGCGCGTGAAAGCGCGAACGCGAACAACAACAGTGCTCGTGGAGTTCTCGTAAAAGCTGTCCGTCTGCTTCTTCCAATAATCGACAAGATCTTCGATTGAGTTCTTGGGGTTGAAGCGTGACAGGAAGTCAGCGTCCTTGTTGGCGAATATGCTCCTCAAATCGATCTTTGACTGAATCTGATCAATGATTTCACGACTCTGAATGTATTGGATCAGAGCATGGGAGTCCGTCCCTGATTGGTCTGCCACGCCAAGACCACGCAGCAACCCAGAGCTTTGAACCGATGCGGACTCCATGGAGCGGATGCCAAAGCGGGTCTCGGAAACAAATTGGTCGGCAGCAATCCCATAATTGTAGATGAGCGCGAGCAGGCTCGGCAGGACAGCAACAAGCAGAAAGGAAATCAGCTTCCAGCGCGGACGCCGCCCCCCCCCTTCGGAGGTGAAAACCAGAGCGGTACGTATCGGCTCAAGCGCCTTCATGGCGCTTCGGGCGGAAGCCAGACTTCCGCGATCCGGTAACGGTGAAATGGCCCCCTGCTGTTCGGTGGGGTCGCCAGCAACGGGAGCGCCAGCTGCGACGGTTGCCGGGCCGGGGTGGACCGCAACAAGGCGTTCACTTGGTCTGGTTCCGGTCATCCTGCGAGAACCTTGTAATGTTCCATTGCTCCCTCGAGGCTGTTGTAGAGCGTTAAGGAGCCATCGTGGAGCACGGCACCCATATCACAATAGTTTCGGATCGTGTCGATATTGTGGGACACCAGAATGATATCTGCGTGGAGTACTCTTTTCTGAAACTCCTGCAAGGCCTTACGTCTGAAACGGCTGTCGCCCACTTCCGTGATTTCATCAATGAGGTAGACATCGAAGTTCACCGCGAGGCAGGTGCCGAAGGCCAGCTTGGAGCGCATGCCCGAGGAGTATGTGTTCATCGGCATGTCGAAATAGGATCCGATTTCGGCAAACCACTGAACGTAGTCCACGGTCTCATCCACGTTCAGCCCGTAGACGCGAGCGATGAAGCGAACGTTCTCCCGACCTGTCATGGAGTGGTGGAAGCAGGAGTCGAACCCGAGAGGAAAGGACACAAGCCCCTGTCGGATAACGCGCCCCTTGTCTGGAGCTTCCGCACCAGCCAGAATTTTGATCAATGTTGATTTGCCGGCGCCATTGAGGCCGAAAATCCCGATGTTGCGTCCTTCGGGAAACTCAATCGATACATCGCGCAAGACGGTTTTTCGTCCGTTGCGCGTTTTGAAGTCCTTGCTGACCCCCTCGAAGATAATCATTCGATTTCAAGCAACTTATGTCGGAACATGCGCTCGGCCAGAACCCCGACGCTGACCAGCGCAATGCTCACTGCTGCCAGATACTCAAGGCGAAGCCAAGGGGGATCGTGTCCTTCAAACATCGAGGTTCGGAACAGTTCGATGCTTTGGAAGATTGGACCCCATTCGAGAATCTGGCGCACTTCCACAGGCATCATCGAGGGGACGTAGAAAATACCGGATGTAAAATACATGATCGCGATCGAGATGGACCATACTTTCTCCCAAGTATGAAAGAAGGCCATCAAAATGGCATTGATAACACCTGCACCAAAAGCGCACCCGCCCAGAAGAATGAATGTCAGCATGAAGTTGAGGATATCTTTTGGCATAGCATCATAGCCCAATAGGGCAAAAGCACTTAGCAAAACCAAAGCAACAAAAAATTCCGTCGCGATTTCAAGGATGGCGCGCGACATGAAAACATCAAGTGTAGTGACAGGCGGTAACTGCAACAGCTGTCTGTTGGCTCGAACCGCAAACATCAGTGCGCCACCAGTATGCGTGAAAAGGTGATAGGGAATAATGCCAGTGAAGTAGAACAAGGCAAAACTATTGCCGATCGGGGGGTCACCCTTAGCCGTAAACTGGATAATGGCCACAAGAAGGGAAATATGGGCCAAGGGTTCAAAAAGCGCCCAAAGGTAGCCCAGTTTTGCCCGCCCAAATCGTCCCTGAATCTCGCGCAAGATCAGCGCACCGAGCACACGGAGCTGTGTGCGGAACGCATCCATTGCAGTGAACTTGCGCCGGGGAGGGCGGCTTTGTGCGGCTTGCCGTTTGAGCGCTGCCAGGCTGTTTCCATCGATCGGCGTGGAGCCTTCCGTCAGGAAGCGACGTGTCAAAATATGCAGCATCGAGCGGCCGATAGGTTCGTCATCAGGCTTGTGCCGCATGACGGCCGCGCCATAGGGAACCGCCTCTGAGTATCGCCCCAGCTCCGTATTGGCCGCAAAGCTGACCCGCAGGGCTTCGTCATGCATGGGGTCGAGGTCAAGGACCGCGCGCATGTCTTCGAGCGCCTCCTCGTAGCGCCCCAGAGAGCACAAGACGATTCCCCGGTGCAATCTCAGGCCGATATGTTCAGCGTCGAGCGCGAGCCCCGCAGAGGCCGCATCAATCGAGCCAAGCGGGTCGTTGGCGGCATTGCGCGACACACTCATCAAGTGCCAGAGATCCGCCGTTTTCGTCTGCGCGGTGTCAAAGATCGCCTCTAGACACTGGAGGGCTTCATCATAGCGCCCATTCACGAGGAGATTGTGGACGTGGCCCTGAATGTAGGTCGGATTATCCGGTTCAAGCTCCCAGGCACGAGTCGCGAAAGCAGCAGCCTGCGTTCGCCGCTCCAACGCTCCGGCAGCCACACTGAGGTGATAGAAAATCAGGGCGTCATTGCCATGCGCCCGCGCAGCCCGGACCAGATAATTGGCCGCTTCGAGAGTTCTGCCGAAAAAATTGAGCAGAACACCACAGTGGCGGGCAAATTCCCAATTTTCCGGCGCACCATCTGACGCCTTGATGGCGTGCCGAACGGACGCTTCCAATGCGCCCTGTGCGGCCAGAAAGCCACTTAACTGGCGATGTTGTTCGGCATCCAGAAGACTCGCCTGATCAAGAACCTGCAGAGCCGATATCGCCTCGGCCTGGTTTTGTGTCGCACTGAAGATGACCGCACAATGAGACGCCACGGCGAGATTGCCGGGAGCCAGATCTCGTGCCAGACGCGCCTTTTCGAGCGCCAGCGGCATACGACCGAGTGCGAGTGCCGCCTGCGACTCACCGAGAGCTTTCATGGCCTCGGCTTCCTGCGCAGGCGCGCTGCTGCCGAGCTTGTCCTGAGAAAACGACTCCTGTGGGTCCATTGACTTCGCTGTCACCTCGACTGGGTTCCGGACGACGACGAACCGGACGCGCGCCTTCTAGATAACGAAAAAAGAAGGCGACATGAACATGTCGCCTTCATGATTATTGCCAAGCGAGAGAGATTTTTCCGGTGCTCAGAGGAAAATGATATCCGAGGCCTGAAGCGTCGGGTTGTTGAGCATGAAGCTCACAACATGCGCAGCCCCCGCGCCCGTTCCGTCAGCGTCGAACCACAAAGCGCGCGTATTGCTGTCGTAGTAGAGCGTCGTCACGGCGGAATTCGGCAGCGCATTGGCACCGGCGAAGAAATTGACGCCCGCCGTCAGGGTGAAACCGGGTGCAACCCCGAATGCCGCCGCTGAGAATGCCAAGCGATCCCCTTCAAGGCGGTTGAAGTCGTGCACGAGATCCGCTGCATCGGTTGGGTTGTCGAAGTAGAAGATATCATTGTTGGCACCGCCCACCAGGTTATCCGCACCGCCACTACCAATCAGAAAGTCGCCGCCGTCCTGACCGAAAATCGTATCGTTGCCGTCGCCTCCAACGAGGGTATCGTTGCCATACTCGCCAAAGAGCGTGTCATGTCCGCTTTCGCCGAATGCCACGTCATCTCCGAAGCCACAAATGACGATGTCATCACCGGTGCCGCCGTAAAGACGATCCGCCCCATCTTCGCCTGAGAGCGTATCAAAGCCGTCCTGCCCGTAAAGGGTGTCATTGCCGGTGCCGCTGACAAGCGTGTCGTTGCCGAATTCGCCAAAGAGCGTGTCGTTACCGTCTTGCCCCTGAACGATGTCGTCGCCGAACCCGCCGATCAGCGTGTCATTGCCGAACTCACCGAACATCGTGTCGTTGCCGTCCTCACCGTAGGCGGTATCATCCCCGAAGCCGGTGATGATCATGTCATTGCCCGTACCGCCGAAGATGGTGTCGGTTCCATCCTCACCGAAAAGGCTATCATTGCCCGCCCCGCCAGAAACGATATCGTTCCCGGCTCGACCGTTGATCGTATTGTCAGCGCTGTTGCCAGTGATGGTATCGGCGCCAGAGCCGCCGATGGCATTCTCAATGACGACGCCGTTGGCAATCGAGATGTTGCTGGTAAGACCGCCGATGTTGGAGAAGCTCTCGGCGTTCAGGTTGATCGTCTGGGCCTGGGAATAGCCGGAGGCGTCGATGGTATCGGTGCCGCCGCCATCCCAGATGCAGAACGCACGGGTCGTGCCGGTCGTGAAATTATACGGTGCGCCGGCATTCGAGTTGAAGCCATAGGTGGTGTTGGTGTTACGCGTTAACATGTTGGCGCCGTAGATGCGCTGCGCCGCATAGATATCGAAGAGCATCGGCGAATTGGCATAAGCGCCGAAGTTGCCGCCCGTGCTAGTTTCGTCGAAGTAGCTCATGATGGTGTATTGCTGGGTATCCTGCGTGAACTGGGCATTGTTCGCGTAGGTGATGCTCAGGCCCGGCGCGGCATTGTAGAGGCCGGGGTGAGACAGACCGATGGCATGACCCAGCTCGTGCATGATGGCGAAGAAACCATAGCTGCCATAGTCGAGCGTCTGTGTGGTCGAGATCGAGGTGGTGTTGAGCCACACATCGCCCGCCGAATCCGTGGCAACCGTTGAACCCGGATAATAGGCAAAGGCACCCGAGCCATCGCCGGCGTCGGTGTAGTTGCTGAAAAGGATCGTGGCGCTGTCGGTATAGCCGCCCGGGTTCACTTCGATGAAGTTGACGTTGCAGATCTCCGACCACATCCGAAGCGTGTTGCGGACGGTCGCCATCTCTGACGCCGTCAGGCGCGAGAAGGTCGACAGGTTATGGTCGGTAACAGAGCCGGCATAGGTCGCATTGGTGTTGCGGAAGCCATAGGTCACGATCGCAGCTGCGCCCGGAATCACGTTCCAAGCATAGTTGGTGTCGATGACGCCCGCGCCCATGCTGGTGTCAAAACCGATGCGATTGCCGGTGTTGTAGGTGAACTGATATTGCCCCGTCGTCGAGGGCTGAAACGAAGAAGCATCCAGGTAATAGGTGCCGCTCGTCGTCGCGGTATAGGTAATCAGCGAGTTGAGGTTCGGCAAACCATCATCATTATCGGCCAGCACAGTCGTGCCGTCTGCCGCGTAAAGGCGCAGGAACGTGTCGATCACGTTATTGGTGCCCGTGCCCGAAAGCGCGAAGGTATAGGTCTGCCCGGCCGTAAGCGTCACCCGATACCAGTCGTGATCGCCGCTGCCCGTCAGCGTTCCCTGAATGCTCTGCCCGGCCGTGAGGGAATACGTCGTGGACGACGATGCTGCAGCATCAAGGCTTTCGGTGAACGTCGGCATGGCGCTAGAACCTCCTGTCCCAGAGAAAAACAAATGGGCTATTCAGCCGGTACCGCAGTTGTATTACGGATGCGTAAGCCAGCAAGGTAAAACCTGCGCACTCTGCGTCGGCCTAGTCCAAAATCACAGCAGCGAACTAGAGCACCAAAGAGCGCAAGGTATCGACCGCCCGGTCGAGTTCCGGCTCCGTATGCCCCGCATTGATGAAAAAGCGAAGACGCGCCGTCCGCTCCGGAACTCCCGGCGGCAGTATCGGGAAGGCGTTGATACCCGCTTCAAACAGCTTCTGTGCCACCTGAAGCGTCTTGATCGTCTCGCCGATATAGACCGGAATGACGCCATACCCCCAGGCGGTGCCGCACTCCAGCCCCGCCGCCTTGGCTTTCGCGATGAAATACTGGCTGTTGGCTTGCTGGCGCGCAACGCGCTCCGGCTCGCGGCGCATGATCTCCAGCGCCTTGGCGCTGCCCGCAGCCACCGAGGCGGGCATCCCCACCGAATAGACAAAACCTGCCGCGTGGCATTTGAGCAAATCCACCGCCACCGCCGAACCCGCGACATAGCCGCCGCAGCCGACAAGCGTTTTCGAGAGCGTGCCGAACCAGAGGTCAGCAAGCCCTGCGGCCACACCCTGATGCTCGAAGAGGCCACGTCCGGTTTTGCCCAGCACGCCGAGGCCATGGGCATCGTCGATCATCAGCCAGGCGCCAAAACGGGTTTTCAGCTCCGCAAGGCGGGCCAGATCCGGCCCGTCGCCATCCATGGAGTAGAGCCCCTCGGCGACGATCAGGCAGCGCTCGAAGCGGTGGCGATCCGCGCTCAACAGGCGCTCCAACGCTTCCATGTCGTTATGCGCGAACACACGGCGCGTCGCGCCCGACAGCTGTGCGCCGACAACGATGCAGTTATGGATCAGGGCATCATGGACGATGAGGTCTTTCGGCCCCATCAGCGCGGCAAGCGTGGAAACGCCCCCCGCATGGCCAGAGTTGAAGACGATGCAGTCCTCTGCGTCGTAAACCTCGGCCAGCCCGCGTTCGAGATCGCGGTGCACCGCACGCTCCCCGGCGCTGATCCGGCTCGCGGAAACGGAGGTGCCGTAGGTCTCAACCGCCGCAATGGCGGCCGCCTGAATCTCGGGGTGACCATTGAGGCCGAGATAATCGTAGGAGGCGAAGTTGAGAA
>JAIUNP010000377.1 GCA_020161975.1 Pseudomonadota bacterium
CCCTTCGCTGGTTGATTACTTCGATCCAGATACCGAACGGATGCCGAAGCATGACGTCGCGGTCGACCTGGGGGACCTCGGTGAGTACGACCTCAACGCATCCCAGGAAGAAGCATTGCGGACGGCCCTGTCGTACGGCCCGATCTCACTACTGCAGGGGCCACCCGGCACGGGGAAGACAAAGTTCATTGCATCGTTTGTTCACCTGGTTCTATCGCGGGGGCTGGGTCACAACATCTTGCTGGTCAGCCAGTCGCACGAGGCAGTGAACAACGCGATGGACAAGGTGACCGGATCGCTGCGTGCCTCGAACATGGAGGTGTCCATGGTGCGCGTCGGTCTGCAATCCATGGTGTCACCCGGTCTCCGTAGCGTCCAAGAAGATTCGCTGCGCCAGCGCTACCGTGAGAGCTTTGACGCTGAAATCAAGGATCGCGTTCGAGCGGTGGGCGTCGCCATGGGCCTACCGGAAGGCTATGTGCGGGCCGCGACGGAACTTCACACGACACTAGGGCCATTGCTCGAGAGCATTGACCGCCTCACACGCGCTATCGACGAGGCCGACGGCAAAGACGCCTCGGCCAAAGAGCATCTGCAAAGGCTTAGTCAGGTGGTCGTCGAGGTCGCGGGACGTCAATTCGACATTCATGCGTCGGTTGGCGATGAAGCCAACTTCCGCGATCTCCTGGACGACAGGCTAGAGGCACTGGCTCATCAGCACGGCTCGCCGAGCCCGGCCAAACGCGCTCGTCTGGCGCAGATCGCTCGCCTGTCGACGGAGTTTACCCAGGTGCTGCGCAGCCCGCGCTCCAACTACACCGCCTTCCTCGCACGCAGTTCCAGCATTGTCGCGGGTACCTGCGTAGGCGTTGGCAAGCAGGCGCTTGGCATCACGGAAGTTCCCTACGACTGGGTCATTGTCGATGAGGCGGCACGAGCGTCTCCGATGGAGTTGGTCGTCGCGATGCAGGCTGGAAAGCGAGTGCTGTTGGTGGGAGATCACCTGCAACTGCCGCCGTCCTACCCTCGCACCGTTGAGGACCAAGCCTCAGCGCTGCTGGGAATGTCGCGCAAGGACTTCCGGCGGATGAACAACTTCCAGCGGGCGTTCTCCTCGAAGTATGGCCAGTCGGTTGGACGGACCTTACGCGTGCAGTACCGCATGGCGGAGCACATCAGCCGGCTGGTGTCGCACTGCTTCTACGCCGATGCACTCGAGGTCGGGCGCACACCACCGGGGGACGAATACGAGAGTCTGCCGCCGTTCCTCGCCTCGCAGGTCGTATGGGTCGACACCCAAGACCAGGGTCGCGAGGCCTTCCACCGTTCAGCCGGCACCCACGAAGGTGCGCTTGTGAATGAGCAAGAAGCTGCAGCTGTCGTAGAAGTAGTTCGGGCCATCCTGACTTCGGCGGAGTTCTTGGAACAGGTACAAGCGAAAGAAGGCGACCGTGAGCCCGTCATCGGGGTCATCGCCATGTACGCCGATCAACGCGACTTGATCCGGAAGAAGCTCGAGCAGGCTGAATGGGCATCCGGTCTTCGTGGCCGCTTCTCAGTAGGTACGGTGGACAGCTACCAGGGCAAGGAGAACCGCATCATCGTGCTCTCGGTGGTCCGCAACGACACCGACGAGCACATCGGCTTCCTCAGTGATCCAGAGCGGATCAATGTAGCCATCTCCCGCGCCAAGGACCGTCTGGTGATCGTTAGCTCTTCTGCCATGTGGCGTTCCCGTTCGATGACGCCAATGAAACGGGTGCTCGACGAAGTAGAGAGTCTCGCAGCTCGTGAAGTAGCACTGTTCGTTCAGTCCAAGGACCTGAAGCGGAGTCTTGCCCATGCGTGAACGTTTCAACACCGTCGCCGTCGCCATCCCCGCACAGCTCTTTAATGTCCGCTGTCATGTATCCATCGACCGCCAGGTTCCGGTCATGACGGACTTTGCCGTGCGGCTCTTGCACTTGAGCGGTCCCCTGGAGGTTAGCGCATTGCGGGAGTATTTCGGTCTTGCCGCGGAAGAACTTCGGGATCTGCTTGAGCTGTTAAGGGAGGAAGGGCTTGTTGGAGAAGTCAATGGCCGCCTCTGCCTGACCTCTTATGCCGAGGCTCGATTCGCCGCATCGCCCGACGGCTTGCCCCGCTTCACACGGATTGCTGAGCGGCAAAGTCGCCCGGTCTTCGAACTGCTGACCTATACCCCATTGCCCAAGTCCCTCTCCAGCACCTATTGGGACAACGCGCTGCCTCTGGGCTGGCGCGCAGACGATCCGGAGGAGGGTAAGACCATCGATCGGGCGGAGGCCGCGTTTCACAAGCACTTTCCCGACATCGAACGGCTGGAACAGGAGGATCCGAAGCGCCGTGCCTACTCCTGCTACAAGGTGGACGACATCCGTGCTGGGCGTCCCTTTAGCGTGCCTCTGCCGGTGCACTTCGAGGTCGACGTCGAAGGTAATGTGGAGTTTGAGATCGACCCCCAGCTCGAACTGCTGCCCGAGTCGCTGCGTTCGCGAGTCCGGACCCTGACAGCCGACCGGATTGCGATGCTGTCCCCGCGAGTGAATCACCTTCGGGCGTTCGTCGAATACTTCGAAGATGAACTGCTCTCCCGCTATCTGCTGGCACCAGCGGCCGCGGGCGACAAGTGTACGGCGGTCAAGCCCGACGGCCGGCTCGGACTGCGCAAAGACCCGGCGATCGACTTCGGCAAGTATGTCCGTGATGCCCATGGTCAAGCGGATGGGGCGGTCTACGACAATGGCCACAGCCGGGCGCTATTAGGGGCGCTCTACATGCCTAAGTGCAACGCACGCGTGCTGGAAGGACTCCGAAAGGCACTCGCGCAGATCAGAAAAGCCTCTGCCACCAAAATCAAGGCCCCTCCGAACGTCTTTTGGGTAATCCCGGATTCAGAGTTGTGGGGCCGTACTAATCTCGTTCTGGGTTTGCTCGACGGCTTGCGCACGGTGCTCAAAGAGGCGTTCGATGCGCCGTTGGACATCATCGGCATTGCTCCCTGCCGTCAAGACGAGCCTCGAGACCGCCTTGCCAAGCGCGCGCGCCATTTGCTGGACGCGGGATTCAGCCGAGTGATCTTGGGACCTTACCGTGCATCGCACGAATGCTTCGAGGTCCTTCTGGTTCCCGGCGCCTTCGGGGTGGCCACGTATCAATGGGCCGTCCCAACCGCAGACCGGTACAACGTGCCGCTTGGCTTCCTGACTCAGTCTCAAGCCAAGCTGCAGCATATGGCCAAGTTTACACAGTCTGCCTTGGCCTCGTCCCTGTATGCGGCTAGCCGCGGCTTAGGCAGCACGTCCGACGAGCGACGGTTTCGACTCGAAGAGGCTTCCGTTTTGGACTTTGCGTACCTGGATCACTATGCGACGCCATCGTCAGAATCATCAGTCTGAAGTGGGCAGACGGTTGCACAACGACGCCAAATTCGACCTGAAACAGGCGGTCGACTTGCCCTATACCACCGAGTGGTTATTGATGCCCCTCACGGCGACCCACGGCCTGGGGGTACAGCGCCCATCCTTGGTTCATGCGGGCCAGGGGACATACAAGGCTACAAACTCATGAGCCGCCGCCTCAACGCGCTCGTGATCGGCAATGCAGCGTACGAAGCGGTCGATGAACTGAAGAATCCGGTGAACGATGCCCAGGACGTAGCCTGGCAGTGACTGCCGCGCCACCAGCGCGCGCAGGTCGCAGGCGAAGTCGTAGGGCTTCGCAGTGCTGCCGGATTTCTGGTGCAGGTAGCGAAAGTC
>JAIUNP010000378.1 GCA_020161975.1 Pseudomonadota bacterium
CACCGTTCAAGAATCGGCACGGCGACCTGACCGGCCTGTCGCCCCTGAAAATCCGGGATTATGCCGCTGCCGGGCGCCGGGTGGTGGCCAGCGACCTGCCGGGTGTGCGGCAACGGAACAATCCCGCCTGGCTGCGGCTGGCAAATCCGGGTGACGCGCGGGCCTTTGCCTTGGCCATCGCCGAAGGGCTTGACCATGGCACGCCGGAGGAGGAAACCGAGGCGAGGGCCTTCGCAGAGGCGCATTTTGGCTGGGATTGGGTGGCGCGGAAAATGCTTACGGATCTTTGGGATGTGCAGCCGCACCTTCTTGAACGGCGCCGCGCTGAAAGACCGGACGCATGACCCTTGCTGCCAAGCCGGCGGTTCGTGAAGCGCCGCCCCGCCGCCTCCTCGTGACGGGCGGGGCCGGGTTTATCGGCTCCGCACTCTGCCGACATCTGGTGGCTGCGGGCGATGAGGTTCTGAACGTTGACAAGCTGACCTACGCCGGCAATCTCGCCTCGCTGCGCGCGATCTCGAATGTGCCGAACTACCGCTTTGTCCAGATGGACATTGGCGACCGCGATGGCATTCAGTCCACGCTCGCGACCTTCCGGCCGGATGCCATCCTGCATCTGGCCGCCGAAAGCCACGTCGACCGTTCCATCGCCGGGGCGGGGGCCTTTATCGAGACCAATATCGTCGGGACCTTTGTTCTGCTGGAAGCGGCGCGGGCCTATTGGCAGTCGCTGCCTGCGGCTGCGCGCGACGGCTTCCGTTTTCTTCATGTTTCCACTGACGAGGTTTATGGCTCGCTGGGCGAGACAGGACTGTTCACCGAGGCGACGGCCTATGATCCGTCCTCGCCCTATTCGGCCTCCAAGGCGGCGGCAGATCACCTCGTTGCGGCCTGGCACCGGACCTATGGCTTTCCAGCGCTGATTTCCAACTGTTCCAACAATTACGGGCCGTTCCACTTCCCGGAAAAGCTCATCCCTTTGATGATCCTCAATGCGCTGCACGGCAAGCCGCTGCCGCTCTATGGTTCCGGCCAGAATGTGCGCGACTGGCTTTATGTCGAGGACCATGCCCGGGCGCTGGATCTGATCGTCAGCAGGGGCGCGCCGGGGCGGACCTACAACGTCGGCGGGCGCAACGAAAAGCGGAACATCGATGTTGTCACAATGATCTGTGATCATCTCGACCGGCTGAAGCCTGACGGTGCGCCGCATCGCCGGCTGATCACGCCGGTGGCCGACCGGCCCGGTCACGACATGCGCTATGCAATCGATGCGACACGGCTGGAGACGGAACTCGGCTGGCGCGCCGAAGAGACCTTCGAGACCGGGCTGGAAAAGACCATCCGCTGGTATCTCGCCAATGAATGGTGGTGGCGGCCCCTGCGCGATAAGGTCTATGCAGGGGAACGACTGGGACTTCTGCTGGATGAGGAACGCTGATGCGCCTGGTCGTGACCGGACGGGCGGGGCAGGTCACGCGCGCGCTTCAGGCGGCAGCAGGGCATGGCGTTGTGGTGATCCCAGCAGGGCGGCCCGAGATCGATCTTCTCCATCCCGACGGCGTTGACGTGGCGCTGGCTGCGCTGTCTCCGGATGTGGTGGTGAATGCTGCGGCCTTCACGGCGGTTGATCTTGCCGAGACGGAACGGGAAGCCGCCTTCGCCATCAACGGTGCGGGCGCCGGTGCGGTGGCCAGAGCGGCGGCGCGACTGGCGGTGCCCGTCATCCACCTCTCTACCGATTATGTGTTCGATGGAACGAATCCTGTCCCCTATGTGGAAACCGATGCGGTGGCGCCGGCCAATGTTTACGGCCAGTCAAAGCTTGCTGGCGAGCGCGCGGTGGCTGCGGCGACCGATAACCACGCCATTCTGCGCACCTCCTGGGTTTATGCGGCGGCGGGCAAGAACTTCGTCGCCACCATGCTGCGTCTCGCCGAGACGCGCGATGAGGTCGGCGTCGTCTCCGATCAGCAGGGCGCGCCGACCTATGCCCCGGATATCGCCGACGCTGTGATTGCGGTGGCGCGCAATCTGGTTGCCGACCCGCATGAACCGCGCCTGCGCGGCATTTTCCACATGACCGGCGCGGGGGCTACGACCTGGGCGGGGTTTGCCGAGGCGATCTTTGCCCGTGCCGGCGCGCGCCGACTGCCGCGGGCCCGTGTGCGGCCCATCCTGACCGCAGACTATCCGACACCGGCCCGGAGGCCTGCCAATTCGCGGCTCGACTGCGGCCGACTGACGTCAACGCATGGCGTGACCCTGCCAGACTGGCGCGATGCGCTTGATCGCTGCATGGATGCAATTGCGGCACAGCGCGCCGCCGATGAGGATAAAAAGACATGAAGGGCATCATTCTGGCCGGGGGCAGCGGCACGCGGCTTCATCCGATCACGCTGGCGGTCTCCAAACAGCTCATGCCGGTCTACGACAAGCCGATGATCTATTATCCGCTGTCGGTGCTGATGCTCGCGGGGATCCGCGAGATCCTGATCATTTCGACGCCGCATGACCTGCCAAGCTTCAAGCGGTTGCTGGGCACCGGCGAAGCCTGGGGCGTTTCCTTCAGCTATGCCGAGCAGGCCGAGCCGAACGGTCTCGCACAGGCCTTCGTGATCGGCGAGGATTTCATTGCCGGCGAGCGCTGCGCCCTCATTCTCGGCGATAATATTTTCTACGGAGCGGGGCTGCCGACCCTGCTGGCCGATGCCCGCAAACGCGAAACAGGTGCAACCGTGTTCGCCTATCATGTGCCGGATAGCCAGCGGTACGGTGTGGTCAGCTTCGATAGCAGCGGCAAGGCGCTCTCCATTGAGGAAAAGCCGCTGAAACCGAAGTCGAACTGGGCCGTGACGGGGCTCTATTTCTACGATCGGGATGTGGTTGCCATCGCCAAGGCACTGAAGCCTTCGGCGCGCGGCGAATACGAAATTACCGATGTCAACCAGGCCTATCTCGACCGCGGCGATCTCTGCGTCGAGAAGATGGGGCGAGGCTATGCCTGGCTCGATACGGGCACACCGGATTCGCTGGTGGAGGCAACAAATTTCGTCCTTGCCATCGAGCGGCGGCAGGGGATGCGCATTGCCTGTCCGGAAGAGGTGGCTTTTGAAATGGGCTACATCGATGCCGGCCAGCTCGCGACGCTTGCCAAGGCGCTCGGCAAGAGCAGCTATGGCGCCTATCTTGAACGGGTCCTGATTGAGGCAGCGCAGGCATGAAGATCGAACGGCTTTCCATCAACGGGCTGCTTCTGATCACGCCGCTACGGCATGGTGACGCGCGCGGTTATTTTTCCGAGACCTTCCGGGCCGATCTTTTCGAAACGGTGGCGGGGCAGCATCGCTTCGTGCAGGACAACCAGTCCGTGTCCGCCGAGCAGGGCACTGTGCGCGGCCTGCATTACCAGAAGGCACCCCACGTGCAGGGCAAGCTGGTGCGGGTGCTGGCCGGGGTCATTCTGGATGTGGCGGTGGATATCCGCAAAGGTTCCCCCACATTCGGACAGCATGTGGCGGTGGAGCTTTCAGCGGAGAACGGTCAGCAACTCTGGGTACCGCCGGGTTTCCTGCACGGGTTCTGCACCCTCACGCCCGATACGGCTGTGTTCTACAAGGTGACGGATTACTACCATCCGCAATGCGACGCTGCAGTTCGCTGGAACGATCCGGCGCTTCAAATCGCCTGGCCTGTCGAGGCGGGCGCGGCTACTCTGTCCGCCAAGGACCGGGTTGCGCCGCTGCTCGCCGACAT
>JAIUNP010000379.1 GCA_020161975.1 Pseudomonadota bacterium
CACCGCCTCGCGCACGACGGTTCGGCTCACACCGGTGAGCCGCACGATCTCCTGCTCGGTCGGCAACTTCTCGCCGGGTTTGATGCGGCCCGAGCGGATATCCTCGGACAACATGCGCACGAGATCTGATGTACGGCTCTGGGTTCCGCTCACCGGCTTCAGCGAAAATCCGTTATCAACCATATCGACCCCCGTTTCCATCAGTTGTAGGACAACCGTGCAACGAAGGCAATTATCCCTTTGTTTTGATGCAGAAAGCACATTGGAGGCGGCGTTATCGCCGCCTGCCATTTATTTCGTCCCGAACATCCGGTCGCCCGCATCGCCAAGACCCGGAACGATATAGCCGTGATCATTCAGCTCACTATCGATTGCTGCGGCCCAAACCGGCACATCCGGGTGGTGCGCATGGAAGTTGTCGATGCCCTGCCGGGCAGCCAGAAGACAGACGAAACGCATGTTCTTCACGCCCCGTTCCTTCAGACGCTCCACGGCGGCAATCGCTGAATTGGCGGTCGCCAGCATCGGATCGAGCACGATCACCAGACGATCGGCGACATCGGGCGGCGCCTTGAAATAATACTCCACCGCCACCAGCGTTTCGGGGTCGCGGTAAAGTCCGATGTGGGCAACGCGGGCGCTCGGTACAAGGTCGAGCATCCCCTCGACGAAACCGAGGCCGGCGCGCAGGATCGGCGCCAGCACCAGCTTCTTGCCGTCGATCATCGGCGCCTGCATCCTGGCCAGCGGCGTCTCGATCTCGACCGTGTGCAGGGGCAGTTCGCGCGTCACCTCATAAGCCATCAGCATCCCGATTTCATTCAGGAGCTGACGGAAGGTTTTCGTCGAGAGCGTCTTGTCCCGCATCAGGCTCAGCTTGTGCTGAACCAGCGGGTGATCGACAACATTGACCATCTTCATGGTGGATTTTCCTATTGAGCCTCGACCTTGGCGGCCTTGATGACGGCTTCCCACTTGTCCATTTCCGCATTGTGGTAGGCGACGAATGCCTTCGGATCGCGCACGGACAGGACGAACCCGAGCTTGGCCGCGCCCTCCGCCAACTGCGGCTTGGCCATGGCCGTCAGCACAGCCTTCGACAACCGCTCCTGCACAGCAGCGGGGGTTGCAGCGGGCACGAAAAGGGCGAGCCAGCTGTCAGCCTCGGCCCCCTGAAGCCCCTGTTCCTTCAGCAGCGGCACATCCGGCAACTGCGGATTGCGCACCCCGCTCGCCAGTGCAATCGCGCGCATTGAGCCGGCCTTGATCTGCCCCAATACACTCGGCAGCGTCGCAAAGGCGAGATCGATCCGCCCGGCCATCACCTCTGCCGCCATCGGCCCCGCGCCTTGATAGGGAATATGCGTCATGTCGGTGCCGGTCTTGGCCTTGAACAGTTCCATCGCCAGATGCGAACCGGAGCCGACACCGGTGGAGCCGTAGTTGAGCTTGCCGGGGTCTTTCTTCGCCAGCGCGATGAGTTCGGGAATGGTTTTGACCGGCAGGTCGTTGCGCACCACCAGAACATGTTGAAGATCAGCCAGGCCGGCGACCGGTGCAAAATCCTTCACCGGATCGTAGTCGGCGTCCTTGATCAGGAACTTGTTGTTCACATGCGTCTGGTTGTTGCCCAGAACGAGGGTGTAGCCATCGGCCTCGCCCTTGGCGACACCGCGCGTGCCGATGGAACCCGAGCCGCCCGGCTTGTTCTCGACGATGACCGACTGGCCGAGATCACTCTGGATCTCATTGGCGACGATCCGGGCAAGCGCATCGGTCGGCCCGCCCGGCGGATAGGGAACCACGATGCGAACGGGCTTTGTCGGGAAGGTCTGTGCCCATGCAGCCCGCGCGGTCGCAAGCAGGGCGCCAGCCCCTGCGAGAAGGTGGCGTCTGGTCCAGTCAGCGTTCATCATTCTGCCTCTTTACCGTAGGCACGGGGGCGCCCATGCCAAAAGTTCTTGATGCCTCGGACAGGCTTGCTAGAAGCAAACGTCCGTTCCCGGACAGGTTTGCACAATCCGGAGTGTTCCGTCATGGCCTTTCTTGCCGATGTCCTGAGTGTCGTAAAGCCGTCAGCCACCATTGCGCTGACCCAGGCCGCGCGTGACCTGAAAGCGACCGGGAAAGACGTGATTTCACTGTCCGTCGGCGAGCCGGATTTCGATACGCCGCAGAACATCAAGGATGCGGCGATTGCTGCCATCAATCGTGGCGAGACCAAGTACACCCCCGTTGCCGGTATTCCGCAGCTGCGCGAGGCGATCTGCGCCAAGTATAAGCGCGAAAACGGGCTCGACTACAAGCCGGGCCAGGTCATCGTCGGCACGGGTGGCAAGCAGATCCTGTTCAACGCCTTCATGGCCACCATGAACCCCGGCGACGAGGTTGTCATTCCGGCGCCCTACTGGGTCAGTTATCCGGAAATGGTCGCGCTTTGCGGCGGCAAGCCCGTGACCGTGACGACGAAGGAAGAGAACCAGTACAAGCTTCAGCCTGCCGAACTTGAGGCCGCGATCACGCCCAAGACCAAGTGGCTCGTGTTCAACTCACCGTCGAACCCGACGGGCGGGGCCTATACGCGCACCGAACTCAAGGCGCTGACCGACGTTCTGCTCAAGCATCCGCAAGTCTGGGTGCTGACCGATGACATGTATGAGCACCTGACCTTTGGCGACTTCGTGTTCACGACGCCGGCGCAGGTCGAGCCGAAACTCTATGACCGAACGCTGACCATGAACGGCGTCTCGAAAGCCTATGCCATGACCGGCTGGCGCATCGGTTATGCCGCCGGTCCCGAAGCGCTGATCAAGGCCATGGACATGATCCAGGGCCAGCAGACCTCGGGGGCCTGCTCCATCGCCCAATGGGCCGCCGTGGAAGCCTTGAACGGCCCCCAGGATTTCATCCGCGAATCGAAGAAGGTGTTCGAGGAGCGGCGCAATCTCGTTGTCTCGATGCTCAACCAGGCACGCGGCATCAAATGTGCCACGCCCGAAGGCGCATTCTATGTCTATCCCTCGATGAAGGCGCTCATCGGCAAGAAGACGCCGGAAGGCAAGATCATCGATACGGACGAGACTTTTGTGATGGAACTGCTCAAGACCGAGGGCGTCGCCACGGTCCATGGCTCGTCCTTCGGCTTCGGCGACAGCTTCCGCGTCTCCTACGCCACCTCCAACGACAAGCTGGAGGAAGCCTGCCGGCGCATCCAGCGCTTCTGCGCAAGCCTGACCTGAGGCGCACCTTCAAGGTGGAAGCGTGGCTCCGCCTTGATTTGGCTGCAATTGGCCTTCAGATGCCGCCGTCCGATCCAGAGTGGAGCCTGCGCTTGCTGAAATCTGTCCTGCGCGCAATGTCCATGGTTGTGCTCGCCATGTCAGCCATCGGTGGCCACTCCGGCCCGGCACAGGCGCAGGATTCGGCGTTGCAACTGCTGCCACAGGAACAGCCTGCGAGCCGCCAGCCGTCCATCTGGAATTTTTTCCAGCCCGTGGCGCCGAAGCCCGCACCGGTTGAAACGGAGGCAGTGGAAGACGAGGCGCAGCCCGCGCCCTTCAAGCGGGCGAACGTGCCCCTGCCGCCTACCCTTCCCCGACGCGCTGCCGCGCCTGTCGCGCCCCGGCCTGCGACATCCGCTGTAACGAAAGCACCGGTCGATGACAGCGAGACTGTAGCGGCCGGAGAACCGGAGACAGCCGCATCGACGCCCGAACGGCGGGCCAGCTATCAACC
>JAIUNP010000380.1 GCA_020161975.1 Pseudomonadota bacterium
TTGACGCCCCACCCAAATAAAAATGCCCGGGCGTTCACCCGGGCATTTTGCTTGGCAGAACCGTCGATCAGCGCGTGCGGCCGGTCTCAAGCTGGGTCTTGGCGTCCAGCTTGCGGGCCGGAGGCGTATAGTCGGCCTGCGGCGCCGGCGGCGTGGCGCAAGCGGCCAGCGAGGCGGCGAAAGCGGCGGCAACAACGAGGTTGACGAGGCGGGTCATGGGAGGCTTTCCTTTTGGTATCAATAAAGCGGGTTCCGCTTTCACCTGAAATAAGGCAAGGACGTGACCAATCCTTAAAGATGCAGTGTTTTGCATCACCATTTCGCCATACTTGCCATGCGCAGGAAGCAGACCCCGGAAAGCTGACCTCATGACCCCCGCCGCCCGTATTGCCGCTGCCATCGAGGTTCTGGCCGATATCGAACAGAATCGCCGGCCCACGGCGGACGCCATCCGCGATTGGGGTAAGGCCCACCGCTTTGCCGGCTCCGGCGACCGGGCCAATGTCGCCAATCTGGTTTATGACACGCTGCGCCGCAAGGCCTCCGCACAATGGCTGATGGGGGCCGAAACGCCGCGTGCCGCCGTCATCGGTATGTTGCGGCTGATGCGCGGGCTCGACACGGCGGGAATCGCCGCGTTGTTCGGCGTGGACCGCTATGCGGCGCCCGCCCTTTCCGCAGAAGAGCTGGCGCGGCTCGACACCGCCACGCTTTCCGGCGCGCCGGCACATGTTGCTGCTGATTACCCCGAATGGCTCGACCCTTATTTTGCCCGCGCATTCGGTGAGGCGCGCGGGGTAGAGATTTCGGCACTGGCGGCCCGTGCGCCGCTCGATCTTCGCGTCAATGCGCTCAAGGCCATCCGCCCGCAGATCATGGAAGCAATCGGCCACCTTCAGCCCGAGCCGACGCCACTGTCGCCCGACGGCTTGCGCCTGCTGCCGCGCGAGGACGGGCGCGTACCCTATGTTCAGGCCGAGCCGGCCTTCATCAAGGGTGCGGTCGAAGTGCAGGACGAAGGCTCGCAACTGGTCGCACGCCTCGCCAATGCGCAACCCGGCGAGCAGGTGCTCGACCTCTGCGCCGGCGGTGGCGGCAAGACCTTGGCGCTCGCCGCAGCGATGAACAACAAGGGCCAGATTTTCGCCACCGACAACGATGCCCGCCGCCTCAGGAACATTCATGAGCGGCTGGAGCGGGCCGGCGTGCGCAATGTGCAGGTGAAAACACCCACCGCCCGTGCACCGAAGATCGACGGTCTTTCCGGCAAAATGGACCTGGTGCTTGTGGATGCGCCCTGTACGGGCACCGGCACCTGGCGGCGCAACCCGGATGCGAAATGGCGGATGCGTCCGGGCAGTCTTGATCAGCGGATGAAGGAACAGGCGGAGGTGCTCGACCTTGCTGCCGCATGCGTGAAGCCGGGCGGGCGGCTCGTCTACATCACCTGTTCCGTTCTTGATGAGGAGAACGGTGCGCAGATCAAGGCGTTCCTTGCGCGCCACAAGGGTTTCCGCGTGGTGCCGCCGGCGGAATTTGCGGGCGCGGCAGGGTTGGCTGCGCTGGCAAAGCGCACCGACATCAGCGGGCAGGGGCTTTTGCTCAGCCCGGCCCGCAGCGGCACGGACGGGTTTTTTGCCGCCTGTCTTGTGCGGAACTAAAACAGGCGTCGAAGGCAAAGCGTGGATGGTCCGCCTGCGCGGACCATCACGTCTAGTGAGCCGTGGAATGTCATTCCCGCTTGCGCAGGAATGACCGGGCGATGCCCTTACGGCACCACGACGAACGCGCCATCCTTCACCGTGATGAGCACACGGGCGCGGTCATCGACGCCGTAACGGTCGGTTTCGGTGAAGTTGTAGACGCCCTGGCTCGCGGCCATTTCCTTCTCGCTCAGCAGCGCCTTGCGGATCGCTTCGCGGAACTCCGGTGTGCCGGGCTTGGCTTCCTTCAGCGCCGGCGGAGTGACGCGCTTCAGGATCTCGAAAGCGTCGAAGATATGCGCGCCGAACTGCGTGCGCGTATCCTTGCCGTATTTGCCTTCATAGGCAGTGACATAGGCCATGGCAGGCTTCTTCACGAGGGAACTGTCGGGCAAGCCCTCAGCCGCGATGACCGGGCCGGAGGCAAGCAGCGCGCCTTCCGCCGATTTGCCGGCAATGCGGATGAAGTCCTTCGAAACGGCGCCGTGCGTCTGGTAGATCTTGCCGGTGAAGCCGCGCTCGCGCAGGGCAATCTGCGGCAGGGCGGCGCCGGTGCCGGAGGCTGCCACCAGCACGACATCCGGCTTGGCCGCAACCAGCTTCAGCGCCTGGCCGGCCACCGAGGTATCGGCGCGGGCAAAGCGCTCGTCAGCCACCATGGAGAGGCCGAGCGGCTTGCCGTTCGCCTCGAACTCTTTGGCCCAGAGATCGCCCCAGGAATCGGAAAAGCCGATCATGCCGACGGTTTTCGCGCCGGAATTCTTCATGTGGTTGAAGATGACCTTGGCCATCAGCGGCACGGGCTGCGGCATCACCACAGTCCATTTCGCCCGCTCGGGCGTCACGGGCATGGGGGCGAGGCTGAAATGCGGCACGCCGGCTTCGGCGGCGACATTGGACACCGCGATGCCGGTCGGCGTGATCGAGGAGCCGATCAGCACGTCCACCTTGTTTTCGGTCACGAGACGGCGGGCGTTGGTGGTGGCGGCGGTGGGGTCGCCCCCGTCATCAAGCACGATCAGGTTCACCTTGGCACCGCCAAGTTCCTTGGGCAGAAACTCGACCGAGTTCTTCTGCGGCACACCGAGCGCGGCGGCAGAACCGGTGCTCGAAATCGTCACGCCGACGGTGATGTCGGCGGTCTGGGCCAGCGCGGGGGTCAGCGCGGTGGCGGCCAGCAGGGTTGCGCCAATCAATCCGGCGCGGCGGGTCAGCTTCGTCATGGTTCCTCCCATAGGACGCGTTATGTCAGGCACTGGCTCTGGCGTTGAAAACGGCCAGAATTTCGGGCGGAATGGGGCAGGATTTGAGCTTTCCTGTCACCGGATCCACATGCACCATCGCGCGCTTCTCGCTGGCTTCGATGGCGACGGCCTCGCCCTTCAGCACGCGATGACGGATGGAAAAACTGGAGCGTCCGAAATCGGAAATCGTCGTTTCAATCACGATGTCCTCGCCAAAACGCGAGGGGATCATGAACTTCGATGAGGTTTCCAGCATCGGATAGCCGACGACGCCGAAGCGCTTTCTCATCTCGTATTTCGGAAAGCCGGCGGCCTCGAACAGCGCCTGGGTCGACGCATCGAAGAAGGCGAAGTAGCGCGGATAAAAAACGATCTCGGCGGGGTCACAATCTCCCCATTCGATGCGAACCGTGCGGCGATTGGTGAACATGGCAGCCTCAATGATCGGGATTTTCGAGAAGCATGGCGATGCCTTGACCGCCGCCGATGCAGGCCGAAGCGATGCCATAGCGCAGGCCGCGTCGCTTCAGTTCGCGCGAGACGGTGAGCGCGAGCCGCACACCGGTTGCCCCCAGGGGATGGCCGATGGCGATGGCGCCGCCGTTGACGTTGAAGCGGTCCTCATCGAGCCGGAGCGCGCGCGAGCAGGCCATCGCCTGCGCGCCGAATGCCTCGTTGATCTCGATGCGGTCGACATCCTCGACGCGGATGCCGGCGGTGGCGCAGGCCGCGCGAATGGCCGGCACCGGGCCGATGCCCATGATCTTCGGGTCCACCCCCGCCGT
>JAIUNP010000381.1 GCA_020161975.1 Pseudomonadota bacterium
CGGCTATCGCGCCGCGCAGTTGGCACACCGTCACCATTCATTGGGCCGCTCCGGATTCAATGAAGCAGAACTGGGCAAAACTTCTGAACGAGATACTGACCATGCCTGATGTTCGGGATCGTCTGATCAAGTTCGGCCTCATACCCGGCAGCGAAACGCTGGAAGGCATGCGCAAGCGCGCCGATGATGATTTCACCGAGTTTGGCACGTTGCTTCAGGAAGCCGGCCTCACCCTGAAGAAGTAATGCAAAAACCGGCCGGCATTCTCGAGTGCCGGCCTCTTCTGTGAGGATATCGCGATGCGTATCGTTGCCTGCGGTGATGCCCTGTTTTCAGGCGGCAATCTTGCCAACAGGATTGACCCGGCCCTTTTGAAGATCCTTGGCGATGCCGATGGCGCCTTTGCCAATGCCGAATTCTGCTGTCCCGCACGCACCACGCCGCCCGCGCCGCGCCGGTTCATCACCGCAGTCGGCCCGAACGCGATCGACGAGATGACATCGATCGGGCTGAACCTGATTTCGTTCGCCAACAATCATACCGGAGATTTCGGCGCGCAGGGCGTTGTCGATACCATCGAGGCCTGCGAGGCCCGCGGCGTCATCCCGAGTGGCATCGGGCGCAGCCTTGAGGAGGCGCGCGCGGCGCGGTTCCGCGATACGCCAAAAGGAAGGATCGGACTCGTCTCGATGTCGACGACGCGCTCGGCGGAATTTGCCGCGAGTTCGCCCGGCACCGGCATACCCGCCCGTCCCGGCCTCAACCCCTTGCGCTGGGGCCGGGCCTATGTGCTGCCGGACAAGGATTTTGCCGAGTTGCAGCGGATCGAGGCAACACTTGGCATCGCGGAGAGCCGGAAGGAAGTTCTTCGCGTCGAGGTCGTGAAAGATCCGGGACCGGACAAGTTCGGGTTCGGCTCGTTCTTTGAGGGCAACCTCCAGATTGAACGCGGTATAAAGGCAGGCGTCCGCTATTTTTCCAATGAGAAAGATCGCAAGGCGATCCTCGCCAATGTGCGTGATGCAGCGAACCGGGCAGAGTGCGTGCTGGTTTCGGTGCACACGCACGAAGGATGCGACGAGAACTGGTATTCCGAACGGGCAGCACCGTTCGTCGAGGAATTCTGCCGTCTTGCCGTGGAGGCCGGGGCCTCGGCGGTGCTGTGCCATGGGGCACATATGCTGCGCGGCATTGATTTTTACCGGGACGCACCGATTTTCTATTCGCTCAACAGCCTGTTGATGGAGTTCGAGGCTGCCGAAACCCGCATGACTCCGGAGATGTACGAGGCCTATGGGTTCACACGCGACTCGCTGCCCTCCGACTTGCATATGTCGCGCATTCACGATGAACAGGGCCGCAAGCAGGGCTTTTATGCCGAGCCGCGTTTTTCACGTTCGATCGTGGCAGTTTGCGATTTCGAGGGTGGCAGGCCCCGTGTCAATCTGGTTCCGATCGATCTCGATCTGTCTCGCCCCCGCCCATCCGACCGCGGGTTGCCTGCCATTGCATCGGCTGACGAGGGGCGTGCGATTACCGAAGATCTGACGCGCCTCAGCCGATGGTACGGCACAGCGTTTCGCTACGACGAACAGACGGGATGGATCACAGCGTCGCCCTGACAGCGATCGGGGGCAGCGCGGCCAGTCCGGTGAAAGTGGAATACCTGCCCTCCGATGCCTGGACAGATTCTGCGAGGGTTCAAGCCGCGCTCCGGAGCTGTCGGTCGGATCGAACGGTCGTTGATCAGATTGCGGCTGGGGTCAGGCCGGCACAAGGTTGCGGTCGACCCAAACTCGTGATCGGATTTTTTTGGGATGTTCATCGGGATCGGACCCGTTCGCGCATCTGCCGCCCGAATACCAACCGACATTCGCGGCGATGGCGAATCGTACCCCGGCACATGGGCCCTACGCACAGATGAAACGCCAAGGTATCAGCGCGATCATTTGGAAGTATGTGCCCCGGTGCGCCCTTGCAAATCTGGAAGGCCGTAAACGGGGCGGGAACCGGACTGCGCGGAAAATCGCGCTTCGGATAGCGAATTGATTTTTCTGGATAAACTCTTCAACCTGAAAGGTTGGTGGAGCTAAGCGGGATCGAACCGCTGACCTCCTGCATGCCATGCAGGCGCTCTCCCAGCTGAGCTATAGCCCCGAAACCATTGGTGCGGCGGTTGGGCCCGTCACACCCGAAGCGGCAAGACCGCGTCGCGAGCGGTGCATGTGTCACATCATCCCCGGGGATGCAAGGGGGAACATGCACCCCCGAGCACTTTTTTCCCCGATGGACCGGGAGCGTCAGTTCTCCTCGTCTTCCTCGATATCGCTACCGATCAGATCGGACACGTCGCCATCGTCCTCTTCTTCCTCGGTTTCAAGGAAGGTATCGTCGTCATCGTCGTCGCCGATATCTTCACCCAGGTCGATGTCATCGCCCGGAATATCCTTTTCAGGCGCGGCACCATCGGCTTCTTCCAATGGCACGAGTTCGGCAGCCGTCTCATCGGCGGCATCGTCCTCTTCGGTGCTGGCCTTCACGGCCTCCGCACGACGCATCAGTTGCTGGACCTGGAATTGCGCGCCGCACTTCGGGCAAAGGATCGGAGCGCGATTCAGATCGTAAAACTTTGCGCCGCAGCTGAGGCACAGGCGTTTCATGCCGAGTTCTGGCTTGGCCACGTTCTTTATCCTGTCGGTTCAAGGTGGATTTGCCGGTTAGTCGCGGATCGCCGCGATGTCAAATCCTGAATGCAAGAAAGTGTGCCCGGGCGGGCTGACGCAGACGGTCCGGCATGATAGCTCACTGCGGTTCTGCCGCCCTTGCCTTTTGCATCTCTGGGAGAGACTGCCCCGTGTCCTCGCATTCCGCCCCTGTCCAGCCACTTACCGCTTCCGCCTCCGGCGCCCTTAAGGGCAGCGTCCGGGTGCCCGGCGACAAATCGATCTCGCACCGCAGCCTGATCTTCGGTCTGCTGGCCGTGGGGGAGACGCGCGTGTCCGGCCTGCTGGAGGGCGAGGATGTCATCCGAACGGCAGAGGCTGCGCGGGCGCTTGGCGCGACGGTGGAGCGGCTCGGCGATGGCGAGTGGCGCGTCCATGGCGTCGGCGTCGGCGGCTTGATGCAGCCGAAGGAGACGCTCGATTTCGGCAATGCCGGCACCGGTTCGCGCCTGATGATGGGCGTGGTCGGCGGCCATCCGATCACGGCGCGTTTCGATGGCGATGCCTCGCTTCGCAAACGACCGATGGGGCGCATTCTCGATCCGCTGAAGCTTCTCGGCGTGCGGACACTCGAAAGCGCGGAGGGCAATCGCCTGCCGCTGGTGCTTGAGGGGGCGCGGGCGCCGGTTCCGGTTGAATACGAAACCCCGGTGCCGTCAGCGCAGGTCAAATCTGCCGTGCTGCTGGCTGCGCTCAACGCGCCGGGCCGGTCCGTGGTGATCGAGAAGGAAGCGACCCGCGACCATACGGAAAAGCTGCTCGCCTATTTCGGCGCGACCATCACGGTTGAACCCCACGGCGCCCATGGTCGCAAGATCACGCTGGAAGGGCGCCCGAACCTGAAGCCCAAGCACATCATCGTGCCGGCCGATCCCTCGTCCGCGGCTTTCCCGATTGTCGCGGCGCTGATCACGCCCGGCTCCGAGGTGACGGTGGAGGCCGTGATGATGAACCCGCTGCGCATCGGTCTCATCGCGACCTTGCGCGAAATGGGCGCCGACATCACCG
>JAIUNP010000382.1 GCA_020161975.1 Pseudomonadota bacterium
CGCCATCGGCCGCGATGGAGCCCTGATCAATCGATTGAAGAGGGTTGACGCAGCGCAGGAAGGTCGATTTCCCCGACCCCGAAGGCCCGAGAAGCACCACCACCTCGCCGGGCATCACATCAAGGTCGATCCCCTGCAACACCTGGTTATCGCCAAAAGCCTTGTGCACATTGCGGGCACGGACGAGCGGTTCCATGACTCAAGCCTCTACGCTTTTGGCAGCCGTCACGATGTTGAGATCGCTGCGGTTGTAGTAACGCTCGATGGCGCCCTGCACCACATTCAGCACCGAGGTGATCAGCAAGTACCAGAACACCGCAACCAGCAGCATCGGGATCACCTCGAAGGTCCGGTTGTAGATGGACTGCACCGAGTAAAGCAGGTCCGCCATGGCGATGACGCTGACAAGGGAAGTCGCCTTGATCATGCTGATCAACTGGTTGCCGGTCGGCGGCACGATGGACTTCATCGCCTGCGGAATGATGATGCGGCGCAGCGCGCGGTTGCGGGTCATGCCGAAGGCCTGCGCCGTCTCCATCTGCCCCTTGTCCACCGAGAGAAGGCCGCCGCGAATGATTTCCGCCATGAGTGCGGCCTCGTTCAGCGACAGGCCGATGATGGCCGCGGTCAACGGCGTGATCAGGCTGTTGGTGTCCCAGCTTGCCAGCGTTGGCCCAAAGGGAATTGCAATCGAGATCTTCGGAAACAGCGTCGAGAGGTTGTACCAGAAGATCAGTTGCACCAGCAGGGGCGCTCCCCGGAAAAACCAGATGAAGAGCCCCGCAAGCGAGGTTGCCAGCCGATCCTTTGACATGCGCGCCACCGCAACGATGAGGCCGAGCGCAGTGCCCAGCACCATCGCCACAACCGTCAGGCCCAGCGAGACGCTGAGGCCCTTCAGCACCGTCGGATCGAAGAAATACTGCGCAACAACCGGCCAGCCGAAGTTGGGGTTGATGGCGCAGATATAGAAAAAGCCCCCCAGAATGGCGATCGTAATGGCCCAGAGAGCCACCCGGTCGAAGGGAAAGGGCGCATGAGCGCGCCGCACATCGCGCAGATCATCTTCCGGCAGGCGCAAAACCCCTGCCGCTTCCGTTGGCGCAGATTGCGACATCGCGTCGTCCTCGCTGTCTTTCGGGCTTACTGGCCCTGATTGATACCGGCCTGCTTGATGAGATTGTTCTCAAGGCCCCACTTCTTCATGATCGTGCCATAGGTGCCGTTGGCGATGAGCTGGTTGAAGGCATCGCGCAGCACCTCGGCCAGTGGCGAGCCCTTCGGCACCACGGCGCCCTGATAAATGTCCTTGAAGCCGTTCGAGAGGCCGATGCCGGTCAGTTCAAGCTGTCCGTTCGACTGCTGCACGAAGTAGCTGAGCGGCGCCTGCGAGGAGAAGAAGGCGTCGGCCCGCTTCGAGCGGACAGCGAGGATCGAACTCGGCTGATCGGTATAGGACTGCACCTCGACCGCCGGCTTGCCCGCCGCGGAGCATTTGCCGGAATACTCCTTGATCACCTTTTCCGCCGAGCCGCCCGCCATCACGGACACGCGCGCACCGCAGGTGGTCTCCAGCGACTTGATGCCCTTCGGATTGCCCTTTTCGACTGCGAAAACGACATACTCCCGAGCCCAGTCGACGAAATCGTTGGACTTCTGGCGGTCAGGGTAATCACCCACGGGGCCCATGGCGAACTGATAGCGGCCCGAGTTGATGCCGCTCAGCAGCGCCGGCAGGCCGGCGACGGTAGCATGGTCGATCTTGACGCCGAGGATCTGGCCGATGGCATCGGAAAGATCCTTGGTCGCCCCGGTCAGTTCCGTGCCGGTGACGATTTCATAGGGAGGAAAGGAGCCGTTGTTGACAGCGACCATCTTCCCGGCCTTGCGGATGTCCTCCGGCAGTTTGGCCCGCAGCGCCTCGTCGGTCTTTTGCGCCGGAACGGTTTGCGCCAGCGCGACGGGAATGCTGAACGCTGTCAGCGCGGCAATGACGAGAGCCTTGGTCTTCATGGGCAATCTCCTTCAGATCGACAGGGGTTGGTCAGCGGTCGGGCGACCGCCGGTGGCATGGTCAGGCGGCAAGTCCAGGGAACAGTTGTTCGACGCTAATCGGGGTCCGCAAAATGCCCTGAACATGCAGTTCCTCGGCAAATCCGGCGATCATGGCACGGTTCTGTTCGCGCCCGCTGTCATTCCAGTCGGGCTTGAGCATCCGTGCCGCATAGATGAGTTCCTCCAGCACGAATGGCGAGGTCTCGGCATATTTGCGGCGCTTGGCGGTCCACATCACCTGGCTTTCGTCGATCAGCCGGGTCAGTTCCTCGACGATCCAGGGATTGGCTCGCGCAATGTCGGCCTTGATGCCGACAAGGTGATGGGCCGGCACGTAACCGACATCCGCGTAATAGGCCGCCTCAGCCGCGCGGAAATCGCGCACGACCTGCCGGAAGCCAGAGCCGTTCGCGAAATAGCCATTCGGCATGAAGGGCGTGAACACGGCGTCGAGATCGCCGTTCCTGAGCATGTCCATCATCGGACGTTCTGCGGGGTCACTCTCGATGCGGCCCGGACGCCCGAACCCATCGAGCCGGTCGGTGATCGGATGCTCCGCCGTCAGCCGGCCCGCGAGCCAGAAGGCATCCTCCACCCCGACACCGGCGCGGCGCAACGCGGCCCGTGTCCAGGTGTTTCCGGAATCCCGCCAGCCGGTAACACCGATGCGCTTGCCCTTGAGATCGGCCAGCGTTTCGAGCGGGCTTTCCTCGGTGGTGATGATGCAGCGATGCCGGAAGCCGCGCATGATGAAGCACGGGATGCCGATGACATCACCCTGCCCGCCCGCCATCGCCGAGGAATAGCGGCTGAACGACATTTCCGCTGCATCGAATTCGCTCGATCCCGGCAGGTCATTGAGCAGTGTACTGACCCGGGTGATCTTCAGGTCCAGATGTTTCGACGTGATGTCACCGAGCAGAAGTGGCGTCAGATAGTCCCAGTCGCGCGTGGCAATCCGGAGCGTTACAGTCACATCAGCACCTTATTGATCTAAAGTCTAAAGGCACGGTAGCCATGGAAAATGGCCCGCGCAAATGTTATTACGTTACTGAACATTTAAAGTTTGAGGGGAGCCACCGTGTCCGGACCCTACGATGCGCGCTGGTTTGCCAGCCGACTGGGCAATGTCACGCGCGCCGGCATTGCCCAGGAAACGGCGGCGCTGGTGCGAACCGGCGCGCTCCCCGTCGGCAGCAAATTGCCAACGGTGCGCGATCTTGCCTATGCATTGTCCGTAAGCCCAGCGACCATTTCGCAGGCCTGGGCAACGCTCCGCCGGCACAAGATCATCAGCGGCCGCGGCCGACACGGCTCCTTTATCATCGGCAACAGCTTCTCGCCCCGGCCGGCGCGGTTCCTGCGGGGCTTTTCTCCCACGGCGAGCGGGCTGAATCTCAGCTTTGCGACGCCCGATCCCGCGCTGTTGCCAGACTTGACACAGGCGCTTGCCCACGGTGCGCGAGCCGAAGGCCTGAACAGCTACGAACGGGTGCGGATCCTGCCCGCGCTCGAACGCATCGTGCGCCAAACCTGGCCTTATGATGCCAGCGCCTTTCTCGCGATGGATGGTGGCTACAGCGCCGTCTACACGCTCATGCACGCGCTGGTGCCACCCGGCGCGCCTGTTGCCATCGAGGACCCGACCGGCCTGCGCCTG
>JAIUNP010000383.1 GCA_020161975.1 Pseudomonadota bacterium
CCATCTATGTGACCCACGATCAGATCGAGGCGATGACGCTGGCGGATCGGGTGGTCGTGATGAGCAGAGGCGAGGTGCAGCAGGTCGGCACGCCGCTTCAGATCTATGATCGGCCCGCAAATACCTTCGTCGCTTCCTTTATCGGCAATCCGGCGATGAATCTCATTCCCGGCACCATGCAAGGGGGCACCTTCTCCGCATCGGGAATCACGGTTCCGGGCCTTTCAGCGCCCGACGGAGCCGTGACGCTCGGCTTCCGTGCCGAGGATGCGCAGGTGGCCACCACGGGTGAAATCACTGCGCCGGTCTATTCGATGGAACTGCTGGGCGATTCATCGATGGTTACGCTGCAACTTGGAGGAGGGGCCTTTGCGGCAGTCAAGACCCCCAAGGATTTCCAGGCCGGGATCGGCGCAACGCTTTCTGCCCGCGTGCCGGCGGGTATCTGCCACATTTTTGATGCCACCACCGGCCAGCGCCTGGGGGGCAGGCCATGACCGAGGCCACCCATTTCGGCGCCTTCATGGGTATTCCGCCCAGCGGTCGGCGCGTCGCCATTCCCTACATGGATTTCTGGCGGGTCGCTGATGGTCGTATCGCCGACAATCCGGTTTTCGTTGATTTCGCCGCGGTGCTGGCACAGCTCGGGCGCGATGTCTTTGCGGGCGAGGGCTGGGAAGCCTTCGATCGCGGCGAGCGCATTCCTCCGGCCCTGCCGGAAAACACCCTCTGAGGACAGGCACTCCAGGAGCGATTCATGGCGATCACCCCCCTCAAGTCCGGCAAGCCAGCGCAAGCGCGTGCTGAAGACGATGCCAAGGTCCGCGCAACCGTTGAGGCCATTCTAAAGGACATCGAAACGCGGGGTGACGCTGCCGTGCGTGATCTTGCGCTGAAATTCGACCGCTACGCGCCGCCGGCCTTCCGGCTCACGGCGTCCGAGATTGAGGCGGCAATGGCCAAGGTGAGCCACCGTGATATGGAGGACATCCGCTTTGCGCAGGCGCAGATTCGCCGCTTCGCCGAGGCGCAGCGCGCGAGTATGCAGGACATCGAGGTGGAAACGCTGCCCGGCGTGATCCTCGGGCATCGGAACATACCGGTGCAGTCGGTCGGCTGCTATGTGCCGGGCGGCAAGTTCCCGATGGTCGCTTCCGCGCATATGTCGGTGCTCACGGCCTCGGTCGCGGGTGTCCCGCGCATCATCGCCTCAGCCCCGCCGGTCAATGGCGAGCCGCATCCCGCCATCGTTTCTGCGATGCACATGGGCGGAGCGCATGAAATCTATGTGCTCGGTGGCATTCAGGCCGTGGGGGCCATGGCGCTGGGCACCGAGACGATCCGGCCGGTGGATATGCTCGTCGGCCCCGGCAATGCGTTCGTGGCGGAAGCCAAGCGCCAGCTCTACGGTCGCGTCGGCATTGACCTTTTCGCCGGTCCGACCGAGACCATGGTGATCGCCGATGACACCGTCGATGCGGAACTCTGCGCGACCGACCTTCTCGGGCAGGCTGAGCATGGCTATAACTCGCCGGCCTGCCTCATCACCCGTTCGCGCAGACTTGCCGAGGGCACGATCGCTGAGGTGGAACGGCTCCTGAAGATCCTTCCCACGGCCGAGACCGCCGCCATCAGTTGGCGCGACTACGGCGATGTGATTCTCTGCGATACACATGACGAGATGCTCCAGGTCGCAAATGACATGGCCTATGAGCATGTGCAGGTGATGACCGACCGCGACGACTGGTATCTTGAGAACATGCGTTCCTATGGTGCGCTGTTTCTCGGGGCACGCACCAATGTGGCGAATGGCGACAAGGTCATCGGCACCAACCACACCCTGCCCACCCGGCGCGCAGGGCGCTACACGGGAGGGCTTTGGGTCGGCAAGTTCCTCAAGACGCACAGCTACCAACGTGTGACCACGGATGAGGCGGCATCGCTTGTTGGCGCGTATGGCTCGCGGCTCTGCATGCTCGAAGGGTTCGTCGGCCATGCCGAGCAATGCAACATGCGCGTGCGGCGCTATGGCCGCCGGAACGTGCCCTACGGTGTGGCGGCAGAATGACAAGCCCGGTTTCACTCCCGCGGACGCCCTCCTTCCGGCTTGAGGGACGACGTGCGCTCGTCACCGGCGCATCGTCCGGCATCGGGCTTGGCGCAGCGGCGGCGCTCGCCGAAGCCGGGGCGGCGGTGACCCTCGTGGCGCGGCGGGACGAAGAGCTTCAGGCCGCAGCCAGCGCCATCCGCGCGGCGGGCGGTCTGGCAGATGCAGAAGCGCTGGATATTACCGATCTTGCCGCCACGGCTGACTTTGTCGCGGCGGCAGGCCCCTTCGATGTGCTAGTGAATTCTGCTGGTATCGCGCGGCATGCACCGGCGCTCCAGACCACGCCCGAGGATTACGATGCCGCGATGGCTCTCAACCTGCGCGCGGCCTATTTTCTGACCCGTGAGGTGGCGCGCGGACTGATCGCGGCCAAAAAGCCGGGATCGCTCATTCAAATCTCATCGCAGATGGGCCACATCGGCGGGCCGGATCGCGCTGTCTATTGTGCGAACAAGCATGCACTTGAGGGCATGACCAAGGCCATGGCGCTGGAATGGGCGACGCATGGCATTCGGGTGAACACGCTCTGCCCCACGTTCATTCGAACGCCACTGGCCGAACAGACGCTCGCCATCCCCGAACGGAAGGCGTGGATCCTCTCGAAGATCAAGCTCGGGCGGGTCGGTGAAATCGAGGACTTGATGGGCCCCATCGTGTTTCTCGCATCCGATGCCTCGGCGCTGATGACCGGCACGCATCTCATCATCGATGGAGGCTGGACAGCGGAATGAGTGGTTCTCGTCTCCTTGAAAAAGTCACCAGCGCGGATGTTGCGCGGCTGGCCGGGGTGTCGCAATCGGCCGTGTCGCGCGTCTTCACGCCGGGCGCGTCGGCCTCGCCAAAAACGGCCGCAAAGGTGCGTGCGGCGGCCGAGCGCCTCGGTTATCGACCGAATATTCTGGCGCGAGCGATGATCACCGGTCGCAGCCGCATCATCGGTCTGGTGGTCGCCTATCTTGAAAACCAGTTCTATCCGGTGGCGCTGGAGCGTCTTTCGAGCGCCCTTCAGGACCGTGGCTACCACATCCTCATCTTCATGGCGGAGAACGCAGCCGACAATGTCGGCAAGGTGCTCGACGAATTGCTGGATTATCAGGTGGATGGCATCATCACAGCCTCGGTCGCTATGACGAACGACCTGACCACACGCTGTCAGGCGGCTGGAATTCCTGTTGTGATGTTCAACCGGGGCCAGAACGATCCGCGCCTCAGCGAAGTCACCTCGGACAATCGTCTCGGTGGGCGGCGCGTCGCGGAATTCCTGATTGCCGGCGGGCACAGGCGCATCGCGCATATCATGGGCTGGCAGGGGTCTTCCACCGGGCGTGACCGCGCCGAGGGATTTCGCGAGGGGCTTGCGGCAGCGGGGCTCGAACCTTTTGCGGTGGTGGATGGTGAATATTCCCGCGAACGGGCGGCAGAAGTGGCGCGTGCGATGTGTTCCGGGTCGGAGAGGCCGGATGCCATCTTCGTCGGCAATGATCACATGGCTTTCGCGGTGATGGACGAATTGGTGCATCGCATGCAGCTTCGCGTGCCGGAGGATGTCTCGATCGTCGGTTACGACGATGTGCCGATGGCCGGTTGGGCTGCCTACAGCCT
>JAIUNP010000384.1 GCA_020161975.1 Pseudomonadota bacterium
CTCGGCAGGCAACAAAGGCCCGATCACAGCCCACTCGTCGTCCGTCAGACCAATCCGCTCGCCCAAGGATTCCTCCAAAAAGAAGCCTTGAATCAATCTCCGAGTCTCACGTCAACCTTTGTCCACGAAACCTAAATGACGACGCAGCCTGTTCCCCGTCGGCGCCGATGGCACAGAATCGGGGTTGTGATCCAGGGAGTGGCCGGTTCCCGTTACTGACGAAAGAGCATACGGGGCCGGCGGGTGGCAAACACGCAACCGAACAAGGTGTCAAAGAGACCCGCCGCGCGATACGGCGCGGCTGTCCAGCGGTCCGCGAATTCCTGAATCGGGAACTTAAGGTTCCACGCCCTGCTGCACCGACGCCTTCAGGAGGCCGAGATCCCGTGTGAGGCTCGCGAGCGTGTGCTCGTCCATTTCAGCGAAGAGATTCTTGATCCATTTTTCATGCGCATTGGCTACCTTTGCGAATTCTGCGCGGCCAGTCTCCGTCAGGCAGACGACGAAGGCGCGGCGATCGGTGGGCATCGCCTCGCGCGTCAGCAGCCGCTCCTCCGCCAGTCGCTCGACAATGCCGGTGAGATTGCCGTTTGAAACCATCATGCGCCGGGACAGATCGGACAGGCGCAGGCCTTCCGGCTCGCGATAAAGCTGTGCCATCAGATCAAACTGAGGCAGAGTGAGCCCGTAGCTGCTGCGCAAACGCTGGCGAACGTCCGCGCTGATGAGATTGGCGCAGGAGAGCATGCGCAGCCACAGGCGCAATTCCGGCTTGCGATCCGCCGGCACGGCGCGAACCATGGCCTCCACATCAGCCACATCCACCATTGCTTGCCTCTCCTCGAATCCCTCATTCGCTTGAAGGCTCAAAATTCCAGACTTGAAGCGTCCCGACAAGTGGGCCGGTGGAACGGCTCCGCGCTTGACATCCGCCTGCCCTGAATTATTTTAAATTTCAAATAATATCGGGAGATGTGGACATGCGCATTGTGTGCATAGGCGGGGGGCCAGCCGGTCTCTATTTCGCGCTCCTCATGAAAGCACGACATCCGACGCACATCATCACCGTTATCGAACGCAACCGCCCATACGACACCTTCGGCTGGGGTGTTGTCTTTTCCGATGCGATGATGGAGGCCATGCGCGCCTGGGATCCGGAAACGGCTCGGGAGGTGCAAGACGCCTTCAACCACTGGGACGACATCGAGCTGCTGTTCAAGGGACGACGCATTCGTACCAGCGGTCACGGTTTTGTCGGGATAGGTCGCAAGCGGCTACTGAACATCCTGCAGAAGCGCTGCGAGGCGCTGGGTGTTGAACTGGTATTCGAGCGCGACGTGGACAGCGATCTCGAATTTCCCGATGCAGACCTCATCATCGCAGCAGACGGGATCAATTCACGCATCCGCGAACGCTACAAGGAGGCCTTCGAACCCGATCTCGTCGTCCGGCCCAATCGCTACATCTGGCTTGGCACACACAAGGCGTATGACGCCTTCACCTTCGATTTTCGCAAGACCGAGCACGGCTGGTTCCAGGCACACATCTACAGGTTCGACGACACGACATCGACCTTCATTGTTGAAACGACAGAAGAGGCTTACGAAAAGCACGGACTTGGCGAACTGGATCAGCAGGGCTCCATCACTTTCTGCGAGGGCGTCTTTGCCGAGGTGCTGGACGGCGCGAAATTGATGACCAATGCGCGCCACATGCGCGGATCCGCCTGGCTCAACTTCAACCGGTTGATCTGCGGCAACTGGAGTCATTTCAACGGCCGTTCGCAGGTCGTGCTGATGGGCGATGCCGCCCATACGGCGCATTTCGCCATCGGCTCGGGAACCAAGCTCGCCTTCGACGACGCGATCGAACTGACACGCCAGTTCGATCGCTTTGGCCATGGCGCGGACATGGTCCCGAAGGTGCTGCAAGAATACGAGGCGGTGCGCCGCATTGATGTCGCGCGCATCCAGAACGCTGCGCGCAATGCCATGGAATGGTTTGAGGTTGCGGGTACGCGTTACGCCGACCAACTCGAACCCGAGCAGTTCATGTATTCGATGCTCACCCGCTCGCAGCGCATCAGCCACGAGAACCTGCGCTTGCGCGATCCAATCTGGCTCGAAGGATACGAGCGCTGGTTTGCGCGGAAGGCCGGTGTCGCCGCGCCGGAAAACGAGAAGCCGCCGCTGCCAATGCTGACGCCCTATGTTGCTCGCGGCGTGACACTGAAGAACCGAATCGTCGTATCGCCCATGGCCGTCTATTCGGCGCAGGAAGGCCTGGCCGGTGATTTCCATTTTCAACATTTCGCGACGCGTGCCCACGGCGGGGCCGGACTCGTCATGACCGAGATGACAGCGCCCGCCCCGGACGCACGTATCACGCCTGGTTGCCTCGGCTTATGGAATGACGCACAGGAAGAAGCGCTGAAACGCATCGTCACTTATGTCCACAAAAAGACCGGTGCGAAATTCGGCATTCAGCTCGGTCATGCGGGGCGCAAGGGCTCAACAACCATCCCCTGGGAAGGAGCGATGGATCGCCCATTGACGTCAGGCGGCTGGCCGATCGTTTCCGCGTCGCCGGTACCCTATCTTCCGGGCGGACCGGAGCCTCACATCATGACGGAAGCGGAGATGCAGGCAGTTGCTGCCAGCTTCGTTGCCGCCACACGACGTGCCGCGGCCACCGGAGCGGACTGGCTGGAATTCCATGCCGCCCACGGCTATCTGTTCTCCAGCTTCCTGTCTCCACTCACCAACTGGCGAAAGGACGCTTTCGGTGGCAGTCATGAGAACCGCGCGCGTTTTCCACTTGCTGTCTTCCGTGCCGTCCGTGCCGCCTGGCCGGAGGCGCTGCCGATGTCGGTGCGCCTCTCCTGCCACGATTGGGCCGAGGGTGGGAATACGCCGGACGATGCGGTCATTTTTGCTGCAATGTTCAAGGACGCCGGCGCGGACATGATCGACTGTTCGTCCGGTCAGGTGTGGAAGGACGATTCACCGGTCTATGGCCGTATGTACCAGACGCCTTTCGCCGACCGCATCCGCAATGAGGTCGGCATCCCGACGATCGCGGTGGGCGCGATTTCGGAGGGCGACCAGGCGAATTCCATCCTGGCGGCAGGGCGAGCCGACCTCTGCGCGGTCGCTCGTCCGCATCTTGCCGATCCGTTCTGGACCATGCACGAGGCTGCCCGCCTGGGCGTTGCGGCAATCGATTGGCCAAAGCCTTATCTTGCGGGCAAGGCGCAGTACGAAACCGGATTGATGCGCGCAGGCGGCAGCACGAAATGAGCACCGGTCCACTCACAGGCCATCATGCGCTCGTCACCGGAGCCGGCAGCGGCATTGGCGCGGAGATCGCTCGCGCCCTCTCGCTGGCGGGCGCAAGGGTGACGCTGGCCGGGCGTCGGGTCGAACCTTTGCAAGCGACTGCGGCGATGTTGGCGGGGGAAACCCACGTTGCCGCCGGCTTCGACGTGAGCGACGTAGCAGCCATCGCAACCGGCCTTGCGAGTGCTCGGGCAGCCTTCGGGCCGGTCTCGCTCCTCGTCAACAATGCGGGCGAAGCGCCCACCGCCCCCTTTCACAAGACAAGTCTCGATGTCTGGAACCGTGTGCTTGCGGTGGACCTGACCGGCGTATTCCTGGTGACGCAGGCTGTCCTGCCGGATCTGAAGCAGCGCGGCAGGGGCGCGC
>JAIUNP010000385.1 GCA_020161975.1 Pseudomonadota bacterium
CGACACCATCGCAGCGATTTCCATCCTCGTGCCGATCCTGCTGCCGATTGTGCTGAAGCTCGGGATCGACCCGGTGCATTTCGGACTGATCATGGTGCTGAACCTGATGATCGGCCTGCTGCATCCGCCGCTCGGCATGGTGCTGTTCGTGCTGGCGCGGGTGGCGAAAATGTCGGTGGAACGCACGACCATGGCCATCCTACCCTGGATGGTGCCACTGCTTTTGGCGCTGCTCGCCATCACATACATTCCGGAGATTACCCTCTGGCTGCCCAGGCAGATGGGGATGCTGAAATGACGGTTGCGGTGGATATTGCGCCCGATGTTGCCAACGAACTGACACTCGGGCGCATCATCGCGGCGCCGCGGCGCGCCGTCTGGCGCTGCTGGACAGAGCCGGAACTGATGAAGCAATGGTACTGTCCGAAGCCGTGGTACGTTTCCGAGGCGCGGATCGATGTCCGTACCCATGGTTCGAGCCACATCGTCATGAACGGGCCGGATGGCGAACGGCAGGACTGGCCGGGGCTCTACCTTGAGGTTGTTCCGTTTGAACGCCTTGTGTTCACAGATGCCTTCTCCTCGGCCTGGGTGCCTTCCGGCAAGCCCTTCATGGTCGGCATCGTCACGCTGGCCGACCACGCGGAAGGCACACTCTATACCGCGCGCGTCCGCCACTGGAACGAAGCCAGCGCGCAGGAGCACCTTGCCATGGGCTTTCATGACGGCTGGGGCGCGGCAGCGCAGCAACTCGAAGACCTTGCCAAGACGCTTGATTGAGGCCTGTGCCCCGCCTTCCCGCGCCGCTATTTGCCGCGCAGGATCGCTTTCAGCGTATTGATGCCCTCGGGCGTGAACTTCTGCGCCATACGCTTTTCATGGGCCCGCACTGACTTGTTGGCCTCCGCCAGAAGCGCGGTGCCCCGTTCGGTCAACTTGAGCGCGTGGGAACGCCGATCAGTGGGGGACGGCAACCGTTCGGCGAGGCCGCGTGTCTCGAACTCGTCCATCATCGCCACGAAATTGGGCCGCTGAATGCCCAGTGCGCTGGCGATTTCCCGCTGCGAACGCCCGGGATTGGCGTCGATCACAACCAGCGCGCTATATGTAGCAGGGCGCAGGCCGTGCGGTTCCAGCGCACGGATCACATCCTCGAACACAAGGAGTTGCGTGCGCCGCAACAGATAGCCGACATGCCCTTCGATGGCCTGCATGTCGAGCGCATTTTCCTTGCTGGCGGCGGCAGAACGTCGATGTTCTTTTCTGGAATCAGGCATGGTGTCCGCCTTCGGTTTAGCGTCATACTGGCAAGAATTCCGGCGCTCGCAAGCGGCTTGCGTTCAACAAAAAATTAGTTATATATTATACCTAATCAGCAACGGGATCCAATGGGGGGATTCGCATGGGCCGCACGGGACACACCTGTGCGCGGGCCTGCCGGTTCAGTAGCCGGGAGGTGGGCGCATGGACCTGACAATTCTGTTGTTCCTGTTGCAGGACGGGCTGACCAACGGAGCGGTCTATGCGCTCCTGGGGCTGGCGCTGGTGCTCGTCTTTGCTGTCACGCGCGTCATCTTCATTCCGCAGGGTGAGTTCGTAGCTTATGGTGGGCTGACCTATGCGCTGTTATCCACCGGCAAGGTGCCCGGCACCGCCTGGATGATGCTGTGTTTCGGGCTTGCGGCCTTCCTGTTCGAGGTTGCCGCGCGCGGTCGCACTCTGACGCCGCGTGATCTTGCCCGCGAAGTGGCGATGAAAATCGTCTGGCCGCTGGCCATTCTGGCCATCACGCGGCTGATCGTGAGCTATCCACCCTCGGCGCTCGTTAATGTCGTCCTGTCGGTGGCGATTGTCGGCTCGCTGGGGCCATACCTCTATCGCATCGCCTACCAGCCCATCGAGGATGCCAGCGTGCTCGTGCTGCTGATCGCCTCGGTCGGTGTGCATCTTGCCATGCTGGGGCTGGGCCTTGTGTTCTTCGGGCCGGAGGGGCTGAGAGCGGAAGCGCTGATTTCCTCGTCGTTCAACCTCGGCCCGCTGTTGATTACCGGCCAGAGCATCGCCGTCTATGTGGCAACCATTGCGCTCATCGTCGCATTGGCGCTGTTCTTTGAAACCTCCATCCACGGAAAAGCCCTGCGCGCCACCGCCATCAACCGTGTCGGCGCCCGGCTTGTCGGCATTCGCACGGTCATGGCCGGGCGCATTGCCTTTGCGCTTGCGGCCGCCATCGGTGCGATTTCCGGGCTGCTGATCGTGCCGGCGACGACACTCTACTACGACACCGGCTTTCTGATCGGCCTCAAGGGTTTTGTCGCGGCGATCATCGGCGGGCTGGTCAGCTATCCGCTGACAGCGATTGCCGCGCTCGGGGTTGGTATCGTCGAGGCTTTCGCCTCGTTCTACGCCAGCAATTACAAGGAGATTATCGTCTTCACGCTGCTGCTGCCGATCCTGACCTGGCGCTCGCTCACCCACACAGATCACGACGAGGAGGAGTGAGTCCATGAACCCGCGCGTCCTCCTTGGGCTCTTCATTGCCGCCATCGCCGTCCTGCCGCAGATTCCCGGCCTGCCGCCGTTCTGGCTGACGTTGATGGACAACATCGGCCTTGCCTCGCTCGTGGCGATGGGGCTGGTGCTGCTGACAGGCGTCGGCGGTCTCACCTCGTTCGGACAGGCGGCCTTCGTCGGTTTCGGCGCCTATACGACGGCGGTTCTGACCACAACCTATGGCCTCAATCCATGGCTGACCCTGCCGATCTCGCTGCTGACGACCGGGCTTGCGGCGCTGGTGCTGGGCGCGCTGACGGTGCGGCTCTCGGGGCATTTCTTGCCGCTCGGGACCATCGCCTGGGGCATTTCGCTTTATTATCTCTTCGGCAAGGTCGAGATTCTGGGCCGTCATGACGGAATTTCCGGCATTCCGCCGCTGTCGATTTTTGGCAAGTCGCTGATCGACCCCGGCGCGGTTTATTATGTGATCTGGGCATTCGTGTTTCTCGCGGGCATCGCCTCGGTGAACCTGCTCGATTCCCGCACGGGGCGCGCGTTGAAGGCCCTGCGCAGCGGCAAGATCCTCGCCTCTGCCTTCGGCATCCAGCCCGCCGGCATGAAGCTCATGGTCTTCGTCTATGCCGCGCTGCTGGCCGGACTGTCCGGCTGGCTCTATGCCCACACCCAACGGGCGGTAAACCCGACGCCGTTCGGCATCACGCCCGGCATCGAATATCTGTTCATGGCGGTGCTTGGCGGCGCCGGTCAGGTGTGGGGCGCCATTCTCGGCGCGGGACTCGTCACTATACTGAAAGATGTGCTCCAGCGCGTCGTGCCGCTGGTCACGGGCGGTTCGGCACAGTTCGAAACGATCGTATTCGGCTTACTGCTGGTGGGGCTGTTGCAGGTGGCACGCGAGGGGTTGTGGCCGCATCTGGCGTCATTGTTCCCTGCCCGGCAGCCGGATGATGTCGACCAGAGCGTGTCGCTGGAACCGCTTGTCCGAGACGGAGGCTCCGGCACCGGGCCGCTGTTGCAGGTGGCGGCGGCGCGCAAGCAGTTTGGCGGGCTGGTCGCGGTCAATGATGTCAGCTTCGATGTCGGACGCGCCGAGATCATGGCGCTGATCGGCCCCAATGGAGCGGGAAAATCGACAACCTTCAACCTGATCACCTCGGTTCTGGACCTGACCGGCGGCGCCATCC
>JAIUNP010000386.1 GCA_020161975.1 Pseudomonadota bacterium
GGAAACCCCTGCTTCACCATCGCCGGCAGGATGATCGAGCCGATAGCGACCACCGTCGCAGGCGATGAGCCCGAGACGGCCGCAAACAGCGCGCAGGCCATGACGCCCGCAAGGCCGAGGCCGCCGTGCCAATGGCCGATCATGGCAGTCGCGAAATTGATCATGCGTCGCGCAACGCCGCCAGACGTCAGGAAGTTGCCGGCGAGGATGAAGAACGGGATCGCCATGATCTCGAACTTTTCGATGCCGGTGAAGAGTTTCAACGCCACCGAATCCATCGGCACTTCGGTCAGGGTGAAGAGGAAGGTCAGCACCGTAAGACCGAGCGCGATCGAGATCGGCATGCCTGTCAGCATCATCGCGACGAGGAGCATGAAGATCATCGTCACGCGCAGGCCGCTCGACATCGGGATGAGGCCGAACTTGCCGGCAAGACACCCCATGAGCAGCGCCAAGGGGATGAGAACGATGATCCAGCCGCGCAGCGCGGAGCCCGAATCTTCCGGCGGATGGGCGCCGGTTGCGGCGGTGCCGGTCGCGGTCGTGCTCATGGTGACACTCCCTTCAGGCGTTCTTCGGAGAGTGTTCCGGGCAAGGCATCCTGCACTTCATCGAGACCATCGACATGTGAATGGTCGTGTTGCGGCAATTCGCCGGTTCTCAGATAGTTCGACGCCACCTGAAGGAAGCGAAAACACATCAGGTATGATCCCAGCGGCACCGCGAGATAGACAAGCCACATCGGCATTTCGAGATCGGGCGAAACTTGATCGGTATGACCGATGTGCCAGACAAAGCGCGCGCCGAGTGACCCGACAATGAAGGTGAACAGCGCGCCCGCTGCCAGTGCAAACAGGATCACGACGCGCTGGGAAGCCAGATTAAGGCTCTTGACGGCCACATCGACGCCGACATGGATGCCCGTGCGTGCGCCATAGGCGGCGCCGAATTTCGCCATCCAGACAAAGAGATAGATGCAGAGTTCCTGCGCCCAGGTGAGGTTGAAGCCGCGCAGGAAATTGAATACCGAGCGCCCACCATCGAACAGCCACTGCTGCCCGTTCGCCTTGCCCCATTTGGCAAGGTCGATCGCCATGGTGATCCCGTATCGGTGCACCACCGCCACGAAAATGACGATGGTCGCCAGCGCGATCAGCGTTGCAATGATAATTTCTTCCAGCCGATCCAGAATCCGCAACATGGCGCGCCCCCATCGACGGGGCGATGCGAGCACCGCCCCTCAAGCTGTTGCGGGCGCTTACTTGCGGGGATCGCCAACGGCCTTGTAGACCGCCTCGATGGTGTCCTTGCCCACCCGGCTTGTCACTTCGGCATGGACTGGCAGCACCGCCTTGACCCACTGCTTGTACTCGGCTTCGGTTGGCGTGTAGATCGCCGTCTTGCCCGAGTTTTTCATGGCCGTCATTGCGTCGTCATTCTCCTTCTTGGAGATCTCGTTGGCATAAGCCGTCGCTTCCGCCATGGCCTTGTCGAGCTGGGTGCGAATATCAGCCGGCAGTCCGTCCCAGAACTTCTTGTTCACGATCACCGCATAGCCGATGTAGCCGTGGTTGGTGACGGTCGTGTTCTTCTGCACCTCGTGCATTTTCTGGGTGTACATGTTGGAGGGCGTGTTTTCCTGCCCGTCCACCACGCCGGTCTGAAGAGCCTGATAGACTTCCGAGAAGGCCATGACCTGAGGGATGGCTCCCAGTGCCTTCATCTGCGCTTCCAGCACCTTCGAGGACTGGATGCGGATTTTCAGGCCCAGCATGTCGTCAGGCGTCTTCAAGGGCTTGTTGGCCGAGAAAATCTTGAAGCCGTTGTCCCAATAGGCCAGGCCGGTGATGCCCTTGTCCGTCAGTTTCTCGAACAGCGCCTTGCCGAGCGGACCGTTCGTCACCTTGGCGAGCGCCGCACGGTCCTTGAACAGGAACGGCAGGTCGAACACCTCGAACTCCTTGGCGCCGAGGGGGCCGAACTTGGCGAGCGAGGGGGCGAGCATCTGCACCGCGCCCAGTTGCAGCGCCTCAAGCTCTTCCTTGTCCTTGTAAAGCTGGGAGTTCGGATAGACCTCCACCTTCACCTTGCCGCCGGTGTATTTCTCCGCCAGTTCCTTGAATTTATCCGAGCCTTTGCCCTTCGGGGTATCGGGCGCCACCACATGGCTGAACTTGATGACGATGGGGGCCTGTGCCTGCACGGGCGCTTGAGTCAGCCAGGCAGAACCTGCGATCGCGATGGCGGAGCAGAGCACGTTGCGCTTGGTGATTTTCATGGTCTTTCCTCCCGATTTTTGTTTGGATTCACATTTTGAGACATGTGCTTGGCAACAAACGTGCACATACTGCCGGTCATCTCAAGAACTTTTCGCCCGCGGGAAACGATCAGGCCCGTTAGCCGGCACAAACAGCGGTGTGATGAAATCCACGAAATGCGCCATCACCAGTGCGCTTCCGCCTGCATCGCCACGGGCCCACCGGTGCGTGCGGTCCAGAGCTTCATGGGGCCGTCGCCGGGCACGGCATGGAGGTGACAGTCATCATCATCGATGAGCGGCGAGAGCCCGCGGAAGGAGAAGCGACTGGGCAGCGCACCTTTGATTTCGGCAGCGAAATTATGCAACAGCGTCGCCTGCATCGGCCCGTGCACGACCAGTCCGCCGTACCCCTCAACCTCAATGGCATAGCGCCGGTCGTAGTGGATACGATGGCCGTTGAAAGTCAGCGCGGAATAGCGGAACAGCGTCGTCGTCGTGGTATCGAAAGGCCGGGTGTGACTGCCCTGCGGCGCGGGCTCTGCGCTTTTGACAGCGCCGGTATCATCGCTGCGATACACGATGTCCTGCCGCTCATCGAGAATGCCACGACCGTCGACAGCGATGTGATGATTGACCGTGACGAAGCAGAGCGGGCCGGTGCGCCCGTCTTTCATCACCACATCTGCGATGCGCGAGGTCTTTGTGACCAAATCACCCACCTTCAGCTCATCGTGGAAGGTGAAGGCACCGCCCGCCCACATGCGACGTGGCAGGCCGACGGGGGGAAGAAAACCGCCACGCGCGGGATGCCCGTCCCGTCCGAGGCCAGCGGGCGGCACCGCTGGCTGGCCGAGACAGAAATGGATGATGCGTGGTGCAGGATCGCCCGCCTTCGGCACCGGGCCGTTCAGGGAGAGCATGGCGTGGAACTTCCGCGCAAGGTCCTCGCTGACGATATCTTCAACCGTTTCCTCGCGCCCGATCCATTGGCGGAGGTGGGCGATATCAAGCGATGCGTCGTTGCTCATGCGATGTCCTCTCCGATACCCGGCACATTGCCATATGTTCGTTCTTCGCCCGCCAGGATCGGCGCCGGCGCGGGATAGGCGACGGGGCCATTCGGTGTGTCGACGGTGATGCGTCTGAGGTGCGGGTGATGCGACAATCCATCCATGTCGTTGACCGAGGCGAAAGCCGTGTCCGCGGCGATCAGCCGCGCTTCGGCTTCGGTCGCGGTCAGCGCGCCGAAGGCCGCCTGCACCATGCTGTCGGTCGCGGGACGGTTGGCGACACGCGCAACGTTGGTGGCAAAACGCGGGTCTTTGGGAATGTCGGCATCCTTGAGGAACGCGGCGCAGAACTTGACCCATTCCCTCTCGGACTGGATCGAGATCAGCACCTGCTTGCCGTCTTTGGTCG
>JAIUNP010000387.1 GCA_020161975.1 Pseudomonadota bacterium
GATTCAGGTTTGTGTGTATGTTGATTTCGATTGGCACGGTCTGTCTCGTGTCGGCGCTCGAGACGCAGTTCTTTGTCGACAACACAACGCCATTGATAGGTTTGAAAATGTCCTTGAATCAACGTCAACTCATTGTTATATATTTTACTCAACATTTTGACCTTCAGAGGCTGCCGTTCCTGCTCTGATTGGCGTTTGTACAGTTGGTTTCGCCGCAGTGGCCGGAGCATTGCTTCATGTGAGCAAATCCGTTTGTCCTTCAATCACATCTTCTCTAATCATCTGCACATCATTCGCCTTTTTTTCGCCGAACAGCCGTCTTCGGCGACTTTCGTTGATCTGCGATGTTTTTCTGTGCATCCGCAATGGCTGTGGGTGGTCTTTGGTGTCGCAATCCTGGTGGCCAATGCGGCCACTGCGTTCGGCTTGGCGGATTCGAATCCAATCATTGCGCTGTACTTTGCGTGCCCCGCCATTCTCGCGCTGATCGTCGTGCTCGCGCAGGCGGGCGACGCCGTTTTCCGTCGCGAGCAGCCGGAGAAACCGCCGTCCCGGGTTTGCGAGGGCCTCGCGCACTGAATGCAGGCCGTAAAGCACATGGTTTCCCGGCGCGGCGTTCAGTTCCTTGCGGACATCGCGCGGGCCCCATTGCGGGCGGCGGAAGGGCGGTTTGCGACCGGGGCGGCGGTTGTGATCGTCGGACATGCGCCTCCATGACAGGAAACAGCGGTGAGGAAAAGCCTTTCAGCGAAAATGTCACAAGGCGGGTTGACAGCGCGGTGCGGGGAACGGATAAGGCGCTCCTCGGTTTGGGAGAGTGTCCCGAGCGGCAAAGGGGGCGGACTGTAAATCCGCTGGCTACGCCTTCGTAGGTTCGAGTCCTACCTCTCCCACCATTGACCTTTCAGGTCTTTGATCTTTCTCGCTTTTTTATTGAACTCCGTTGCGCCGTCGTCTTGCCGGTGCGGCGGCGGGCATTCGGCGCTCGTTTCGTGCTGCGACAGGCGGTGCTCTCTTGCTCTTCCAGTTGTCCGGGGCGTATGACGCCATTGTTTTGACACATCTGGATCGGAACAGCTCACGTTGGCGGCGTTTGGTCTTGATTTGATGATGGTTGTCCTGAACCTTCCAGGATGGCTGCAAAGTTGCTTGGTGGAATGATGATTGAACGTCCTGTGCGCGGGCCGGTTGTTGCGCTTTTTCTGGCCACGGCTTTCCTTTCAGGCTGCGACGAGCAGAAGCCGCCGGCCATGAAGCAGCCACCGGCATCGGTTGGCTTCATCGAAGTCCAGCCCCGCAATGTCGAGCTTACGGCCGAACTCGCGGGGCGCGTGGTGCCGAGCCTGATCGCCGAAGTGCGTCCGCAGGTGTCAGGCATCATCGAGAAACGGAAATTCGTCGAGGGCAGCGAGGTCAAGGAAAACGACGTTCTCTATGAGATCGCTGATGCAAGCTATGTGGCGGCGCAGGCATCCGCGCGGGCCTCGCTCGATCGCGCCAGAGCCGCACAGGTGGCCGCGCAATCGCGTGCGGCCCGCTATGACACGCTGGCCGACCGGGCAGTTGCCAGCCAGCAGGATCGCGAGACGGCCATTGCCAACGCCGCGCAGGCCCGTGCTGATGTTGCCTCAGCGGAAGCGGCGCTGACAAATGCCAATATCAATCTCGGCTATACCAAGGTTCGCGCGCCGATCTCTGGACGCATCGGCGTATCCTCGCTGACCGAAGGTGCGCTGGTTACGGCCAATCAGGCGACGGCGCTCGCCACGATCCAGAAGATCGACCCGGTGTTTGTCGATGTGCCGCAATCGGCAACTGCCATCCTGATGACCCAATCCGATGTGCAGGCCGGGCGACTGAAACTGAACCCTGCGGGGATGGGCATGACGCTGCATCTCGATAATGGCCAGGCCTATGCGCAGGAAGGGCAGGTGCAATTCACCGACATCACCGTCAACCAGGGCACGGGCACGGTGAACCTGCGCGTCGTGTTCAGGAATCCCGACCGGATTCTTCTGCCCAACATGTTCGTCCGCGGCGTCGCCCGCATCGGCGTGCTGGAGAATGTGATTCTTGCGCCCCAGCGTGCGGTAACGCGCGATCCACGCGGGCAGGCGACTGTTTATGTGATTGGCGATGGCAACAAGATCGAACCGCGCATCCTGACAACGAATCGCACGCAAGGGGCGGACTGGATCGTCGAAAAAGGGCTGAATGCAGGGGACCGGCTGGTGATGGACGGCTTCCAGCGCATCCGGCCCGGCGCTGTGGTCAATCCCGTGCCGTTCGGTGCGCCTGCTGCGGCGCCGGCCGCCGCCAACGGTCAGTGAGTGCGCCATGGCCAATTTCTTCATCGACAGGCCGATCTTTGCCTGGGTTCTGGCGATTCTGGTGATGCTGGGCGGCGCGCTGGCGATCAGCCGGCTGCCGGTGGCGCAATATCCGACCATTGCCCCGCCCACGGTGACGATTTCGGCAAGCTATCCCGGCGCATCCGCCGACACGGTTGAAAGCGCAGTAACGCAGGTCATCGAGCAGGCCATGCAGGGGCTCGACGGGCTCACTTACATGTCCGCCACGTCGGATTCGAACGGCAACGCCTCGCTTACTCTGACCTTCTCGAACAGTACGAATGCGGACATCGCGCAGGTTCAGGTGCAGAACAAGTTGCAGGTGGCCACCGCGACCTTGCCGAATGTGGTGCAGCAACTCGGCGTGCGTGTCACGAAAGCCTCGTCCAGCTTCCTGATGGTTGTCGGTTTCGTGTCCAATGATGGCACGCGGCAGGCGGTGGACCTCTCCGATTTCGTCGCATCGAACGTGCTTGATCCGCTCTCCCGCGTGGCCGGCGTCGGGTCGGTGCAGTTGTTTGGCTCGCAATATGCGATGCGGATCTGGCTTGACCCTTACAAGCTCTACAAGTTCGGCCTGACGACGAACGACGTCACCTCCGCCTTGCAGACGCAGAATACACAGGTGACGGCGGGCCAGCTCGGCGGGTTGCCGTCGGTGAAGGGGCAGCAGCTCAACGCGACGATCACGGTGCAGAGCCGTCTGCGCACGGCTGAGCAGTTCGAGGGTATCTTCCTGAGGACGCTGCCGAGCGGTTCTTCTGTCTATCTGCGGGATGTCGCAAACGTTGAAATCGGCGCGGAAAGCTATGCGACCGCAGCGCGATTCAACCGCAATCCCTCCGCTGGTGTGGCAGTCAGTCTTGCGACCGGGGCAAATGCGCTCAATACCGCCGATGCAGTGAAGGCGCAGATGACTGCGTTGTCGCAGAGCTTCCCGCCCGGCATTTCGGTGGTTTTCCCGTTCGATACGACGCCGTTCGTGCGCATTTCCATCTCCAAGGTGGTGGAGACGCTGATCGAGGCAATCATCCTCGTCTTCATCGTGATGTTCGTGTTTCTCCAGAATGTCCGGGCGACGCTGGTGCCGACCATGGCGGTGCCGGTCGTTCTGCTCGGCACGTTCGGCGTGCTCTGGGCTTTCGGTTACTCGATCAACACGCTGACGATGTTTGCGACGGTGCTCGCCATTGGTCTGCTGGTAGATGATGCCATCGTCGTCGTCGAGAACGTCGAGCGCTACATCGAGGAAGGCCTGGATC
>JAIUNP010000388.1 GCA_020161975.1 Pseudomonadota bacterium
CGATCGGCGGGCGGAGCTCACTCAGCGTCCTGGCCCCGATCTCCGGGGACAGGGCACGCAGCTCCAGGAGGACCGAGAGGTGGTCGGGAAGCTCCGAGCTCGTGAGCTCGAGGCCCCCCTCGCGCATACGTGCCTTCAATTCGATCAGGCGCGTGCCGCGGTCCCGTCGATCGCCGTGCGTGTGCGCCGTCAGGTGCAGGCTGGCGCGGCGATCGAAGTCGAACACGTCCACGTACGCCTGCTGACGGGCCATGATGTCCATGTCGCCGACGCTCACGAAGTACGCGTCGACGCCCTCACGGACGCCGCGGGGAGCGCGGCGCACGGCATCGCGAATGGCCTCGTCGGCCGAGGTGTCCTCCGGGAACGCGAGCAGCCGGGACAGTGCGAGATCGACGCTCATCGCGACTCCTTCGGCTGGATGGTGTGCAGCTTGCGGGCGGGTTCGGTCATCTCCGGCGCGATCGGCGTCTGGTGCGCCGGCGGGTCGCTCGCGGCCGATCATTTCCCTAGATTTGAAAATTGCGTATTAAGGAGTCGTTCGGAGCAAGGTTGGGCCGGATGCTATCGATCCCGAGATTGCGGGTCGTTGACACGCGTAGTCCCTCGGAACGCAGGCGGCAGGAGAGGGTCGGCTGTCATGACTGAAACGACGATGCATCCTGTGGCGGTCAAGCATTTGCCGTCCTTTATTACCGCTCCGGGTCAGACCGACATTCTGTTCAACGTTGTCCTGGTCTTCTTGGTGGTGATCGTATTTGCTGCCGGCACCTTCTATCTGCGCCTGCATGCGCTCCCTGAGCAGATCGCGCACCAGACGCAAAAGGTGCAGTTGCAAATTGTCGGGGTCCTGGCGCTTGTTTCCCTGTTCACCCACAATCAGTTGTTCTGGATAGCCGCCCTGGTGCTGGCGATGATCGAGATCCCGGATTTTCTGTCTCCGGTGACGTCAATGGCAAGATCGCTCAAGATGATGAGCCGACGAAGGCGGGTATCCTTTGCGCCTGCACCTGCGCCGGTAGTTATTCCTGAGGGTGACAAGGAATTGGCCCGCGCTGATCATGTGATGGCGGAGCCGGTGCGCCAGGATGATACGGGCGAACCCGCTTCGTCGACCGAGGCGGATACGAGCGGGAAGGCGTGAGCAATGTTCGAATTCTTGCTTTGCTCGATGGTCACGATCCTGCCCGATTACCTTTATCGCCGTTATGGGCAGGGAAAGCGGATCGGTCGGGAAATTACACTCTATTCGCTCTGGTTTGAGCTGCGTTGGGGTATTACGGCGTGTTTGATCCTGACGATCTCGCTCGTCACCATGATCTTCTATTTCCATCCTTCAACGACCAATGCTTCGACGGCTTTTCGGACGGTGACCATCCTGCCGGAAACGGGAGGCCGCGTGGCCGAGGTTTATGTCAGCCGCTTTCAGAAGGTTGAAGCAGGCGCGCCCCTGTTCCGTCTCGATGACACTCTACAGGAAGCTGCTTTGGTCGCTGCCCAAAAGCGTGTTGCCGAAATCGATGCGCAGATGGCGGTTTCGACGACAGAACTTGCGGCCGCTGATGGCCAGATCCAGACGGCGCAGGCCGCGTTGCAGCAGGTCCAGGACGATCTCGGACGGCAACTCGAACTCCAGCAACGCAACTCCGGCACCGTGGCTCAGCGAGACGTCGATCGCTTACGCCAGTCCGTCGAAGGAAACCGAGGGGCTGTCGCGGCTGCTATCGCCAACAAACAAAGCTTGCAAACGAAAATCTCGACCTTATTGCCGGCGCAAAAGGAAAGCGCCGAGGCGGCTGTGAAGCAAGCCCGGATCGCGCTCGACAAGACAGTGGTACGAGCCGGCGTGGCCGGCACGGTGCAGCAATTCACGCTCAGAGTCGGAGAGGTGGTCAACCCGCTGCTGCGGCCGGCTGGCATCATGGTGCCAGAAGACGCGGGTCGCGCGAACCTGATTGCCGGATTCGGGCAGATCGAGGCGCAGGTGATCAAGCGCGGCATGATCGCTGAGGTGACTTGTATCGGTAAGCCGTTCACGATTATTCCGATGGTGATCACCGATGTTCAGGATGTTATCGCTTCCGGTCAGGTGCGGGCGACAGATCAACTCGTCGATGCCCAGCAATTGGCGCGGCCAGGCACCATCACTGCCGTATTGGCGCCGCTCTATCCCGGTCAACTCGATGGCGTGCCGCCGGGTAGCAACTGCATCGCCAATGCCTACAGCAACAATCACGATGAAATCGAGGCGCCAGACACAGGTCTTGCGCGCAAAATGTTCCTCCATGTCGTCGATGCGACTGGTTTGGTTCACGCCATGATTTTGCGCATCCAGGCGATTCTCATGCCGGTGCGCCTGCTGGTGTTGAGCGGACATTGAAAATCGGACGGATGTCTTCGTTCTGGTCCTGGTCGGCGTTTGGGTACCCTGCGCCATCCGCGATCGCCGCCTGATTCCGGGCAGCGCAGTTGTGCGGACTTGTGATACGGAGCGCCGGTCGTATCACCCCGCTGATGTTGGCTTCATTGGGATAACCGGGTTTTCGCCCGGTTTGGTGGTGAACAGGTCGGCCCATTCCGGATGCTTGGCATACTGGCCGCGCACGAACGGACAGATGGGGATGATGCGAAACCCGTGCTCGCGGGCGTCGTTCAGCATGAAATCGAGCAATGCCTTGGCGACGCCTTTCCCGTCAGCGCCTCGGGAATGCCGGTGTGATCGGCACTGATGATGTTCGGGCCGCGATGGGTGAAGGTGATCTCGCCTTCGGCGTCAATGCCCGCGATGCGTGCCACATAGCGTCCATGGCTTTCGTCGCGCATTTCCTTGGTGATGGCCGCGGCTGACATCTTGAAATTCCTTCTTCCTAGAGTTCCTTTTTGAGGATGGACCGATCGAGCGAGTCAGGCTTCGCTCCGCACGCGTTGAAAAATAACGCTGCGATGGCCCCTAGAGTGTCGAAAAGTCTTCGTGAGGCCACTGCCTTCATGATGGCCTTGGAGCCGAGGTTAGCAACAGTCTCCCATGAAACAGGCACTTTGTCCTTGTCGTGCGTTATCGAGTAAGCTGTCCCGCAACGGTAGTCATGCCTCGATCAGATTCAATGACATGTTGTGGCTCGGCCGGCGAGAAACTTTATGATCGGGCAACAGAAGGGAGACGGACATGCGCGACGGCACAGTGAATGACTCGCACCGTCGTCTTCTTATCCCGCAGGTGGCGCCCCTTTATGAGGCTATCGAGCCGTTCGCTTATGCGTTGATGCGGTTGGCATCCGGTCTGATCATGGCGAATTTGGGCTGGATGAAGCTGTTTGGCGGTGGGATGGCACGCGACATCGAGTTGTTCCAACAACTTGGATTGGCTCCTGCGGTGCCGCTCGCCTATTTCACCAGCGGCCTGGAATTCTTCGGCGGCATTGCGGTCGGAGTTGGTTTTTTGACACGGCCTCTCGCCGCGATGCTGCTCGGCGAACTGATCGTCATCGTATTGCTGGTGATGATCCCACGCGGGGCCGGTTATCATCTTTCCGTGGTTTGGCTCGGGGTTTTCCTGTTCATCCTCATTCACGGCGGCGGGCGCATCTCCGTCGACCGCATGCTCGGCCGC
>JAIUNP010000389.1 GCA_020161975.1 Pseudomonadota bacterium
GGTGTTGTTGTCGTAGTATTCAAGCGGGTTCGACACCGATTCCGGAACGACGATGGAACCAGCGAAATGAAAGATAGCATCGACAGAATGTTTGGTGAGGATATCCCGAACAAAAGGCGAGTCACTGATATCGCCGAGATAAAGTTTTGCTTCGGGAGCAACTGCCCAGGCAAAACCAGTCGACAGTCGATCGAGAACAATGACCTCTTCGCCATTGTCCAGGAGCTCCCATACCATGTGGCTGCCAATATAGCCGGCGCCGCCCGTCACAAGCACTGCCATTCATGATCTCCGACGTGACCATATGGACATCACACATCCTCTGTCACGGTGTAGAGGTTTACGCTGGGCGAAACGATGTTTTTGTGTATTCACAATACGACCGATGATTTTTGAGCTGTTGCCTTTTAGCAGCGGAGAAGATCGGAGCCCAAAATGCCAATGGCTTGGCATTGGTCACAGCCTGATCTAAACGGTGCCCGAATCGCGTTGTTCGAATGATAATGGGGTTGTTGTGGTCAGCGTAGCGTTGAATTCTGGAAATTCCAGTTCGGACGCCCACCGCGCGATCTTAGCCGGCGGTGTGCGTACCGGTAAAAATGCTGGCCAGTCGGCGAAGCGCAAGCCCAAGGGGAGCGGCAAAACGAAATTCGATGGGCCGCGTTCCATCCTGCTCATTGCCGGGATGCATCGCAGCGGCACGTCGGCGCTCACGCGTATCCTGAACCTCCAGGGAATTTCGCTGCCGGGAGATCTCCTCGATGCCGCGGTCGATAATCCGACCGGCTTTTGGGAGAACAAGCGGATAATTGACTTCCATACCCGTTTCTTCGAGGGCTTCGGCGTCCATTCCGAGGATATGCTGGCATTGCCCAAGGATTGGCTGAGTTCGGCGAATGCGCGGTCAGCCATCGAGGAACTGAGGGGCATCATCTCAGAGGAATACGCAGCCTACCCGATTTCGGTCGTAAAAGACCCCAGGATCTGCCGCCTCCTGCCTCTCTGGTACGAGGCGCTGGAACCGCTTGGCCTCGAGGCTAAGACTGTCTTGCCAGTTCGTTATCCCTTTGACGTTGCGGCGTCTTTGCAAACGCGAAATCAACTTAGCCTGGTTCACGGCTTGTTGACGTGGCTGGATCACGTCACCGCGGCAGAGTTCGATTCGAGGGGAAGGGTCCGAAGCATAGTCACGTTTGAAGCTGTGATGTCGGATTGGCAGGCGGTCACGGAGCGGATCGCAAGCGACCTGGGCATCGTTTTTCCGAGAACGGCCAACCAGTCGAGTGCAGATGTCGCGAATTTCTTATCGGCGGATTTGGTTCACCACAGCAGGAAGGACGCCGAAGCCGACCCTCGCATCGGGTCCATGGCTTTGGAAGCATGGGAAAGTCTCTGCACCCTAGCGCTTGATCCATCCGATGCTGCTGCGCAAGAGGCGTTGGATACGATCAGGGTCGAACTTCCTGGGATAGCTCGACCCTTGGCCGATATTGCCAACGCGTTGGAAAAAAAGGCGCGCGAAGCTATCGCCTTGGTCGTAGCAGCGGACAAAACCCGCCGCGAATGGTACGAACCCGAAATTGCGCGACTTCAAAAAGCGTGGGCAGAGCAGGATCACGTCAAACGAACCTGGTTTGAACCGGAGCTTGAGCGTCGTGACGAACATATTGCGGCTCTAAAGACGGAAATCGCGAGGCTTGAGCAGATTGGCGCCGAGAATGAGCGCGTAAAAAAAGAGTGGTTCGAACCGGAAATTGAACGCCGCGATGACGAAATAGCATCGCTTAAGGCTGGCCTAGCGTATCGCGATACCCAAGTGGCAGAGATGAAGGCGGAGGTTGAGCGCATGGCTGCCCAGTCGAGGGCGGATGCGCAGGCCAAAGAGGACTGGTTTGCATCCGTTGTCGCGCAGAACGCTCGACACACGACCAGATTGAAGGCTCAACTTGATCGTCTGACGAAACTTGCGACGGAGACACGCCTCAGCCAGGAGGCCGCGTTGGATCGAGTGACCAAGACGCTGACCATCGAGAGGATGGAGGAAAGAAGGATTTTCCGTATCGAGGTGGAGCGTCTCCGATCTGAGCTCGCCGCGACGCAGGCGCAACTGATAGCCGCACATCAAAATGTAGCGAATGTGGCCCTGACGGCGCATACGGGGGCACTGAAGGCTGTGGATGCGCCTCCGTCGCCGCTTTCCGAGCGCTTCAGTTCAAGGGGAGCTTCGATCCCCTATAAAGACGGACCGGCCTTAGGTCAGGTGGCAAGATATGCAAGGAAACATCTGAGACGTCTGGCCATCCGCTCCAGTGAACGCAGGCTGGTTGAGGCCTCCGGACTCTTCGATGAGAACTGGTATCGGCAACATACGTCAGACTTGGGTGGTGCCGATCCCTTGAGCCACTACCTCAAGTTCGGTGGCGAGCACAGAATATCACCCAGTCCAGGCTTCGACGCGGAATGGTATCTCTCGACCAATCCGGACGTTCGCCAATCTGGGATGAACCCGCTCGTCCATTACCTCAGATTCGGAATTGCGGAAGGGCGCCAACCTGCTCCGAACGCAGTCCAGCACCCCCCGGCACCTCCCTTGTCCGGGCGCGACAAGGCACTTCAAAGTCAGTGGGACCGTGCGCTGCTCGCCAATTCGCGCCTTTTCGACGCTGAGTGGTATCTTCAAGCCTACCCCGACATACAGGGGATGGACCCGTTGAACCACTATCTCGACTACGGTGGGCGGGAAGGCCGCTGGCAAAGCCCGCATTTCAATGGCGGTAAATACGCCGCCTTCAATCCCGACGTCGTCGCCGCGGATCAGAACCCGCTCGTGCATTACCTGCGTTGGGGGCGGAATGAGGGGCGTCAGGCAGGACTGTCGATGCCGATCCTGTCAACGATCAGGTCAACGATTGAAGATCTTCGCGCCATCGAACCGGAAATCGCCGGCGAGGCGGCGTTCGTCCAGCCGGATTGGCTACAATGCTTTGAAAGCTACAGGCCGCTGCCGCTCAATGTCGCCTGGAACAAAATCTTCAACTCGCTGAAAAGGCCGTATGACCACATCATCTTCATACCGTGGTTTATGCGCGGGGGCGCTGAACAGGAGGCAGCTTACGTCGCCAAGCTGGCTATCGATAAGCTGGGTTCGAATTCGGTTCTGGTTGTAGCGACGACCAACGAACGCCGCGAAGGCATGGACTGGTTCCCGGATACCGCGGATAAGCTGATCCTCTCCGATATCGAGCCGCAACTGACCCACGATGATCGCGTCCGGCTGGTGGAGATGTTGATCTATGCGATCCGCCCCAAAGCGGTCCTGAATGTGAACAGCCACGCATTGTGGGACGCGATCATGCGACGTGGTGTTGCACTGTCCAATATCTCGGACCTCCATGCGCTCATCTTTTGCAAGGACTATGGACCCGACGGCCGCCCGGGCGGGTATCTCGATACCCATTTCAGAGCCTGCCTGCCTCATCTGCGCCGTGTCTATTCCGACAATGCAACACTGATCGATGAACTCACCGAAGAGTTCGGGCTTACAGCAGGCATGCGCAACAAATTGGCGTTTGT
>JAIUNP010000390.1 GCA_020161975.1 Pseudomonadota bacterium
TCTGCCGCGTCTCGCCGGCGGAGAGATCGCGCGGCGTGTAGCCGTTCTTCACCACCGTTTTCCAGCGCGACAGCCCCTCGATCATCTCCGGCGTGTTGATGGTCACCTTGCCCTTGGCGTCGGTCCAGCGACCGCCTGCATCGAGCGTGTAGTTCATCATCTCGCTGAGATACTGGCCTCCGCCGCCCTTGGTCTCATGGCCGGTGCCGAACTGGTCGGGAATGTTGTCGCCGTTGGTGTCCTTCGTCAGCACCTTCAGCGCGGCCAGATAGTCGGCCCAGTTCGTCGGCGGCTTCACGCCGGCCTTGGCCAGCATCGCCTCGTTGTAGGCGAAGAGATTGCCAAAATAGAGCATCATGATGCAGGAGGTCTTGCCCTTCCATTCGCAGGCGCTCTGCCCGGCCCAGCCCTTGAGGTCGAGATTGCCTTTCTTGGCATAGGGACCAAGATCTTCGAGCCAGCCCTGATCAGCGAACTTCTGGAACTCGAACGAGGCGAGATGCACGATTTCCGGTGGCTTGCCGCCAGCAAACAGCGTCGTCATCGTATCGGCATAGGCGCCGCGCTCCACCTTGGTCCACTCGATCTTGACGCCAGGGTGCTTGGCCTCGAACGCCTTGATCACCGAAGCCCACCAGTCACCAACACCGCGCTCATCCTTTTGCCAGGACACGAACTTCAACGTCTTGGTCTGCGCCAGCGCGGGGGAAGCCGCCGTCAGGACCATCGCGGCTGCACCACCCAGAATGAGTGCCTTCAATGACTGCTTCATGAGAACCTCCCGTGGATGTTTCGTTTAGTGTTCAAGGATGCGGAGCGCTTCGGCTGACGGCCGCACACCGAGGCCGGGCCCCTGCGGCAGCGTGTAATGGCCCTGCGCGCAATGAATGGCGCCATCGAGATACTTCGCGTTCGGCACCATGATCGAATGCTGGAATTCATGCGCCGTCACCCCGGCCGCAGCCGCGCTGGCGTGCAGGCTCGCGGCAAGAAAGATGCCGGTGCCGATGGTCGCGTGCGGGATCACCTCAAGGTGATGCACTTGCGCAAGCCCGACCATGCGCATGAATTCGGTGATGCCCGTGTGGCCCATTTCCGGTTGCAGGATCGCCACGGCCCGCCGTGCGAGCCGCGCTTGCGCATCATAGGCCGTGCGCCATTCCTCCCCGGCCGCTACGGGAGCCGTCACGCTCGCGGCAACATCGGCAAGTCCATCGATATCCTCGGGATCGACCGGAGCCTCGGCAAACCACAATCCGTGCGGCTCCATGGCGCGGATCAGCGCCTTGGCCTGCGCTGCCGTCTGCGCCCAATGCATGTCGCAGGCGATGCGTGCACCCGAACCCAGCCGCGCGCGCAAGGTCGACAGTTCCGCAACAACGCCCTCGTCCGCAACCGGGGATGCGAATTTGAAGGCGGAAAAGCCCTTTGCCTGCCACTCCGCCGCCATGTCGGCGCGTGCAGCCAATGTCGGCTTGGGCAACCCCGACACATAGGCCGGAATTGTCTTGCGTCGCTGCCCGCCAAGGAGCTTGCATAAGGGCTGCCGGGCCAGTTGTGCTGCAATATCCCAGAGCGCGATATCGATGGCAGCCAGCGCATCAAGATAATAGCCACCCGTATAGCCACGCACCCGCATCAGGTCATAAAGCCGGTCATGGGTTGCAGCCGCATCAAACGGATCGGAACCAACCACGAATTCAGCCAGAAGGTCATCAATGATCGCCGTCGTCGCACGCGGGCTGACGATGCCGTAAGTCTCGCCCCAGCCGACAACGCCATCCCGGGTCGTGATGCGCACCAGCACATTGCGGTCAACGGTCGGATAGACCGTGCGGTTGCCCTTGCGGACAAAATAGCCGCGCCCGTTCGCTTCTTCCCCCACACGCAGCGCACCAAGATAGGGCGTGTCACGCGGAATGGTGATGATGAAGCTCTCGATCCGGGCAACAGTATCTCTCATGCGACGCCCCGGACCGGAGTCGCCGTCAGAAGGTCGGGAATTCTGGCAAGCAATGCATCGATTTCATCAAGATCACGCTGATCAAACGCCGGAATTTTCGCCCGCACCACATCATTGTCGAGAATGCCGCGCCGCATCAGAACGCGCTTGGTGAACCGCATCCGCGCATGGCTCTGGATCATCAGCAACGGCAGCGTCCGCTCGTAGAGATCGCGCGCGACATCGATGTTTCCAGCCTCCAGTGCCGTCCACATGGCGACGTGGACATCGGCAAGTTCGACCGCCGGCATCGCACCCGCCGCCCCGCGCAGAAACTCGTCGATGACGAAACGCGCGCCGCCGCCGCCCAGAACACCGACAACAGAGGCTGGCTTTTCGGCGAGAATGGCACTGATCGGCCCACCCGAGGGAATGGTCTCTTCCTTGACATAGCGGACAGCGCGATTCTCCGCCGCCACGGCAATCACAGCTGTCGGACTGAGATCGGACCCGCGTGGGGCCGGCGCATTCTGAAGCACGATCTCCACCGCCGGACAGGCATCGGCAATCGCACGATAGAATGCCGACACCGCCGCACTGTCCGCGCCAATGGCTTTTGGCGCCTGGATCATCACCTGCCGGATCCCGAGCGCCAGGACCTCACGCACACGGGCGATCACGGCGTCGAGGCTACCGGCGCTTGCCCCGGCGACAACGGGAATCGCCCCCGCCGCCTCGGCCAGCACCGCCTCCAGCAAGGCTCGCCGCTCATCCGCCGCCAAGTCATCAACCTCGCTGGCGAACCCGGGAAAGACGAGACCCGCCACGCCACAATCCATGGCAAAGCGCGTCACGCGCCGCATCGCCTCGCCGTCGATCTCGCCAGCAAATGTAAACGGCGTGCACAGGACTGGCCAGACACCCTGGATCATCGGCGCTTCCTCGTGGTCCATATTGTGGATCATTGACCCTATATATGGACTTTACATAGGATCAGTCTTAGGGTCAAGCTGAACAGCCAGCAGAGGAGTCGCAGGGCCATGAGCCAGACCGGAAGCCGCATCGTTGTTGACTGGGGTTCGAGCAACTTTCGCGCCTACCGTTTCGGGCCGGATGGCACCGTCGGAGAACGCCGCCAATCGGCCAGCGGCATCCTGTCGGTAACGGACGGGCGTTTTGAGGACGCGCTGCGACGCGAAATCGGCAATTGGCTGACACCCGGGGCGGAGGTTTTTCACTCCGGCATGATTACGAGCCGCAACGGCTGGGTCGAAACCCCATATGTCCTGTGTCCGGCAACGCTACAGGCTGTTGCCGACGGTGCTGTCCGGCGTGATCTGGCCGGCGGCGTGGCACTGCATTTCATGCCCGGGGTCTCGACGCTGAACCCGACGCCGGATGTGATGCGCGGCGAGGAAATGCAGGTCTTCGGCGTGACCGGCCCCGAAGCGGATACCCTGGTCATCCTCCCGGGCACGCACAGCAAATGGGTGAACGTCGTTCACGGCGCAATCACGGGGTTGCGAACCTTCCTGACCGGCGAGATTTTTGCCCTGCTGTCCAGCCAATCGATCATCGGTCGCCTGATTCCAACGGGCGCGCAGCCCTTTAACGAGGCTGCCTTTCT
>JAIUNP010000391.1 GCA_020161975.1 Pseudomonadota bacterium
GAGCGCGCGGCGATCTCGCGGAGGATAGCCTCCACGTCGGCGGCTGCGAGGGACCGCGCGAAGGCGGGTCGCCACAGGGCCAGTCCGAAATTCGCGTGTTTGCCACCGATGAACCGCGCAACCCTCAGCCCGCCACTGCGCGCGATGGCCAGCGGCAGAACCATCAGCACGGTGCCGGTCAGCCCACGCAGGGTGAGAATGGCGCCATCTTCGCTGGCCGGCTCATTGACGTGTTTGAGATAGGCCTCGATCCAGCGGATCGATTGATAGGGCGAGACCGTTCCAGTGGTGCCGAGCGCCTCCCACACCGCGCGCAAGGCGGCGGGTGTGCGGGCGATCTCGACGATGATGCCGTCGGTGCCTGTGGCGTGGGGCAGGGCGGCGGCATCATGAAATGTGACAGCAGACATGGGCTTCCCGAAGTGACGCGAGGTTTTCGACACCATGGCCGCTCAACGGCAACGAATCCTCAACGCGCCCCGCGCATAAAGGAGGAACGGGCATATTTGGGTTGGTATGGTGGATAATGAGTGACCTGCGTTACACAGCGATTGCGGCTCTGCTGAAGCTGTTGCGTCTGACCGGCGCAACGCGGGCGCTGGCACCGGCCTTTCGCGGGCGCGGGGTCATACTGACCATGCACCATGTGCGCCCGGCCAGTGATTTTTCCTTCGCGCCCAACCGCATTCTGGAAATCACGCCGGAGTTTCTGGAAGAGACCGTGCAGCTTCTGGCTGATCAGGGCTATGAAATTGCCGCGCTCGATGAAGTGCCCGCGCGGCTCCGTTCCGATGGTCCGCCCTTTGCCGTGCTGACCTTCGATGACGGCTATCGCGACAACGGCCATTTTGCCTGGCCGGTTCTGCACAGGCACAAGGCGCCGTTCACGATCTTTGTCACCCCGGGTTTTGCGGACGCGACGGCGCCGCTCTGGTGGCTCGATCTTGAAGAGGCGATTGCCTGTCAGGATCACGTCTCCGCCCCGCTTTCCACCGGTCGGCTGGAACTGCCCGCCGCGACAGCGGAGGAAAAGACCCGCGCCTTCGAGACGATTTACTGGGCCCTGCGCCCCGGCCCGGAGGGGGAGATGCGCGCCGTTATCGCCCGCATGGCGGAGGAGGCGGGCATCGACCCGCTTCAGCGCACGCGCGACCTCTGCATGCGCTGGAACGAAATCCGCACCATGGCGTCCGATCCGCTCTGCACCATCGGCGCCCATACCATGACGCACCCCATGCTTGCCAAACACGCCGAGGCGATTGCCCGCGTTGAAATGGCGGAAAGCAAGGCCATCATCGAGGAGCAGCTTGGCCGCGAGGTGCGGCATCTCGCCTTCCCGGTGGGGGACCCCGGTTCCGCCGGCGCGCGTGAGTTCGCGCTTGCCCGCGCCTGCGGCTTTGAAACCGCCGTCACCACGCGCCCGGGTGTGCTTTTCGCCGACCATCTTGCGCATCTGACAGCGCTGCCGCGCATTTCGGTGAACGGGCTGTTCCAGCGACGCGGTGATGTCGCGGCGCTGATCTCGGGCGTGCCGACGGCGTTGCAGAACCGCGGACGGCGCCTCAACATCGCCTGAACCAGCACCGAACTGCGCTATTCGCCCTCGCGCCGCCGCTCCATCCAGGCGATCAGCGGCATGATCGGCAGGATCCAGGCCAGTCCGCCAAGCGCATAGAACAGAAGCTGTGTGACCGGCCCGGCGCCCTTCAGGACGGGCTGTGCCAGCGCCATCACCAGCAGCGCATAGGCGATAACGAACAGCAGGATCGCCGCAGTTCCGATCAGTTTGCGCGTACGCCGGCCCATGCCGCCTCCTTGTTCTCAGGTCACGGGAGGCTTATGAGCGCGGGGGACGTCGATCAAGGAAATTCCGCCATGCCCGCATCTGCCGCCACAAACACCGCTGCGCTTGGCCCATGGGATGTGCGCAACCCTTTCGTCGCGCGCTGGCTGCTGACGATTGCCGGGCTTGTGGTGCTGATGGTCATCGTCGGTGGTGCGACGCGGCTGACGGGGTCCGGCCTGTCGATCACGGAATGGCGGCCTGTGACCGGAGCCATCCCGCCGATGAATGCCGCCGACTGGCTGCTGGAGTTCGAGAAATACCGCGCGAGCCCGCAATATCAGCTGCTGAACGCCGGCATGGGGCTGGAAGACTTCAAGTTCATCTACTGGTGGGAATGGGGCCACCGGCAACTCGGTCGCTTCATCGGCCTTGCCTATCTCGCAGGACTGATCCTTGCGGCGGCGCGCGGCTGGGTCACCACCCGCCTCGGCGTGCTGTTGTTCGGCATGGGGCTGGTGCTTGGCCTTCAGGGTGCCATCGGCTGGATCATGGTCGCCTCCGGGCTGAAGCCGGGCATGATTGCGGTCGCGCCGGTCAAGCTGACGCTGCATCTCGGCTTTGCCTGCCTGTTTCTCGCAAGCCTGATGTTTGTATGGGCACGCATCCGCCTTGCGCGCGACGACGATGCGCCGGGGCCGCGTGGCGCGGTAATCTGGCTCTGGGGGCTGATCTTTCTGCAAATCTTGCTCGGCGGCTTTGTGGCCGGCAGCCGTGCGGGCCTCACCTACAACACCTGGCCGCTGATGGACGGCGCTTTCATCCCCGCGCTGGAAAAGCTCTTCGTCGTCACGCCATGGCTGGAGAACTTCGTCGATAACCCCACGCTCGTGCAGTTCAACCACCGGATGGTGGCCTATCTTGTGCTGATTGTCGCCGTGGCGCAGGCCGTTCTTCTGCGCCGCAAACTGGGCCGAGCCCCGGTCTCGCGACGGGCTGCGGCGCTTGCCGGCGTGGTGCTGGTTCAGGTTCTTCTCGGCATCGTGACGCTGCTGCTCTCCGTTCCGCTGTGGGCAGGATTGGCCCATCAGGCCCTTGCCGTGCTGATCCTGGCCAAGGCCACGGTTCACCTTGCGCGCATCGCCTGAGTGGACATTTGCGACTTTGGACTTGTAACACCCAGACGCGCTTTATAGGGTCGCTCACCAATGCGGCGAAGCGCCGTGGCTTTTTTAGGGGAGGAAGAATGATGTTGTCCAGCAAGCGTGGGTTCTTGAAGAGTGCCCTTACGGCAGCGATTCTGGCCGGTTCGGTGGCGACCGCAAGTGCCCAGATGGAACTGAAGATCATGGCGCCGGCGGCGCCGGGCGGCGGCTGGGACGGCACAGCCCGTTCCATGCAGCAGGCGCTGACGGCAGCAGGTCTTGCCAAGAACGTTCAGGTCACCAACGTCGCCGGGGCCGGCGGCACCATCGGCCTTGCGCAGTTCGTGAACACCGCCAAGGGCGATCCGAACCAGTTGATGGTCAACGGCTTCGTGATGGTCGGCTCGCTGATCACCAACAAATCGCCGGTCAACCTGTCGATGGTCACGCCCATCGCCCGCCTGACCGCTGAGGCACTCGTGATCGTCGTTCCCGCCGATTCGAAGATCCAGGATGCCAAGGGCCTCATCGATGCCATGAAGGCTGACCTCTCGAAGGTGACCTTCGCGGGTGGTTCGGCCGGTGGCGTCGATCACATTCTGGCGGGCCTGCTGGCCGGCACGG
>JAIUNP010000392.1 GCA_020161975.1 Pseudomonadota bacterium
AAATTCGACAATTCCGTCCCGGGGCCGGCTTTTCGATTCGCGCTTTGAGACGATTTCCGTGGTTACGCGGATCGTGTCGTTCTCAAACAGCGGCGCGGGAAACCGCACATCGGTCATGCCGAGATTTCCGACCGTGGTGGCCACGGTCGTATCTGCAACGGAAATGCCGATCATCAGCCCCAGCGTGAACAGCGAATTCATCAGCGGCTGGCCGAACTGCGTTTCATTCTCGCAGAAATCACGGTCGATATGCAGCGGCTGCGGGTTCAATGTCATGTTGGAAAACAGCATGTTGTCCATCTGCGTCACGGTGCGGCGCAGGCCGTGCTCGATCAGTTCTCCGACTGTGAAATCCTCGAAGTAACGCCCGCCGCGCGGATGGCGCCCGCCCGATCCTGCTGTCATCTGTTTCCTCCCGGCACAGGTTCCCCATTCCGCCTTAATGGTCCATTCACCATAACAGACCAAAGTCAGGGGCAATCAACGCTTTCGTTCAAGCGTGTGGAAAAACGCGATGTTCCTGTTCACCACTCCAGCCGAGACGCCCCGCACCGATGCTTCGACGCCGGTGGCGGATGCCATGCGCCGGGCTGCGCGGCGGAGCGGTGTTGCCTTCGACTACCTGATGACGACAGCAAAGCGCGAGTCTGCGCTGGACCCCACGGCGAGGGCCGGAACGTCCTCGGCGCGCGGGTTGTTCCAGTTCGTCGAGCAGACCTGGCTGAAGATGGTGCAGGAGAAGGGCGCCGAGATTGGTCTTGGTGCCGAAGCTGCTGCCGTCACAGACCGGTCGGGCCGTCCCCATGTGGCCGATGCTGCCACCCGTCAGCGCATTCTGGCGCTGCGTGATGATCCGGCCATCGCTTCGGAACTGGCGGCTCATCTTGCGCGCGATAATCATGCCGGGCTGACACAGGCGCTGGGACGCGAGCCGCAGCAGGGCGAACTCTACATCGCGCATTTTCTGGGACTGAGCGGGGCCATCCGCCTCATTCGCGGCGCCGAACGTACGCCGGATGCCAGCGCAAGCGATGCCTTTCCACAAGCGGCGGTCGCCAACCGTGGGATCTTCCGTGACCGTTCCGGCCGTGAACGCTCGCTGGCCGAAGTGCACAGCCGGCTCGTTTCCGGCTTTGGCCGGGAAATGGCCGTGACCTCAGCCAGCCAGCCGGTGGCCGCGAACGAGCCCACGGGCAATCCCTTCCATCGCCTTTTCCATTCAGATGCAGCTTCTCCAGGGCGTAGGGCGGTTATTAACAACTTCCTGCCGCTGGCCCGCCGGGCGGAAGCGGCCGGCGAGCCGCTCGATATCCGGCCAAAATCCACCGTTTCTGTCATGCGTAGCCGGGGTTGAACCAGCGTGATCGTTCGCAGTTTTCTCAAATGGTATCAGTCTGCCCCGGTGCCGGGCCGTATCGAGGCGGTCGAGGCGATGGCGGATGCCTATCTCGGCGATTGCCTTCTTGATGCCTCGCCGGCGGAAGCGGAAGCTGCGCTCACTGTTGTTCTGGATGATGTCTCGCCGGCGGTCCGTCGTGCACTTGCCCGCAAGCTGGCGCTGAGCGAGCGCGCTCCGCGCCACCTTCTGATCGGCCTTGCACATGACGAGGCCGATGTTTCCTCGCTCATTCTGGCGCGTTCACCGCAACTGCGGGATGCGGATCTCATCGATTGTGCACGTACCGGGTCGGCCCTGTCCCATCTCGCCATTGCGCTGCGTTTTGAGATCAGCGCGACGGTGTCGAGTGTTCTGGCCGAGATCGCAGGCGGGGAAGCGCTGACCGCGCTCTGCCGCAATCCCGGCGCCGAGATCGTTGCGGAAGCCTTCGCGCGAATGGTGGATCGCCATCCCGAGCATGGCGAACTGCGTGAGGCCCTGGCCGTTCGCGACGATCTGCCTTCCACCGTGCGGCAGAGCCTCGTGGCATCACTGTCGACGCATCTTCTGTCGTTCATTGGTCGGACCGGCCTGATCGATGCTGCCCGTGCAGAGCGCGTCGTGGGCGATAGCCGCGAGCAGGCGACAATGCTGCTCGCCTTCGAGGCGCCGGACCTTGGTGATTTCATTGAACATCTTCGCGCTACGGCGCAATTGACGCCCTCGCTGCTGCTGCGTGGCGTACTGTGCGGTGACGAGACGCTGTTTGGCGCTGCGCTTGTTCGCCTGTCCGGAATGACGCCGAAGCGGGTGGCGGGTATCCTCAAAACACGCGGCCCGGCCTTTCATGCGCTTTACAACAAGGCGGCACTTCCGGGCCATCTGTTCAATGCCTTCGAGGCGGGACTTGCGGCTGTGCGCAGCATCGGTCGCGGTGGGGCCTGCGAGGCGCCGATGCTCAACCGCGCCATCATTCAGGCTGTGCTTGCGGGTTGTCTCGCCGGCGATGAAGCGACCATGCGGCCCGTGCTGGCAATGCTTCGCCGGTTCGATGCAGAAGCGGCGCGCGAGGAAGCGCGGCGTCTGACCGCCGATCTGCTTCGGGATGGCGCACCTGCGGTCATCATCGGTAACGAGCCGGCAGCGGAATTGCCGGCACTGATCGATCTTCAGGCGCTTGAAAGCGAGATTCTTGCGGCAAATGTGGAAGAAATGCCGGCGCCGGAGACCGTGGGCGTGATGGCTCCATCCGCTGAGCTGGAATCGTCATTTTTCGTCGAGCACCTGCCCGAAGCCGACGTTTCGGCCCGCTTTTCGTATGTCGTGCCGGAAATCTACATGCCGGAAGCCGAAGTCGCTGAACCGGTCGCTGCCGTGTCAGCGCCGATTGAGGACAATGATGATGCGCCCGTTGTTCCGGACGAGTTGCGCTATCACGATGAACTCGACAGCCTGTTTGCCGAAGCCTTTGGCGCTGACAGGCGGGCACCGTCCACCGACAGCCTGCGCGTGATCGAACGGGCGGAAGATCGGCTCGACGAAAGCTATTTTGCCAACTGGGACCTTCGCCGCAGCGCCGCGTAAGGGCGGGCTGGTGCGTTATTAGAGCGACGCGGCGCGGGTCTAGCCGAACTGCTCGCGCAGGATCCGCTCTTCCAGGCTGTGGCCGGGGTCGTGCAGCATCACAAGGTCGATCGTGGAATCGACCGCCACATCCACGCGCACGACATCGCGCACCTCGGCGTGGTCCGCCACGGCGGATACCGGGCGCTTGGCGCTCTCCAGCACACCGATTGTGATTGAGGCCCGATCCGGCAGCAATGCGCCGCGCCAACGTCGGGGACGGAATGGCGAGATCGGCGTCAAGGCCAGCAGCGGCGCGTCGAGTGGCAGAATCGGACCGTTGGCCGAAAAATTATAGGCGGTGGAGCCGGCGGGCGTTGCGACGATAACGCCGTCGCAGATCAGTTCCGGCATCCGCTGCTGGCCGTCGATGTCAAGCGCGAGCTTGGCGGCCTGATAGGATTGGCGGAGCAATGAAACCTCATTGACTGCCCGGGCGGTGTGGGACTTTCCAGCGCTGTCGATGGCGCGCATCAGCAGGGGGTGGACCACCGCGCGCTCGGCGGTGGCCAGCCGCTCGCGGAGGGTCATCTCGCTGAACTCATTCA
>JAIUNP010000393.1 GCA_020161975.1 Pseudomonadota bacterium
ACGTGTCGCCGAAGGCCAGCGTCAGACCCGTGGTGATAATGATGATGACGGCGATGATCTTGGCGACCGGACCTTCGATCGACTGAAGGATCTGTTGCAGGGGCTGCTCCCACGGCATCGACGAGCCGGAGGCATGAGCTGGCGCGGCCATAACCACGCTCAACGTGGCCACCGATACGGTCATGGCGAGGCGTTGGCGAGCGCAGGAAAGGCGCGCGAGACGCGGGTGTTGGATCACAAGGAGTCTCCTTCGGGATTGGTGATGAGGGCGTGGGAGGTGGAAGCCGCATCGCCGTCGCCCTCCATGACGGCGGGCACGACGCGGTAGTCGCCGTCGGGGCCAAGGCCCTCGACACGGGCGAGTTCGGACAGTCGCCGCGCAGCGCCGCGGCCGGACAACACAGCCACCAGGTCGATCGTCTCGGCGATCAGCGCGCGCGGGACGGTGACGACGGCTTCCTGGATGAGCTGTTCCATGCGGCGCAGCGCGCCGATGGCGCTGCCCGCGTGGATCGTGCCGACGCCGCCGGGATGGCCGGTGCCCCATGCCTTGAGGAGGTCGAGGGCTTCCGCGCCGCGCACCTCGCCGATCGGGATGCGATCGGGGCGCAGGCGCAGCGAGGAGCGGACGAGATCGGACAGCGAGGCGATGCCATCCTTGGTGCGCATGGCGACGAGATTGGGCGCGGCGCATTGCAGCTCGCGCGTATCCTCGATGATGACTACGCGATCAGCGGTCTTCGCCACCTCGGCGAGCAGCGCGTTGGTCAGCGTCGTCTTGCCGGTCGAGGTGCCGCCCGCGACGAGGATGTTGGCGTGCGATGCTACGCCTGCGCGCAGCGCCTCGGCCTGTGCCGCCGACATGATCCCGGCCGCGACGTAATCGTCGAGCGTGAACACGGCGACGGCGGGCTTGCGGATGGCGAACGCGGGAGCCGCGACCACGGGCGGCAACAGCCCCTCGAACCGCTCCCCCGTCTCGGGCAACTCGGCCGAGACGCGCGGCGTGCCCGCGTGGACCTCGGCGCCGACATGGTGGGCGACCAGGCGCACGATGCGTTCGCCATCGGCGGGCGACAGCCGTTCGCCCGTATCGGACAGCCCTTCGGAGAGGCGGTCGATCCAGATGCGCCCGTCCGGGTTCAGCATCACCTCGACGACGGCGGCGTCTTCCAGGAACCGGGCGATGGCCGGTCCTAGCGCCGTGCGCAGCATTCGCGCGCCCCGCGCTAAACCTTCCTGGTTGTGTTGAGAAGCTTTCATGTCGCCCCGAACTCAACGGGGATCGACAGACCTTCCCCTTGCGGGGTTGATTAAAAGAGCCGGATTTTGGGCGGTTTCAACAAGGATTCAGCGGCGTAGTAGCGTGGCGTGCAAATACAGGAGATAGCGTAGATCACTCCGTTGCTATGATCAAAAATCGCAGACGGACGTATGCCGATTCGCCGTCGCTAGAGGTGGTGATGAATGCACGGTTGCAGAGAACGCTGAAACGGGCCGTCCGACTCCGTGACATGGTGGTTATTTCGAGCGATGACTTGCTTCGGATTGACGCTGATGGCTATCAGGAGATCAGACGTTCCGCGACACGAGCCCGCAACGACGGACAGGCGGCCTTCGTCTGCGATCATTGCGGCTTTCCAGTCTATGCTCCGCGTGAACCTAATACGAAGCTGCCGTTCTGGCGGCATCACAAGGGTGCTCCGCGCAATTGTCCTTGGTGGACAGGAGAACCCGGCTCAACTGACATGGTCAGCGCGTCGCAATTTCAGGGCGCGCAAGAAAGCGCCCTGCATCTGCGCGTAAAGAACCTCGTCGCCGAGTTGCTCAACGCAGACCCGCTAACCACGCCAGGATCAGTTGTCGTCGATGAATATGTTGTCTGCGGAGACAGCCGGCGTCGGCCGGATGTGCGCGCAACGTATGATGGAAAACCGATCGCCATCGAAATTCAGCTCGCTACGACACAGATCCCGATCATCATTGCGCGCGAAGATTTCTACCGGCGCGAAGGGCGCCATCTCATTTGGCTGACATGGAACTTCATGCCTGTTGAACGAGCGCAATTGCTAACGGCTTTCGAGGATATATTTTATTCGCATAACAAGAACTTATTTTCTCTCGATGAGGGCGTCGTTGCTGACTGTCGCGAAAAGGGCAGGTTCCTCGTTCGAGCGTTCTGGGAGCACGGTTCGGGCTGGAACTCTCGGATCAGCAGCCTTGATGAACTTGAGTGGCCAGAATCAGGGTTGCCATTCGCCGTTGCCCCGCCACCTCCATGGCACCTTGATTTCCGGAATAGATGGCTCGCCGCGACGACGGCGAGCGGCACGGGATGGCCGCTTCGCAGGGACTTGCTAAATGAACTCGCCGGGAAAATCGGCAATCCCGAACTTGATTGGGTTTCCTTAGACGAAATTGACACCGCAGCGCTTCTCAACGCGATCTTGTCATTCGTGGCAGGCAAACCAGTTGGCTCGGCGCAGAAGAATCTGACGGAGGTTATCAACACCTTCTTGTCGAGCGGACGGCGATTTAGATTTGCCCGCCTCCTACGGAAAATTATGTCCGTAACCGCCGAACCAGATTTATTAAAGAAGACGAGCGTTTCTGGTAAATTTGCTCAAGCGCTTGAGGATGAGCAGGATGGACCGGAAAGTGTTCCTGGCAAGATCGCTCTCCAACTTTTCCCCGAGCTGTTTCAAAAGCGCGCTAATACAGCCTAGTTTTCGTCATTTGACTGGGAGACATCCTCGCTGATCTCCTGTCGCAGCTTCGGCCCCTTGGCCAGGCGGCGGCCGAGCGCGGTGACAAACTGATCGTAGCGTTCGCCCGCCTTCGCGCGGGCAGCCTGCGCAGCCGGCTCCGGTAGTGTCGGCGTGGTCGAGACCCAGTATTTGATGAACACCGCGAGGCTTTCCACCGCGATACCGACATCGCGCTCCAGCCTCGTCATGCGACGATCGAGCTGGTCCAGCCGTTTGGTGATCGCTGCTTCCTGCTTTTCGGCGGCATCCGGCGATAGGAAGGATTCGATCGCCGCTTCCGCGACCAGCGATCGCGAATGATCGCGCCGCGCGGCGTGCTCGGCCAGTCGGTTCATGACCGCTGGATCGAGATAGACGGACAGGCGCTGCTTGCGGGCTGATTTGGTCATGGGTGTCTCACAGGTCCATGCCGTCGCCCGGATCGAGCGAGACCTGGCGCGCCACACCCTGCATGAGGCGGGTCATCCGGCTGTTGCGCGCGGCTTCATCCTCGGTCTCGTCCCGGTCTGCGTCGATCTCGAACGGGTTGTCGATCGGCATCGGCTTCTCGACCGGCTTCACCCGGTTGAGTTCCGGCTGCTGACGGCGTTCGGATTCGGTCGGATCGTCATCGGCGGTTGGCGCCGCCTGGCTGGCTTCGACGATCTGAGGCCGCTGCGGTAATGGCAGCATGGTCCAGTCATCTGGCCGTACCTGCTTCGAAATGGCGAGCGAAG
>JAIUNP010000394.1 GCA_020161975.1 Pseudomonadota bacterium
CACCAGCGCGGCTCCATCGAATGCCTGTCGGTCATCAACGGCGAGATGGAAGTTGAAATCGGTGGCGTGGTGGAAACGGTGCGCGCCGGCGAAACCCTGCGCTATCGCTGCGATCACGCCCACACCATCCGCAATGCCACTGACAAGCCGGCCCGCGCTTTCATGGTCGTGATTCTCAAAGCCGCCGTGATGGACTGACCGCGCCTACATGAAGGCGCCGTTGCTGCCAAAGAGCTTGATGCCGCCGAACACGATGGCAAAGGCGATAACGAAGCATAGCGCCGCCCGCGCCAGAGACCCGTATGTCGCAGCCTGTGCATCCTCGTAGGTGCCGGCATCCTTGAGGCCCGTGATCATGGGCCGCACCAGGTTTTCCTTCTTCATGACCCGGTAGAAAACAATCGCCGCAACATGCAGCGCAACGCAGGCGAGGATGATTCCGAAGCCACGGCGATGCCAACTGGAAGCAAGTTCCGCCGTGCTCTCCGCCACTTTCGATGCAAACGGCCCCTCAACCGTCGGCGGAATGTCGTCGAGCGTCATCAGCCCGAGCACGGCCTGTGCCCCGACGACAAACAGCAACAGCAACACCATCATGCCGCCCAGGGGATTATGCCCGAGAAAATGCCGTGCCTTGCCGCGCAGCAGATCAAAACCATAGCCAAATGCCGCGAACGGCCGGACAAAATTGCTGAACCGCGCCGTCGTGCCGCCCACGATGCCCCAAAGAAGGCGATAGAGAATCAGCGTCAGGATCAGATAGCCGTTCAGCTTGTGCCAGAAAAACACGCCCAACTTGTTGGTGATCGGCGCCATGATGATCAGCACAACCAGGGTCCAGTGAAACAGGCGGGTGGGCAAATCCCAGGCAGGCACCTTGCGGACATCGGGCTGCATCGCAAACAGATCTTTCCATAAAGGAACCCCTCCCGCGCAGACGCGAAAGGGGTCAAACCAAACCGGGGCCGCAGCGGGCAGCCCAGAATATGGACCTTACTTTTTCACACGATAAACGTCGTGACAAGCCTTGCAGTCACCCATGACCTTGCCGATTTCAGCCTTGAAGCTGGCTTCATCCTTGATGCTGGCCTGGGCAGCTGTCGCATCGGCATTCAGCTTGGCAAGCGCTGCCTTGAACCCGGCCATGTCTTCCCAGATCTTCGGTGCAGCGGTGGTCTCGCCGCCTTCCTTGGCCGTGGCCGGGAAGAACTTGTCATAATCCTTGGAAACGGTGACGAAGGTCCCAAGCGATTTCTGGATCGCAGCGAGTTCGAACTTCGCATCACCCTTCATCGTATCGCCGATCACCTTTGCGGCGGCCCCCACCGACTTCATCGCTGCCTTGCGTTCGGCAATGGGGTCGCCCTGGGCAACAACAGCGGTTGCGCCAAGCGCAAGGGCAGCCACGACGAACAGCGGACGAATCATGAAAATCTCCCAAAATTGAGCGTGCCGGAACGGCAGCGCCGTGTAGCATTACCATATTTCATTTTTCATGAATAATACCGCAGCCTCGCAGCAACGTGATTGTGCGTTTTTGCAAGATCACAATGGAGTGATGATAAAAGCCAGCCGGGACGCTATCCAGCGGCCCGGATCGCTGCGAATACCACTTCCGGCGTCGCCGGCATATCAATGTGGCGGATGCCATGACTGCGATGGAGAGCGTCAATGAGCGCGTTCATCACGGCGGGGCAAGAGCCGATGGCGCCAGCCTCGCCCGCGCCCTTCACCCCGAGCGGATTGGTGGCGCAGGGCACGTTGCGCGTCTCGAAATGGAAACTCGGCATGTCGCCGGCGCGCGGCATGGCGTAATCCATGAAGCTTGCCGTCAGCAATTGGCCCTCAGCGTTGAAAACAACACGCTCGCTCAGCGCCTGGCCAATGCCCTGCGCCGTGCCGCCATGCACCTGCCCGGCGAGCAGCAGCGGATTGAGCGTTTTGCCGAAATCATCGACGATGACGTAATTGACAATGCGCACGGCTCCCGTTTCCGGATCGACCTCAACCTCGCAGATATGCGTACCATTGGGATAGGTTGCCTCGGGCGGACTGAACGAGGCCGTCGTGTTGAGAAGCGCCGTGGTCGCGTGCTTGGAACGGGCGAGCGATGCAAAATCCATCGCCCGGTCGGTGCCGGCCACACGCACGCGACCGCCCCCGATTTCGAGATCGGCGACACCCGCCTCCAATTCGCGCGAGGCGATCGTCTTGAGATTGGTCGCAAGCGTCTCGGCGGCGGCGGAAACCGCCGCGCCCCCCACCGGAATCGAGCGCGAACCACCCGTACCTTGTCCGGTCGGCGTATCGTTGGTGTCGCCCTGCTTCACATGGATCTGCGACAAGGGCACGTCGAGATGCTGGCTCGCAAGCTGGGCATAGGCGGTTTCATGCCCCTGCCCGTTCGATTGGGTGCCGATGCGGATGGTGATGCCGCCATCCTCGCCAAGCCCGACATAGGCCGGCTCAGGCGAGCCACCACCGCAGGCCTCGATATAGGAGGACATGCCGATGCCGCGCAAAAGCCCTTTCTTCTTTGCCGCAGCAACGCGCTTGCGGATGCCGGGCCAGTCGGCCACCGCCATCGCCTGCCGCATGTGCCCTTCGAATTCGCCGCTGTCATACACCCGGTCGAGAGGGGTCTTATAGGGCATTTGATCGGGTTTGACGAAGTTCAGCGCGCGCACCTGATCCGGCGTCTTGCCGGTCTCCAGCGCAATGGCATCCACCAGCCGCTCGACGAGATAGGCCGCCTCGGGCCGGCCGGCACCGCGATAGGCATCCACCGGCACTGTATGGGTGTAGACACCGCGCACCCTAAAATGGGCGGCGGGAATGTGATAGCAGCCCGTGGTCATCGTGCCACCGAGCACCGGAATGTAGGGTGCGAACTGCGACAGATAGGCGCCCATGTCGGCGATGAGGTCAACGCGCATGGCCAGAAAGCGCCCGCTTTTCGACAGCGCCATTTCCGCAACCGTGATGTTGTCGCGCCCCTGCGCGCAGGAGAGAAAATGCTCCTGCCGCTCCTGCACCCAGGAGACCGGCTTTTTCAGAACACGCGCGGCCCGGGCCAGCAGCGGATATTCGCGGTACATGAAAGTCTTGTTGCCAAAGCCCCCGCCGACATCCGGCGTAATCACCCGCACCGTATCCTTCGCAACGCCGAGAATGCGGGCAAGCGTGTCGCGTAGGCCGTGACTGCCCTGGCTGCCGAGGGTGAGCTTGTAGGATTTGCTCGGAGCATCATATTCCGCTGTGCAGACCCGGGGCTCCATATAATTGGCGACAAGCCGATTGTTGATGATGCGCAGACTGACGATCCGGTCCGCCTTGGCAAAAGCCGCGTCGGTCTTCGCCTTGTTGCCAAGACCGGTATCGAAGGCGACATTCCCCTTCACCGCCGGCCAGACCTGCGGCGCATCCGGAGCCAGCGCGGCTTCCGCG
>JAIUNP010000395.1 GCA_020161975.1 Pseudomonadota bacterium
CGGACCACATTCGCCTGGGTGATGGCCTGCTGTTCGGTGAGATTCGCCGGCCGTGTCAGGCCCGACTTCACCTCGATGTAGCCCGTCGTCTGGTCGACGGTGACGACATAGGGCTCGAAACTCTTCAGCGGCAACATCAGCACCACGGCCAGCAAACTGAGAACGGCGATCCCGGCAAAGACGATCGAGAAAAACCACGCAACACGCGCCGACCGCTTCGCCCGCTTGATGATCTCCTGCTCCCAGATGTCGCCCTGCTGGAAATAGGACCGCAGCGCGGTTTCGGACTTGTCTGCCATCCCTGCCCTTTTCTTGTCGTTCTGGATCCTGCATCGCCTTGCCGATCAGGGTTGCCTTGGAGTTCCGTTGGATGTGATCGCGCGCTGCATGGAGGCGCCGGCGCCATCCTGCCGGGGTGAATGAAGTCGGGCCTGGACGCGATGCACAGCAGCCCGTGTCTGGCGCGCCGACTGGCCGATCGCTTCGCGCCCGAGATAGATGCCGCGATAAGCATGCCGCCGCGACTCGTGACCGATGGCGGTTGCGAAAGCTCCAACGATGCCTTGCGCCAAGGACTGCACCTGGAAAAGCACGAACGCGCCGGCGATGCACAGCATGATGAAAGCAGCAAAGTCGCTGAGCTTCAGTTCACGATTGCCGGAGATGCTGTCGATCGTTGTCAGTTCCGGTTCCATCGCCGCGATCAGGAAGGCGGCGATCACGTAAACGAACAAAGGAATCATCGCATAGAGCAACGACTGATTGAGCCAGCCGACGGCATAGTTGCGAGTAGAATCAAAGAAGAAGCACGAGATGAAAATCGGCGCTGTGCCGAGGAGAACCCAGAGGATCACCTTCGCGAGAACTAGGATCCCGAGTGCGATCGCGACGAAGATGCCGGCGAACAGCATAATGACGATGCCGATCAAAGCGGGCAGAACGGACAGATAGCCGGCCTGCTCGGAGAAGGCCGCCGCAGCGGTGTTCGCGGTCTTCCAGATCTGCGATAGCCCATTGGTGGGCTCGGTCACTCCCGTGCCGGACGCCGCCAGGATGGCGCGACCGGCCGCTTCCGGCACCGTGGTCAGCCAGTCATAGACAAGATCGTTGAAATTGGACCATGTGCCGACCAGGATCAGGATGACAAACACGCGCACCAGCCGGCCGATGATCTCGGCGACGCTGAGACGTGAGGTTCCGAGGAATAGCTGCACGCCGTAGAACAGCACGGCAAAGACGAAGAGCAGGCGCAGGAGTGGCTCGAGATCCTGGCTCAGTGCCTCGTAGGCGCTCTGCGAGAAATTCTGTCCCGACGCATCGATCCGATCCAGCAATTCGCCAATGAAGTCGTCCACCGCCCTGCCCTACTCCTCGCCACGTGACGCCAAGTCCTGGATTGCTCTCAATGCTCCCGCCCGATCATCATTCACAGACCGCATTGGCCCGCAGTCGTCATTGGCGCTGGCGTAGCTGGAGAGATTGGTCGGTCGCTTGCACGGCGCCGTCTTTTCACGCGGCGTTCCGCAGCCACTGATGAGAATGGCCAGCGCCAACACCAAAAGGGTAGCAATCCATCGCGGCCCTCTCATTCGTAACGCAGCGCTTTTTTGGTGTTCGACATGTCGGTCAGCTTGCGCTGGTTCTCGGCGTGCAGGGATTGCACACCGCCATTGAGCACGCCGATCATCTCGTTGAGGGTTAGGCCGGTCTGGATCTGAAGCTGTGTGTTCTGGTCGATCGAACCCTTGATGTCCTCGGCCTTGCCGATTTCGCCGCCTGCGGTTTCAAGGGCTGAACGACGCGACTCGACGGCCTGCTGCGACCCTGTGATCAACGCCGAGACGCCCATCACGGTCTTCATCAGTTCCTCGTAGGATTTGTCGCTGGATAATGAGCTGCCCTCTTTGCCGGACAGCGACTTGACGAGCTGCAAACCGTTGATGAAGACGGTAGCTGCCTGCACCACCTTGGAATCCAGCGACCCGAAATCGGCCGCGCCACCCTTGAGTAGCTGGTCGAAGCCGGGCATCGACGATACGCTGAAGCCGTTGCCGATCGCCAAGTCCTTCAACGATCCGGCTTCATTGCCGCGATCCCCGGTGACAGCCTTCAAGGTTTCCTCGACCGTCGTGAGGATTTCCTTGTTGGTGTCGAGGATCTTGCCCGTCTTTTCGGCGGTGTCCCGCGCGACCGCGTAGTTCGTCTTGTCGATGACCGGGATATCGGCCGCGGCCGGCACGATGCCTGCGCCGACCAGGCCCAGGATTGCCAATGAACGTTTCATGTCGATCTCCATCACTGAGTCTCGAGAAGCAGGTCCGCTTGGCGGTCGATGCGTTGGACACATGCCCTCGCCTCGGCATCCCAGACGAAGCCTTCACGGTCGTCGCAGAAGCCGGCCACCGGCCGATCGTCGTCTTCGTCGCCCGTCTCGTACCGGGTCGATCTGTTGGCGCCGGAAAGGTCGCCAAGCGTCATGGCGTTGCTGGAATTTGTGAGATTGGCGAAAGCCGTGGAAAGCAGGATCAGCCGGTTGATCAGCTCGATGTTGGCGTTGCGCGCGCCCGAATTGTGATCCCAGCTGTCCTGGATCGTGCCGGAACCCATGTCGCCAAGTTGCGCAAGCCAGGACGTGACATCGCCGGACCCCTCGCCGATCGCCGCGGTCAGGCCCATTGCATTCATCGTGCTGCTCCGGGCGCCCTCATAGGCGCCGCCACCGCCGTAGTTGAGCGGAATTCCTGTCGCCAACGACAAAACCGTGTAGCCGGCAATAGCCGCTAGAGCCATTACAAGGCCGCCGCCCCGAGGCGTTGGGATTTCGTGGGAACTTCGCTCGTTCGGATGATCTAAGATGCTTTTACTAAGCGAAAACTTTCTATATTGCCAAACTCCGACGAAGCTGACCAGAAATACAACGGCAAGAGTAACCACGGTCGTTAGCATTTGGAGAGCACCTCCAAATATTTCTCGGACGCGGTTTGTTGCGAATATCTCTCGAGAGCACTTGTCCGAGCACGTTTGCCCATATCAGGAAGCTCGGATCTGCGATCTAAGATCTCAAGCACGGTTTTAGTAAATAATTCGGCGTTTCCTGGTTCAATGTGCCAGCCAACATTGTCGTCTTCGATCACAAATGCCAATTCGCTTTCGTCGTCGGTTAGGGCAAGCATCGGCTTTCCTGCGGCGAGAATGTTGTACGTTCGGCTCGGCATTGAAACGCCTCGCATCTTGCTGACGAGCGAAACTAGAGCAACGTCGCACGCATTGAGGAACACGATCTGTTCGCTGCGCGGTTTTGGGTCGAGCAGCGTGATATTCGTTAGACTGCGTTCGGCGACCTGTTTTTCGAGCCAAGGACGTTTTACTCCGGCCCCGAGGAAGATGAAATGTATTTCGTCGTTTGATAACAGT
>JAIUNP010000396.1 GCA_020161975.1 Pseudomonadota bacterium
TTCCTCTTGGTCACGGCGCTTGCGCGGGAACGCATCGTCAATTCGCCAATCGGCATGTTCGGTCTCGCTTTCGGCAAGCTCAACCTCGACCATCTCGATGTGCCTGCTGTCGCTGGCGCTGTCTGCACTGGCATGCGGAGCCGCCCGGGCGGAAGTGATCCGCTGGAATGAGCCGGAAGGGCAGGGCGGCGACGTTCAGTTCGCCGCACTTGATACGTCTGTTCTGCGTTACGACGGTGAGGGACAGCTGATTGTCCCGGTCCGTCCTGAATTAGCTGAAGAAGAGACCCGGGAAGAGGAGGGGGCGGAAATTGCCGCCGATGTTTCCTACAGCACCAAAGGCGTTGCAGCCCCAAGGGATGTGCTTCCGTCGATCCGGCTGATTGCGACCCGCTATCAAGACCATCCGGCCTTGGCGCGGCTGGACCTTACGCCTGCTGAGTGGTCCGCCTTCTTCCAGGCGATGATCAAGGTCGAGAGTAATTACACCCAAGGCGCTGTGAGCCAAGCCGGTGCCCTTGGCCTCGCGCAGCTGATGCCCGGCACAGCTGATTACCTCAACGTCGATCCTGCGGACCCCATCGAAAACCTCGACGGCGGCGCGCGCTATCTTCTCGAACAGATGGCCGCGTTCGGCAGCCTTGATCTGGCGCTGGCCGCCTACAATGCCGGACCGGAAGCGGTCCGCAAATACGGCGGCGTGCCGCCCTACGCCGAGACCCAATCCCACATCGTGAAGGTCATGGCGGCCTACGACCGCATCCTCGCTGACCTCAACATCTGAAGGACCCTCCAAACATGAAACCGACCGAACTGGCTCTTCTGGGCCTGACCCTTTGCACCCTTTTTCTGGCGCAATCTGAGCCCGCCTTGGCGCAGGTGGTCTTCACCAAGGCCGAGACCGTTGCCACCGGCGTGCTGGCTTCGTTCCGGGGCACCCTGGCGACCGCCTTCTTTGGCATCGCCTTTGTGGTGACTGGGTTCCTTGCGGCCTTCAATCGGATCTCCTGGGCCTGGGTGACTCTGGTCGTGGTCGGCGCCTTCCTCGTTTTCGCGGGTCCGGCCATCGTTGCCAATCTGCGCTCGTCCTTCAGCTGAGGCAGGGCAAAACCATGGAGAAAAGCGCGGTCATCCTCGGGCTCTCGCGGCAAGCCAAGTTTCTTGGCCTGCCCATGCCCTATGCCATGGCAGTGGGTGCGATGACCGTGCTGCCCTTCATCCTCTTCAAGCCAGTCTGGTGGTTCCTGACAGCCCCCTTCTGGTACGGGCTGGCGCGCGTGGCCACCAAGCTGAACCCGAATGGGCACCACGTCTTTGCCGTCATGATGCAGGTGACGCCGATGGCCATCTTTCGGAAAGGGCGGCGTCATGTTTCTTGAGCGGGAGGGATTGCGGGGCAGGGCGCGGGCGTTGATCCCGGCAGATCCGAAGATCTATGCGCATCTGCCTTACGTCATCGATCTAGATGACGAGGTGGTGCGCACACGAGACAACGGGCTGATGATCTCGCTGGAGGTGACCGGCATTGACGGGATCACATCCGGGTCTTCGGCGATCACCGCTTTGCGGGCGGGGTTCGCGCATCTGCTCGACACGCTGGATGAGCGCTTCAGCTTCTATCTGCATCGGATGATGCGCCCGTCTCAAACCCAGCTGAAACCGATCCACGGCCAAAGCTTTGCCGCCGATATCGACCGAGCCTGGGGTTCTGAGCTTCAGCGCCGCAATTTGCAGGAATCCATGCTGATCCTGACGGTCGTCCGGCGGCAGGTTGCGCCGTTGGCGGTGCCGCTCTTTGGCAAGGCAGCGGCAAAGGTTTGGGGCGAGGATACTGACCGGCGCTTGGAAGAACTGCGCGAAGTGGTCTCGATCCTCGAGACCGGGCTCGGCGTCAAATCCCACCGCCTCAAAATGAGCGATGGCAGCCTGATCGGCTTCTACGCCTCGCTGTTGACCGGAGAGCTTCGAACCAAATCACGCAGCCCGTTCGGGATTATCGCTGAGGATGCCAGCGATGCCGCCATCCAGTTTGGCAAAGGTCAGTTCACGGTGGAAGAGGGGGCAGATACACCTCGCGTCGGCGCCGTCCTCTATGTCAAATCCTACGCCACCTCGACTTGGCCGGGCATGCTGGATGCTTTGGGCGCGTCCCGCGACACCATCATCACCCATAGCTACACGCCGATCGAGCGCGGCAGCATCACCGAGCGCGTGAAACGTCGCGTCGCGCAAATGCGGGCCTCAGAGGACATCGCCGCCACTATCGAAGCCCAGCTCTTTGAGGCCGCCGACAAGTCTGAAAGCGGAGAGCTCGGCTTTGGTATCCACCAGTTCACCATCACGGTCTTTGCCGGGGATCAGGCTGCCCTCGACACCGAGGTCGCTCGCATCCGCGGTATCGCCCACCAGAACGGCATGCGGCTCGTCCGAGAGGTCACAGCGCTCGAGGCCGCCTTCTTCGCCATGCACCCCGGCAACATGGACTATCGCGCGCGGGACATGACGGTCTCCTCCCTGAATTTCGCCGATATGGCGGCGCTGCATGCGGCTGACACCGGGACGGAAGCTGCCCGACTGCCGTGGGAAACGCCGCTCACGCAGTTTCAGACGCTGCAAGGCTCGCTGCATAGGTTCAGCTTTCACGAACCGGGTGATCCAAAAGCCGAGCCGACCAACGGCCACACCCTTGTTCTCGGCAAGTCCGGCGGTGGCAAGACCACCACCGTCGCCTTCCTCGCGGCCCAAGCCCAAAGGGCAGGGGGTCGGACCATCATCTTCGACAAGGAAGCGGGCCTTAAAATGGCGGTCCGCGCCCTTGGCGGCCGCTACGCCGAAATCCGGGCTGGACGTCCAACAGGACTGAACCCGCTTGCCACGGAATCCGGCGAACGCGGCGAGGCCTGGTTCTTGGACTGGCTCGTGGCACTTTTGGAATCCCGCAGCGGGCCGATGACGCCGTTGCAATCCGAGGCCCTCAAGTCCGCCATCACCCAGAACGGCAAAGCCCGTGAAGGTTTGCGGAACTTCCGCGCTTTTCAGGAACTTTTTGGGGACGTCGGCGACGGCCTCGATCTGGCGCAGCGGATCAGCGAATGGGGCCCCGAAGGTCGCTATGGCTGGGTCTTTGGCGAAGCCGACGAGCCGGTAGTGGATTTCACCAGTCATGATGTGACGGCCGTCGACCTCACAGAAATCCTCGACCTTGGGACCGAGCGCACCGCGATCCTCGGCTATCTCTTCCGCCGCATCGAGATGCTGATCGAGGAAAAACGCCCGACGCTGATCCTGATCGATGAGGCCTGGAAGGTCCTCGACGACGAATATTTCGCAAAAAAGCTCGCCGAATGGCTGGTGACCGCGCGCAAGAAGAACGTCGTCGTCGTGATGATGACCCAGTTCCCCAGCCAGATC
>JAIUNP010000397.1 GCA_020161975.1 Pseudomonadota bacterium
CCCTGCCGCTTCGCTCCACCTGCACCACTTCAGGGTCATCCAGCGTCCGGTCGTTCGCAAGGAAGGCATCATAAGCGATGTCATTGGCATGGACCGCGCCGCTGCCGTGGTTCATTGCACCGTGGTTCATCCCGCCATGATTGCCGGGGCCAGCCGCCGCCGCGCCGCCATGGGCCGAATGGACATTGGTGCCGCCAAGACCGGCCAGAAGCTCTTCCGGGCTGCGAAACGAGAAATCGTGCAGCATCACCACGACATCCTGCACGTCGCCTGCATCTTTTTCGCGCGTGACCAGCGGCGCTGCGAGCAGAAGTTGCTCGTTCAGCGTGTGGGAATGCATCCAGTGCGTGCCGGGTGTCAGGCGGAAGTCATGCAAATCGCTGGTCCCTGCAGCCAGTGCGCCGCCGCCCGTTCGTGCCCGGTCCTGATCCGCCGGTGCGAAAATCTGGCCATGCCAGTGCATGACGAGCGGATCGACCGTGGCATTCAGCAGCGGGCCGCGGAGGACATCGCCCTCGTTGGCGAACAGCCCGCTCTTGCCGCCGGGGCCGGCAACCCCGAACACCCTGGCGGCCCGGCGCTTCACTTCGATCTGCCGCGAGGCGACCGTCAGCAGCGGTGCCTCTGCGCAGCCAGTGCCCGGCAGCATGGCCGTGCCGGCCAGCGCCGCCGTATTCGCAAGAAACCTCCGCCGGTCCATGGTCAACTCCCGAATCCGTTCGGCTTCGATGTCAACCTGTCGCGATAATCCGGTCAAGATCGTGGCGCACAGCCTCGATATGGGCAACCAGACGCGCGGCTGCGCCCTCGCCATCGCCCTTCTGGCACAGCGCGACGATCTCCGCATGTTCCTCGGTGGCCTGTTTTGAGGCGGCGGCGGTTGAAAGTTGCAGGCGGGTGTAGCGCTCGGAGGTATTGAGCAGGCCGGCTACGATCGTGCGTGTACGCGGCAGGGTGGCCCGGGCATAGAGCGCCAGATGCAGGCTGGCGTTGAGTGCGCCCAGCCGGCCCCGGTCATTCCCGGCAACGGCGGCATCGAACGCCGCCTGTACCGTTGCGATGGCTGCAAAATCGGAAGCATCGAGATGGGGGATCGAAGCAATGAGCAGGCGCGGCTCCAGCATCACCCGGAGATCGAAGACGTCGTTCACCTCCTGCCGTGTCAGCGGCGTGACGATGGCCCCCCGGTGCGGGATGATCTCGACCAGCCCTTCGGCCTCGAGTTGCAGCAGGGCCTCGCGCACGGGGATTCGGCTGACGCCATAAGTCGCGGCAATCGCATCCTGCCGCAATTGCATTCCGGCGGCGTGGACACCCGAAAGGATGTCTTGCCGCAGCCGGCCAGCAAGTACGGTGGGGAGTGTCCGCTGTCTGATCGGATCTTCGGTCATGGCGCTTCCGGATGGTTCCCGAGTGATGCCCGCCCGCGGTGTCCAGTGCAAGTCCGATCCCCGTGTGAACGAGAGGTTTCCCATGATGGCTGGGGCCGACCTTTGATCAGGCCTCGGACAGCTCCGCAAGATCGACCTGCCGGCGCTCGCTGGCTGCCCGGTAGATGGCATTGATCACCCGCACGGCCGCCGCGCCATCATCGAAGGTGATCGCCGCCTCGCGGCCGTCGCGGATTGCATCGCGGATATCGGACCATTGCTGGAGATGGCCGTCGATACCGATGGCGAGCGGGTTGGCGGCGCCAGAGCCGCCGCTGGTGGCAACCGCCGGCCGAGCGATACCCTCGAAGGACCATTGTGTGATCTGGTCCTGTTCGAGCGCGCAGAAGCCCGTGCTGGTGAAAAGCCGCAGCCCGGCCCCAGCGCCAGGCGGCGTTGCGGTGGAGGTGACGATGACGCCCTGCACCTTGTTCTCGAAGGCAAGCAACGCCGCCGTCAGGTCCTCGACCTCGATGGCATGGCCGACCGTCGAAGCCATCGCGGCAACACTTTGCACAGGCCCGGCAAAATACAGCATCAGATCGAGGCTGTGGATGCCCTGGTTGAACAGCGAGCCACCACCCTGCACAAGGCTGCCGCGCCAGGGCTTTTCTGCATAGTAGGCATCGCTGCGCCACCAGTGGACATCGGCTTCGATCAAACGGAGCGTACCGAGCGCGCCGGAGGTCAGCAGCCCTTTGATGGCCTGATGCGCCGGCTCATAGCGCCGTTGGGAGATCGTCGCGCAGACCCTGCCACTGGCTTTGGCGGCACTGAGCAGCCGTGCGGCCTCCCCGTCATCGACCGCGAGCGGCTTTTCGACCACGACATGGCAGCCTGCGGCCAATGCCGCCATCGCGGGGGCGTAATGGTCGCCGCTCGGCGTCATGATGACCACGATGTCGGGTTTTGCCTGGGCCAGCATGTCGGCGACCGTGGCATAGTGGGCAAGGCCAGAACCCAGGGACGCCGCGCGTTCGGCCGAGCCGCCGGCAACCGCAATGAGCCGCAGCCCTTCGACACCGGCTATTGCGGCGGCGTGGATGGCCGAGATGGCCCCGGGGCCGATGAGACCCACCGTCCATTCGCGTTTCGTCATGTCCAAGCCTCGCAATTGTCTGACAACTGTTTAGCCGGCCAGTCAGGCGACGGCAACCGGGGCGGTCAGCCCGGCGGGGTCCAGCCGGCCGGATGGCTGTTGAGGTAGATCGCATAAAGCGATGTCTGTGCCGTGATGTAGAGCCGGTTACGCTTTGGTCCGCCAAAGGCGACATTCGAGACGATTTCGGGGATCGGGATCCGTCCGATCAGCTTGCCGTCTGGCGCATAGCAATGCACGGAATCGCCGGTCGAGGTCCAGATGTTGCCCATCCAGTCGACACGGAATCCGTCGTAGAGATGCGCATCGCAAACGGAGAACACCCCCTTGGGTGCGACGCTCCCGTCGGTCGCAACCGCGTAGACATGAATGGCGGGCGGCGTGCCGGGCACATGCGATTTTCCAGTATCCGAAACATAGAGCCGGGCTTCGTCCGGCGAGAAGGCCAGGCCGTTGGGCCGTACGCGGTCGGTGATGACAACGCGGACATCCCCGGTTTCAGGATCGAGGCGATAAACGTTCGAGGCGCCGATCTCGCTTGTCGCATGACCGCCTTCATAGGCGCCGTCGATGCCGTAGGTGGGATCCGTGAACCAGATCGTGCCGTCGGATTTGACGACGACATCATTGGGCGAATTGAAACGCTTTCCTTGCCAGTGCGTGGCGAGCGCCTGCCAGGTACCGTCGTGCGCAAGCCGTGAGACCCGCCGCCCGCCGTGCTCGCAGGCGATTACCCGGCCCTGATGATCGAGCGTATGGCCGTTGTGATAGCCGACCGGCGTCTGGAACACGCTGACCGTGCCATTATCCTCGCAAAAGCGCAGCACGCGGTCGTTGGGAATGTCTGAGAACAGAAGATGCCGCGCCGCCG
>JAIUNP010000398.1 GCA_020161975.1 Pseudomonadota bacterium
CTTCATCAGTTCCGCACCGAGCGCGCCATCGACAGCGCGATGGTCGGTCGAGAGCGTGACGGACATCACCGTAGCGGCGACGATCTCACCCTTCTTGACAACCGCGCGCTGTTCGCCCGCACCGACCGCGAGGATCGTCGCGTGCGGCGGGTTGACGATAGCAGCGAATTGCTTGACCCCGAACATGCCGAGGTTGGAAACCGCCGTCGTGCCGCCCTGATATTCCTCGGGCTTGAGCTTGCGGGCCTTGGCGCGCGCCGCCATGTCCTTCATCTCGTTGGAGATGACGGAAATGGTTTTTGTCTCTGCTGCACGGATGATCGGGGTGATCAGGCCGCCGGGGATCGACACCGCAACGCCGACATCCGAATGCTTGTGCTTCAGCATCGAATTCTCGGTCCAGGAGACATTCGCATCCGGAACCCGCGCCAGCGCCATCGCCATCGCCTTGATGACGAAGTCGTTGACCGAGGCCTTGTAGGCAGGCTTGCCATCCTTGACAGGGGCAGCGGCATTGACCGTTTCGCGCAGCTTCATCAGCGCGTCGAGTTCGATATCGACGGTGAGATAGAAATGCGGAATGGTCGCCTTGGCTTCCGACAGGCGACGCGCGATGGTCTTGCGCATCCCGTCGTGCGGCACCTCTTCGTAAGAGCCGACAGGGAACATCTTCTTGATGGCCTCGTCGGACGGCCCGGCGGCAGCAGACGGAGCCGCCGCCTTGGGCGCAGCCGCAGCCGCAGCGGCAGGCGCCGAAGCAGCAGGCGCAGCCTTGGCGCTGTCCACATCGGCCCAGACGATGCGGCCATGGGGGCCGGAGCCCTTCACGGTCGAAAGGTCGATGCCCTTCTCCTTGGCGATGCGCCGCGCGAGCGGCGAAGCGAACAGGCGCTGGCCACCGGACGCAGCGGGCGCAGCGGCGGCAGCCGGTGCAGGTGCAGCAGCGGCAGCGGCAGCGGCAGCCGGTGCAGCAGCCGGCGCAGCAGCGGCCGGCGCCGGGGCCGCACCGCCACCAGCGGCGACAGCTTTCGGATCCTCGCCTTCCGCCGCGATCAGCCCGATGAGCTGATTGACCGGCACATCGGCGGTGCCGGCGGCAACGACGATCTTGGCGAGGATGCCCTCGTCAACGGCTTCGACTTCCATCGTCGCCTTGTCGGTCTCGATCTCGGCAATGACGTCGCCCGACTTGATGGCGTCGCCCTCTTTTTTCAGCCATTTGGCCAGATTGCCCTTCTCCATCGTGGGAGAGAGGGCCGGCATCAGAATGTTGATCGGCATCTCATTCTCTCCTTAGCGATAGCAGACGGCTTTGGCCGCAGCGACGACTTCGCCGACATTCGGCAGCGCAAGCTTTTCGAGGTTGGCGGCATACGGCATCGGCACATCCTTGCCGGTGACGCGGGCAACCGGCGCGTCGAGATAGTCGAACGCCGCTTCCATGATGCGGAAGCCGATTTCCGACGTGACGCCGGACTGTGGCCAGCCCTCTTCCACCGCCACGCAGCGGTTGGTTTTCATCACCGAAGCCACGACCGTCTCGATATCCATCGGGCGGATGGTGCGAAGATCGATCACCTCGGCGTCGATGCCCTCGCCGGCCAACGCCTCGGCGGCCTTCAGCGCATAAGTCATGCCGATGCCGAAGGAGACGATGGTGACATCCTTGCCGGGGCGGGCGATGCGCGCCTTGCCGATCGGCAGCACGAAATCATCGAGCTTCGGCACCTGGAACGAATGGCCATAGAGGATCTCGTTCTCAAGGAAGATGACAGGGTTGTTGTCGCGGATGGCGGCCTTCATGAGGCCCTTCGCATCCGCTGCCGTGGAGGGCATGATGACCTTGAGGCCGGGAATCTGGCTGTACCAGGCGGCATAATCCTGGCTGTGCTGCGCGCCGACGCGCGCGGCTGCGCCGTTCGGCCCGCGGAACACGATGGGACAGCCGAGCTGGCCACCGGACATATAAAGGGTTTTGGCCGCCGAGTTGATGATGTGGTCGATCGCCTGCATGGCAAAGTTCCACGTCATGAATTCGACAATCGGACGGAGCCCCTCGAACGCGGCGCCCACCGCGATACCGGCAAAACCATGCTCGGTGATCGGCGTATCGATGACGCGATCCGCGCCGAATTCGGCCAGCATCCCCTGCGTGATCTTGTAGGCGCCCTGGTACTGCGCCACTTCCTCGCCCATCACGAACACGTCGGGATCGCGGCGCATTTCCTCGCTCATCGCATCACGGAGCGCCTCGCGCATCGTCATGGTGACGAATTCGGTGCCAGGCGGCACTTCGGAACTGGCGTCATGGCCCTTGGGCGCGGCGGGCACGCTGGCCGGAGCACTTGCAGCCGGCGCAGCAGCCGCAGGGGCCGGAGCCGCCGCAGGGGCCGGAGCCGCCGCAGCCGGGGCACCGCCCGCAGCGGCAGCGGCGACATCCTCGCCCTCGGCGGCGATCACGCCGATGAGTTCGTTGACCGGAACGTCGGAGGTGCCGGCGGCAACGACGATCTTGGCCAGAATACCTTCATCGACGGCTTCCACTTCCATGGTCGCCTTGTCGGTTTCGATTTCAGCGATCACGTCGCCGGCCTTGATGGCATCGCCCTCTTTTTTCAGCCATTTGGCCAGATTGCCCTTCTCCATCGTCGGAGAAAGAGCGGGCATGAGAATGTTGATTGGCATGTCGTTTCCTCGACCTCGGGCTTTGCCAAGCCCCCCAATGTTTAAAATTTTCGCGCGATGAGCAGGGCGGCGGCAAAAGAGATCATGACAATCATGATCACCCTGACCAGACGCAGCCACGGCGGAACTGAACCGTCAAACGCCTTCTGGAGGTGACCGGGCAGCAACTGCACCTGCTGCACACCAGCCCGGATGCGGAGCGTGACGCTGTAGAAGTACCAGCCCAGAAGGGCCAGCACCGTCACCGCCATCACCGCAACCGGAAGGTCAACCACCGCCACCGGCGCCCCCTCAGACCAGAATATCGGTCCAGAGCTCAGAAGCATCCGGCTCCGGATCCTGCGAGGCAAATTCGGCAGCCTCGGCGACGATGGTGCGCACCTCGGCGTCGATCTTCTTCAGATCGTCCTCGGTCGCGAACTTTTTCGCTAGGATGCGGGCCCGGACCATATCGATCGGGTCATGCTCGGTCCGCATCTTGTCCACCTCGTCCTTCGAGCGATACTTCGCCGGATCGGACATCGAATGGCCGCGATAGCGGTAGGTCTGCATTTCGAGGATGTAAGGCCCCTGCCCCGAACGGCAGAACTCCATGGCGCGGTCGCCCGCCGCCTTCACGGCGCGGACATCCATGCCGTCCACCTGCTCGCCCGGGATGTTGAACGAGACGCCGCGCTTGGAAAAATCGGTCTGCGCGGAGGCACGCGT
>JAIUNP010000399.1 GCA_020161975.1 Pseudomonadota bacterium
TGCGCTGACGCGCTCGTAATCAACCGATTGGCCCGCCCGCAGCGCTGCGAACTCCGGCGCGGCCGCCGCTTCCATGGCGGTGACGAGCGGGGAGGTCGGCAAATCCGCCAGTGCCGTCACGTCGATATAGACGGGATCGATAAAGCGCCGGTCCGAGGGGTGATAGGGGCTCGCGCGCGATCTGTCCCACGGGAACAGTGCGTGCAGCGGATTGATGCCGAAGGTGGCGGCGCCAAAGCGCGCGCCTTCGCGAGCGGCTTGCGCAAGGGTGGACAGGTCGCCGATGCCCTGATCGCTTTGTGAGCGCAGGGCATAAAGCTGGGCGGAGAGGCCGAAACGCTTCTGGTCCAGCCCGACGATGTGGCCGGTCGCGGGAGCGATGGTGAGGTGGCAGAGGCTGTCGCCATCCGCTGTGATACGATATCGCCCCGCCGGCAGGGGAGGCAGCGGCAGGCGCGCGCGCCGGAGCGGGCGACCATCCAGCGCCTCGCCTGGGGCTTCGCGTTCGGGGTCTTCCACCGGAATGATGCGCTTTTCGCCAGCCTCGTCGATGATCGTGAGGTGTCGGGGCAGACGCTCCGGCGCGTCGGGCAAGGCCAGTGGCAAGGTGAGCGGCTGGTGTTCGGCACCGTGCAGTGTTTCGGGCAACAGGCGCCGGTCGCGCTGGCTGGCGAGATGTTCCAGCGCATCGCGCGCCTCACCCGCCGTGCCGCAGGAAACATCCATGGCCGTGAGCAGCGCTTCCTTGGTTTCGCGCGGCACCTTGTGGTTCTGGCCCGAAAGGTCCCACCAATCCGGCGTGATGTGGCAGGCTGTGGCCAGCCGGTCGATGGCAGCATCGCGCGCGGGCAGATGGCGCGCCTCTCCCACGGCCTGTTCGGAGAACAGCGCGACGGAGCGCGGCGCGAGCAGCGGCTTCAAACCGCTGCCGAGGGCTTCGCTCGCCCAGGTCTGCGGCGGCGTGGCGGTATCAAACTCGCGATACCAGTTGCGACCCCGATCGGTCGCAGGCAAGGTGAGCGGCAGCGCGGCATGAGAACGGTTGAGCGCAACGAGCAGCCGTCCGGCGCCGGGCTCTGTCCCGGTTCCAGCCAGCGCGAGCAGGATAATGCCGCTTTCCTGCGCCCAGTCCTCGGGCTGCATCGCGCTGCCGTCCGGCTTCAGCCAGAGGGCATCGGGCGGCTCATCCCGCGTGATGGGCTGGCCGGTGAGAAATGCGTCGGCGCGCAAAAGACCAAGGCGCTTTCTCAGTGCGATCAGCGCGCGGGTCGCGGCGAGGCGTTCGGGGTCGAGGGTCGACCAGTCCAGCCAGGTGGTTGCGTTGTCCTGAGCATAGGCGTTGTTGTTGCCGTGCTGGCTGTGTCCTGTTTCGCTGCCCATGGCCAGCATGGGAACGCCCCGGGCCAGCATCAGCGTGGCGATCAGGTTGATCTCGTCGCGGCGGCGGGCGGCGAGGATGGCGGTGTTGTCCGTCGCGCCTTCGATGCCGTTGTTCCAGGAGTGGTTGTCGTTGCCGCCGTCACGGTTGTTCTCGCCGTTTGCCTCGTTGTGGCGCTCTTCGTAGGAGACGAGATCGGCAAGGGTGAAGCCGTCATGGGCGGTGATGAAGTTGATGCCGCGATCCGGGCGCTTGGCGTGAAACAGGTCGGCGGACCCGGCCAGCCGGGTGGCAAGGTCGCCAGTCTGGCCCGCATCGCCCTGCCAGAAGCGGCGCGCGGTATCGCGGAAACGGTCGTTCCATTCGGCGAATGCCGGGGGAAAACGCCCGGCCTGATAGCCGCCCGGGCCAATGTCCCAGGGCTCGGCAATCAGTTTCAGGCCGCGCAGATCAGGGTCCTGCGCGATGGCTTCCAGCAAGGGCGCTGCGGGGTCGAAACCATCGGCGCGGCGGCCCATCGCGGTGGCCAGGTCGAAACGGAAGCCGTCGAGACCGGTGTTACGGGTCCAGGTGCGCAGCGCGTCCATGGCAAGGCGCAGCACCGGCGGGCGATCGAGCGCGAGGCAGTTGCCGGTGCCCATATCGTTGACGTAACGGGCCGGGCTTTGCGGCATCAGGCGGTAGTAGCTCGCGTTGTCGAGGCCGCGAAAGGCGATGGTGGGGCCGAGTTCGTCGCTCTCGCCGGTGTGGTTCAGCACCACGTCGAGCACCATTTCGAGCCCTGCGGCGTGAAGCGCGGCCACACAGTCGCGGATTTCTGCCCAGCCGCCGGGGGCGAGCTTCGGATCCGGGGCGAGAAAGGCGACCGGGTTGTAACCCCAGGCGTTGGTAAGCCCGAGGCCGGGCAGATGGCGTTCATCGATCCAGGCGGCAGCGGGCATCACCTCGATGGTGGTAACGCCGAGGTCCTTGAGGTGCCGGATGGCAGCCGGATGGGAAAGCCCGGCGAAGGTGCCACGGATTGCCTCTGGCACCTCGGGGTGGCGCATTGTGAAGGCGCGCGCATTCATTTCGTAGATGATCGTGTCGCGCCAGGACACGCCGGGTCGCCTGGCGATGACAGGTGCGAGCGGCGCAGTGACAATCGCCTTTGGCATCACGGGGGCGCTGTCGGTATCGTCGAAGGACAGGTCCCATTCGCCGGGCCGATAGCCGCACATCGCCGGATCGAGCACGAAACGCCGGTCGATCACGGTTGCGAAGGGATCGAGCAGCAGCTTGTAGGGGTTGAAGCGGTGGCCGGCCTGCGGCTCGTAGGGGCCGTGGACGCGCAGGCCGTAGCGGGCGCCGTCGCGCACGCCCTCGACATGGCCATGCCAGACATCGCCCGTCCGTTCCGGCAGGGCGATGCGGGCAAGTTCCCGCTCTCCGGTCAGATCGAACAGGCAGAGGTCAATGCGGGTTGCATGCGCCGAAAAGACCGCCACATTCACGCCGGTCGGCGTCAGCGTGACGCCAAGGGGTTCTGGGCTTCCGGGCGCAAGACGGTGTTGCATCAGGTGATGACACTCGGTTCGGTTCGCTGGGTGAAATGCTCGATGCGGGCAATATCGCGGGAAAGGGCAATAAGGTCGTGCAAGGCGGCGCCGGTTTCCAGCCCGATGTTGCCGGTGTTCGGTTCGTAACGCTCGATATAGACGCGCAGGGTGGCGCCCACGGTGCCGGTGCCGGAAAGGCGATAGACGATGCGCGAGCCGTCCTCGAACAGGATGCGGATCCCCTGTTTGGCTGTGTCCGAGCCGTCAACGGGGTCATGATAGGCAAAGTCATCGGCATTGGCGACGCTGAGCGTACCGAATGTCCTGCCTTTCAGCGTGCCCAACTGGCCGCGCAGGGCATCGACGAGTGCGTTGGCGCCATCGCTCGCCACCTCCTCGAAATCGTGGCGGGCGTAATAGTTGCGGCCAAATTCCGCCCAGTGCTTTTTCACGATGGCTTCAACGCTC
>JAIUNP010000400.1 GCA_020161975.1 Pseudomonadota bacterium
CCGAGACAGTGCCGCTTCCCTGCGCATCGCGGATCGGCGGCATTCCCTTCAGCGGGACATAGACAGCCTTGTTCACGGTCCAGACAATCGCGAGCGCCTGCTCGGGCACAGGCTTGCTCTGAATTGCCTGCGCCATCACATCGGGCGGAAAATCCAGCTTCAGCGTGAAGTTGGGCAGTTCGCCACCGCGCAAGGTATCGGCGAGGTAGGTCCGCACGTCGGTTGCCGCAAAGTGGGGCCAGAGCGCAAGCGCCGCCCGCGCATCAACATTGCTGCCCTTCACGTCAAGCTTCAGGCCGCTGCGGGCGGCATCGTCCAGCCAGACGACCCCGCCCAGGCTGACATCACCTGCCGGCCCGGATACGGCAACATTGTCGATGTCCAGTCGTGCCGCAGCCGGCAGAGCGGAAAGCGCGATGCGGATCGATGCGACAGTCACGTCTGGATCGCCCGGACGTGCGCCCGGCAGAACCTGATCCTTGCCGGCTAGCCGGATGGCCCATGCGCCGTCCATCCGTTCCGGTGGTTCAAGATCGCCCGAAACCGTCACGGTCGAGCCCGCAAACCGGGCGGAGACCCGCGGGAGCGCGATGGTCTTTGCTCCGTCAGTCCAAGTCATGGTTGCGGCGATATTGCTGATGTTCATCACATCCGTCGGAGCGGGACCGGCCTTGAAGCTGAACGCGCCCACTGACAATCCGGCGCTGGCCGTTTGGGCCTTCCCGTTCCGGTCCACGGTGGCGGTGAAGGTGGCATCGACCGGCTGGCGCGCCTCCAGCAGTCCCGCCTTCATGCCGGCGATCACCAGAAGATCGGAAACCTGGAGGTTCTCGGTCCGCGCCGTGAAGGTCTGCTCGCCCTCCTTTTCGGGGTTCAGTTCCATGCTGAGCGCGAAAGCCGCATCCCGCATCTTCACCTCGAAGCGCCCGCGCGCCATGCCGTCTTCACGGCTTTCCATCGTCGAGGAGATGCCACTCAGCGCATAGGTGTGGCCGTTGCGACGGTCCCGCAACGCAACCGAGGCATTGGAAACGCTGACCTGCGGCAGGCGCCCGCCCAGCGCATTGCGCATCGCGTCGATGCCGGCGAAACCCGAGCCGATGACCTGCTTGACCTGCTCCAGCGGCGCCGGCTCGCTCGAATGCGTATCGACCGGCTCCGTAGCGCCCGTTGCCTCGCCCGTGCCCACCACCAGCGCGCCGTTGTCATCCACCTCGACCGCAACCTTCAGCCCGTCCAGTTGCACATCGACCGGTACGATCCGCAGGGTCAGCAGCGACATCGAATTCAGCGTGATCACCCCTTCAGGCGCCGAGATGAGACCTCGTCCCTCCGGCCCGCGCACAGCGAAATTGCTGATCCTGACGATGGTCTTCTGATCTTCGCGCCGGATATCGACAGCACCAATTGCGATTTTCAACGACGGATCAATGCGCTCCTGCAAGGCACTGACGATCCGATCCCGCACAAAGCGGCCCACCAGCGAATTGTTCTCAAGGTTGAAATAGACCAGCCCGACCAGCCCGCCGACGACCAGTAGCAGAATTGCCCCAAGGACCAGAAAGATGCGCTTCAACAACGTTCCAGATCGCACGGGCCGCCCACCGGGTTCCACGGCATCGGTCAAAACGCCCGGTTGGGACGTTTGGCTGTTCTCCTGCATGTTCATTCTGATTCGACTATACAGGTCCCTTGATCCAGCGAAGTGAGATTTTGCACAGTTGACTGGCCAGCACGTTTTCGCCTGCTATGCTTTGCAGCAAATCAAGGAGGGATCCATGAGCACCACGATCGCCACAGGGCAACCCGCCCCCGAGTTCAACCTCGAAACCGATGGCGGCGGCTCCCTCTCCCTGGCATCGCTTCGCGGCAGAAACGTGGTGCTCTATTTCTACCCGAAGGACGACACGAGCGGCTGCACCATGGAATCGAAGGACTTCAACAGCCTGAAGGACGATTTCAATGCCGCCAACACCGTCATTGTCGGCATCTCGCCGGACAGCACCACCAGCCACGACAAGTTCAAGGCGAAATACGGCCTGTGCTTTCCGCTCGCCGCGGATCCCGCCAAGGCGACGCTGGAATCCTATGGCGTCTGGGTGCAGAAATCCATGTATGGGCGCAAATACATGGGGGTCGAGCGCACGACCGTGCTGGTCGATGCGGCGGGCACCATCGCCCACATCTGGCCGAAGGTGAAAGTGCCCGGCCATGCCGCCGAGGTGCTGGCGGCGGCAAAGGCGCTGCCCGCGTCGTAACGGACCGACGCAGGATCCGGAGCGACCGAATCGGTCGCCTCAGGGCGCCGGGTTCTGATGCAGTTGATGGATGGCGTTGATCCGCGCTTCCAGCTCGCTGGTCCATTTCAGCGAAACCGAGGCAATATCGCTGCGCAACTGCTCAATTGTCGTCGCGCCAATGATATTTGACGCCACGAAAGGCCGGGTGGTGACGAATTGCAGGGCCATCTGCGCCGGATCGATGCCAAATTCACGGGCAAGCGCGACATAGGCCCGGATGGCGATCTCAGCGCCGGGCTTCTGATAGCGCTGGCTGCGATTGAACAGCGTCCCCCGCGCACCGGCGGGCCGTGCACCATCGAGGTATTTGCCCGTCAGATAGCCCTGCGCCAGCGGCGAATAGGCCATCAGCCCCACATCCTCGCGCAGGCCAACCTCGGCCATGCCGATTTCATAGGTGCGGTTGATGAGGTTATAGGCATTCTGCACGGAGGCGACGCGTGGCAGGTCGAGCCGCTCTGAGCGGGACAGAAACTGCATCGTGCCCCAGGGCGTTTCGTTCGACAGGCCGATGGCCCGCACCTTGCCCTGCTTCACCAGATCGTCGAGCGCGCCGAGCGTTTCCTCGAACGGCACACCCTCGCCTTCCGGCAGACGCGTGAAGGTCGTCGGGTTCGAGCCCCATTCAGACATGGGCCGATCCGGGCAATGAAGCTGGTAAAGGTCGATGTAATCCGTGCCGAGCCGCGACAGGCTCCCCTCGATCGCTTCAAAGATCTGCGCGCGCGTCAGGCGAACCGGTACGCCGCCCTTGCGAAGATAATCACCGCCCTGCCCGCGCCCGGACACCTTGGTGGCCAGAATGACCTTGTCCCGATTGCCTCGCGCCCGGAACCACGAGCCGATGATCCGCTCGGTGGAGCCCTGCGTTTCCGCAGTGGGCGGAATGGAATACATCTCGGCTGTGTCGAAGAAATTGATGCCATGGGCGAGCGCATAATCCATCTGCGCATGGCCCTCGGCCTCGGTATTCTGCTGGCCCCAGGTCATCGTGCCAAGGCACAGGGCGCTGACGTTCATTCCGGTTCGGCCAAGCGGGCGCAGTTCCATGGGATCCTCTGATGTAATGGCTGCGTGGCCTTG
>JAIUNP010000401.1 GCA_020161975.1 Pseudomonadota bacterium
CGTCGTTGCCAATCCCTGTGCCATCGTCTTTGCCTTTCAATCAGGCAAAAGAAATCCGGCCGCCAAAATGACGGTTGTCCCAAAGGGACTCTTGACAGCGATTCGCGGAAGTGGGATTCTCAAACTGCGAAATTGGAGAAGGGCTTCCGGCGGAAACGTTGGGGGCCTTTTTCTTTTGCTCAGTTTGCTCCTGTTGATCAGATTTCGCGGATTACGTGTCTGATTTCGCGAGAAAATCCTGATAAAGCTCAGGGATGTGCTCACTGACAAACCGGGCGAATTGCGCCGTCTGCGCCCCACCAAAAACGATCAGGGACCGCTTTGGTTCAGTGACAAGCTGCGCCACGCGCTTTCCGTCTCCCTCGATCCAACGCGTGGTCGTCTGAGATTTCCTTGGCTTATCGGTCGCAGCGAAGACTGCAAGAAACCGCTGGTCGGTACCCAGTGTCCCGAAATCCGGCTCACTGATCCGCCCTTCTACGGCAATCGCAGCCTTTTTGGTTTCAAGGCGCTCAGATAGCGTGATCCAGCGATCCCGACCGGCTTTCGGCGCGGGACCGATTGCCTCAATAATGGGCGTGGGAATCCGCCGGACAACCGCGATGAGTTTGGATGCAGCTGTTTTGTCGACCGCCAGCGCAGCCATGATCGTTGGCCGGTCAAAACCGGCATCTTCCAGCCGGGCAGCGAACAATGCGCGCTCGATAAAAGTCAGATCCGTCCGGGCGTTGTTCTCCTGGCCCTGAGCGACAACAAGTTCGGCATCCGTCAAGGGACGGACAATGGCCCTGACCTTGCGCCCGAGGTGGCGGGCCGCTTTGACGCGCCGATGTCCGTAGGCCACCTGATAACGCCCGGGGACGTCGGGATGTCGTCTGAGCAGAACCGGTACCTGCTGCCCGTGTTCGGCAATTGAGGAAATGAGGCTGCTCATCTGCTCGGCGTCAAAGCCGAGTCGATCCGAAATAATAGAGGAATCGATCGCATCAGCATCCAGTTCGACAACCGTCTGCCCTGCTTCGAGTTGTGTCCGCAATTCGCGGGCCTCACTGGCCTCAACGCGAAGCAATTCGATCGAGCGGGTAACAGATCCGATAGCCCCTCCATGCGAGAGGGGCGCCGGGCTGGAACGGAGGGGAGCGGGCGGCGAGTTGCCGGCCGGCAACTGTGGTGCGCCAAGCAGACCATCAAGCAGGTTCTTCCGCGCCATCAGCCACGCCCCCATGTTCTGAGGATAAGCCCCTCAATCTCGCCATTCACGTTATCGAGTGCTTCCAGCGCCCTGTCGTAGGTCGAGCGCGTAAACTGCTCCCGACCGACCTCATAAAGCGTTTGCTTGGTAATTCCCGCATCCGAGATCGCGGTCGACTTCAGCATCGGATAGTTGAGCACATGGTCGCCGAACATCGAACGCATGAAGCTGACCATCTGGTTCTGTGGACCATCCCCCGGCTCGTACCGCGTCACGAGATAGCGCATCCAGTCATAGCTCATGTTGCCGCCAGCATCGGCCAGGGCACTCATCAATTGCGATGTCATCAGCAGAAACTGGCACATGGACATCACATCGAGCATCTGCGGGTGAACGGTCACCAGAACCGCAGTGGCCGCGCACAGCGCCGACAGGGTGAGGTATCCAAGTTGCGGTGGGCAATCGATCACGACAACATCGTAGTCGCCGGCAACGCTTGCGATGGCCTCGTCGATACGTGTGAAGAAGAACCCGTCGCCCTGCTTGCGCTCCACCAGCGCGCGAGGCGTTTCATGTTCGAACTCCATCAACTCGATATTGCCCGGGACAAGATCCAGCCCGGGGAAATAGGTCCGGCGGATGACGTCCCTCAGAGGACGGCGCTCACCATCATAGCGCAGGGCACCGTAGAGCGTTTCGTTCGTTCCGATATCAAACTCCGGCTGATAGCCATGCAAGGCAGAGAGCGATGCCTGCGGATCAAGATCAATGGCAAGCACCCTGTAGCCGTGCAACGCAAGATACTGCGCAAGATGCGCCGCGGACGTCGTCTTGCCAGACCCACCCTTGAAATTGGCGACGGCCAGAACCTGCAGATGTTCCCCGTTCCGCCGCGTTGGCAAATAGCGACGCCCGCCTTTAACGCCTTCATCAAGATAACTGCGCAGCGACCTGACATCCTCGATGGAATAGAGGCGCCGGCCAGACGCTGTGAGCTCGGGCTGAGGGCCCTTCCCTTCCAGCGAAAGATGCCGCAGGTACCCGTCGTTCACCCCAATCAGGCGTGCGACCTCACCCGAGGTGAATTTCCGAAGGGTCTTCGACGCCTCCGGCGGAAACAATTGCAGCCGATGCGCGTGCAGGCGTTCAGACAAGCCTTGCGCATGACTTGCGATCAAGGTGTGAATCGCACTCTGCTGGCTTCTGGCGAGAAGGCTGTCTGGAGACACGGACCAATCCTCTGATATACGCTTGGAAGCAGATAATACGTTTCCAAGCGTGTCCATAAGGCCCGATTCCGACCGGTCCTGCAACAAATATAGTGTTAACCAGAGGTTAACGCGCAGATTGCCGAAGTTTCCGAGTTGCCGGCCGGCAACTTGCGGCGCGCGCGGCGCCGGGTCTGGTCGGGGCAGGGGGCGTCGACGTCGTGCCCGATCCGGCACAGAATGACCTCGATGGGGATCAGGCCAGACCGATCCTTACGATGATCATTGCCATCGGAAATGTCGCCCTGGCCCCGATCAACGGACCATCTGAACGGCGGCAGTGAACACTCCGTCGAAAAGGCGCAGGAACGATCGGTTGTGTCTCGCCGCCCCCGACGATCAGTTGGGAGAGGCCAATTGTTTGCGATGGCCGGCAATGCCGGATGCCGACACCGCGCTCGCAGCATTGCCCCAACCATTGCGGATATAGGTAAGCAGATTGGCAACCTCCCCATCCGTCAACCGCCACGAGAACGAGGGCATGGCGGGCGCCGTCGGCGCGGCATCAGTGGAGACTGCACGCGTTCCGGCCAGTACCACGCGGGCGAGCGTTGTCACATCGCGCGATTGCACATTGGCGCTGCCTGCAAGACGCGGGAAGAGGCCGGGTGCGCCCATGCCATCATCGCGGTGGCAGGCAGAGCAATTATCCTTGTAGATTGCCGCCCCGGCCTTCATCGCCGCGCCGTTGCCGGCAAGCGGCTTGGCAGTGTCGCGCGCGGGCTTGCCGTGATCCTTCAGATAGGTCGCTATCGCCCTCAGGTCGTCGTCGCGCATATGCTTCGTCGAGGCGGTGATCACATCCGCCATCGGCCCCGAGCTTAAACCCCCGCTTAACCCTTCTGGCCGACCATGCCCCAGAACGGAACAGGTGATTCCGCCTGTCGCCAAGATTTCTTTCATGCTGCACGGGCTTTC
>JAIUNP010000402.1 GCA_020161975.1 Pseudomonadota bacterium
GCCGTGGATGAGGCCACGCATGTAGCTCTCTTCCGCGCCTTCCTCGAACTGGCGGATGAGGTGCATCTTTCGCAGCGCATCCTTGAGCTGCTCGGGCGAATATTCGCGGTAGATGAAGGGCAGGTTCGCGCCCGCCGTTTCCTTGCGTTTGGGCTGGGACATGGTCACGCTCCGTAGACGAGCTTGTCCTGACGCGCGCGCAACTCGGCCAGCTTCGAGCCCGGCGCGACCGCGGCGTTGGCATAAGTGATCAGATCGCCCTTCTTGATGACCGGCGCAATCGAGGCGAGCGCGGACTGGACCAGCGTCATGTCTGCGGTCTTGTCGGCATTGATCGGGGTGGGAACGGCGATCAGGAACACATCCGCCGGCTGGGGTGTGGTGTAGGCCTTCAGCTTCTCGGCGCGGACCACAGCGCTCAGCACGATGTCGAGATCAGGCTCGGAGATATGGGCAGCGCCAGAGTTGATGCGGTCCACAGCCTCCTGCTTGACATCGACGCCCACAACATTGAGGCCGCGCGAGGCGAGGAGCGCCGCGGTCGGCAGGCCAACGTAGCCAAGGCCGACAACCGAGACGGTTTCGATCCGGTGCTTGCCGTCAGCACGGGCAGCGACGGGAGTGGCGGGGGCGATGGTGTTGGTCATCAGCATGGTGGAACGCAGCCTCTGTTGGTTTTCCCGAAATGACCCTTGTGGGGTTTGTGGGAAGAATGACTGCAACTGGGATGCCAGATCCGTTGACAGCGCATTTTTGTCCGTGAAACCGGGTTTGCACCGGGATCCGCCACGAAATTGCAAGGAATTTGCGATGAATTGTAACGATCCGTCGGATTCTCCGCCGGCGCGTGTGCTCCTGTGCCAATTCCCGCTTCACCGGGATGGCACAGCCTGACACGGCCCCTGTTCCAGATTGAAACCCGGCCCCCGTGACCCCCGCCAAGCTGAAATGGTATGCCGCGCGCCTTGCGGCGATGAGCCCGCCCGAAGTTCTCCACCGTGTGCGCGAGGCGGGCAAAAAGCGCGCCTACCGCAGCGATACGCGGGGTTGGCCCCAGTTTGACGGCGCCGGAAGTCGGCTTGCCGATCTGGCCTTTCTCAGAACGCGGCTGGCTACCGGGGCCGACGCGGGAAGGGAAGCGCTGGCAGTGTTCGAGGCCGGTCGCATCACAGGCCTTGGACAGGAGATGGCGGCCGAAATGCCCGGCCTGTGGTTTCACGATCCAGTCAGTGGCACGGCCTGGCCCGGAGCCGAGCGCTACTGCTTCGATGTCGACGTGCGCACCACGGGCGTCGGGCGCGGCGACGTGAAATTCGTCTGGGAGGTCAACCGTCTCCAGTTCCTGCATCCGCTTTGCGCCGCCGTCGCTCAGTCCCCGGACCCTGCACGGATCAACCGGCTTTTTGCAGTTCTTGCTGCCTGGGCAGAGGCCAATCCGCCGTTTCGTGGCGTGAACTGGTTCTCGGGCATCGAACTGGCGATGCGGATGGTGACATTCACGCTGGTGGTGGCCGCCGTCCCCGCGAACCGTTTGAGCGAGGACCAGACGTTTCTGCTCAACCGGTTGATTGCGGCCCATGCCTTCTGGCTGGAACGCTATCCCTCGCGCTATTCCTCCGCCAACAACCACCTCGTTGCCGAGGGACTTGGCCTGCTTCTCGCCGGGCTGATCGCGCCGGATGCACCCCATGCCGCCCAGTATGAAGCCGAAGGCCGGGCCATCCTTGAAGGTGAGGCGGCGCTTCAGATCTTCAAGGATGGTGTGGGGGGCGAGCAATCCCCGACCTATCAGGCTTTCACCATGGAAATGCTGGCCTTCGGCGCGCTGGTTGCTGCCGGGCTGGGACGACCGCTGGTGCCGACTGTTTCCGATCGGCTGATCGCCGGCGCCCGTTTCCTGCAATGCCTGATGGATGAGGCCGGCCAGTGCCCGAAGATCGGCGATGACGACGAGGGCCGGGTGATTGGCGCACCCCCCGACCGCGAACCGCGCTACACCGCTTCGATTGTTGCGGCGGTCGCCGGCCTGACAGAGATGCCCGCCCTGCTGCCGCCGGCGCATGACGCGCATCTGCGCGATGCCATCTTTGCCGTTCCCGCTAGCGCCTCACGCGCAACGGACGGGCTGCATGTGTTTGCGGACGGTGGCTACTCGGTGGCACGGCGAGAGATTGCCCGGCGGCAGACGGTTCTGACGTTCGATCATGGCCCGCTGGGCTATCTTGCGCTCGCCGCCCATGGCCATGCTGACGCGCTCGGTGTCTGGCTGTCCATCAATGGCGAACAGGTGCTGATTGATGCCGGCACCTACCTCTACCATTCGGGCGGGGCGCTGAGGAACGCGCTGCGTGCAAGCCCTGCCCATAACACACTCGTTATCGACGGCCAGTCCCAGAGCCTGCCGTCCAGCGCCTTCTCCTGGTCGCGCCGGACGGATGCGCGGCTGGTCGAGGCGGCGCCCTGTCAGGTGACCGGCGCCCATGACGGCTACCGGAGCCGCTTTGGCGCCACACACCGGCGCTGCATCCGGCATGTGGCCGATGGATATGTCATCGCGGACAGTCTGACGGGCGCTGCCGGCGCCTTGCCCGTTGCGATTTCGTTCCTTGTCTCGCGACTTGTGACGGTGGAGCAGGCGGACGGAGCCGCACTCTGTCATCTCCATGGCCTGCCGGTCATGCGCCTTGCGCCGCCTGAGGGTTTTACGATCCGACTTGTCACGGGCGAGCGGGCCACCGGTCGCGGGCTTGCGTCTGAAGCGTTCGGGCAGGTGGGCGAGGCCACACAGATCGTCTTTTCCGGCGCGCTCGGCGATGGTGTCGCCGAAACGCGTCTGACCGTGCTGCCGAGGGACTGATCGAACTGACCGGCGCGGCTGAGGGCCGCTCTTGGCGGATTATATCGTCACGATCCCGCGCAGCCGGTCGCGGAACGGGCCGAGGACATCGAGTACATCGCGGATACGGCTCGCGGAGGTCAGGCCGGCGCCGGCAACCAGAATGATATCGTCAACGGATGCGGCGAGCGCATAGGCCGTGGCGTCCGCACCGATCATGCCGCCATCAATGAAGACGAGTTCATAGGCATCCGCCTGCACCATCAGCGTCTTTTCAATCTGCTGCGGCGAGGAACGGGTGGCCGGATTGCCGCGTCCACCGCCATTGGCCAGAATGCGCAGGGCGGTCCGATCATCAGCCAGGACGGCAGAGGCAAGATCACAGCGTCCGTCGATGACATCGGCAAGACCGAAGCCCGGCGTCACATCGAGATGACCGGACAGGCCCGTGCCACTGGAATCCGCATCCACCATCAGCACACGCCAGGTCGCCTGCGAGGCGGCAATCGCGACATTCAGCACCACTTCGGTCGCCG
>JAIUNP010000005.1 GCA_020161975.1 Pseudomonadota bacterium
GCCTGGGTGACAACCAAACTGCGCCGCCTGCCCATCGGGCGGGCCTGGGAGGCGCTTCGCGAGGATGAGATTGCCTGCCGCGCACTCGGCATCAACACCGTGACGACCAAGCTCACAGCGTTTGCAATCGGCGCGGGTTTTGGCGGTTTTGCCGGCTCGTTCTTTGCGGCGCGGCAGGGCTTCATCTCGCCGGAATCCTTCACCTTCATCGAATCGGCCCAGATACTCGCCATCGTCGTGCTGGGCGGTCTCGGCTCGCTCTATGGCGTGGTGATCGCGGCGGTCGGCATCGTCGGCGGCTTCGAATTGCTGCGCGAATTTGAATGGCTGCAACATCTGATGAAGGCCTGGTTCGATGTTGATTTCGACCCGACGCAGTATCGCGCGCTGATCTTCGGCCTCGCCATGGTGCTGATCATGCTCTGGAAACCGCGCGGTCTTGTGTCCACCCGCACGCCATCGGTGGCGCTGAAGGAGACCAAGGCCATCTCAGGTTCGCTCGTCAAGGAGGGTCACGGCTGATGACAACGCCCGCTACCCCCCTGCTCCGCGTCGAGCATATGACGATGCGTTTTGGCGGCCTCATCGCCATCAACGATCTGTCGTTCACGCTCAACAAGGGCGAGATCACAGCGCTGATCGGACCGAACGGCGCCGGCAAGACCACCGTGTTCAACTGCGTCACCGGCTTTTACAAGCCCACCGTGGGGCGGCTGGCACTCAGGCACGGCGCGGCCAGCTTCGATGATATCGAGGCGGCCACCGATGGCCCGGAAGCGGTGCACCCCACCGCCGACGGTGCGCTGTTCCTGCTGGAACGGATGCCGGATTTCGAGATCACGCAGAAGGCGCGCGTGGCCCGCACCTTCCAGAACATCAGGCTGTTCTCGGGCATGACCGTGCTCGAAAACCTGATGGTGGCGCAGCACAACGCGCTGAATGCCGCCTCGCTGTACACTGTCGGCGGGCTCCTCGGCCTGCCCGGCTTCCGGCAGGCAGAGAACGCCGGCATCGAGAAGGCCAAGTACTGGCTCGACAAGACCGGACTGACCGATCGGGCGGACGACCCGGCCGGCGAACTGTCCTATGGCGCGCAGCGCCGGCTGGAAATCGCCCGCGCCATGTGCACCGAGCCCGTTCTGCTCTGTCTTGATGAGCCGGCGGCGGGCCTGAACCCCAAGGAAAGCCTTGAACTCAACACGCTGATCCGGTCGATCCGCAAGGATCATGACTGTTCGGTGATCCTGATCGAACATGACATGTCGGTGGTGATGGAAATCTCGGACCATGTGGTGGTGCTCGACTATGGCACCAAGATCGCCGACGGCACGCCGGAGGAGATCAAGAACGATCCAAAGGTGATCGCCGCCTATCTTGGGGTCGCCGATGACGAGGTTGAGGACGCCGAGGCGGAGGCCGCACTATGACCGGCCAACCCATGCTCACCGTTCGCGGCGTCAAGACCTATTACGGCAACATCATCGCACTCAAGGGCGTCGACCTTGATGTGAACGAGGGCGAGATTGTCACGCTGATCGGCGCGAACGGCGCCGGCAAATCAACGCTGATGATGACGATCTTCGGCAAGCCGCGCGCCCGTGAGGGCAAGATCACCTACATGGGGCGTGACATCACACAGATGCCGACCCATGAAATTGCCCGGCTCGGCATCAACCAATCGCCCGAAGGCCGCCGCATCTTCCCGCGCATGACCGTTTACGAGAACCTGCAAATGGGCGCGGCGGTCGACAATTTCCAGCATTTTGAGCAGGATATCGAACGCATTTCAGGCATGTTCCCGCGGTTGAAGGAGCGCCTGCACCAGCGCGGCGGTACGCTTTCGGGCGGCGAACAGCAGATGTTGGCAATTGCCCGCGCGCTGATGGCCAGGCCCAAGCTGCTCCTTCTGGATGAGCCCTCGCTGGGTCTTGCGCCGATCATCGTGAAAAAGATCTTCGAGGTCATCAAGGAGATCAATGAAAAGGACAAGATGACGGTCTTCCTCGTCGAGCAGAACGCCTTCCACGCGCTGCGGCTGGCGCATCGGGCCTATGTGATGGTCAACGGCGTCATCACCATGTCCGGCGAAGGCAAGGCCCTGCTGAAGGATCCGCAGGTTCGCGCCGCCTATCTTGAGGGGGGACATCACTGATGCAGGGCATCCTTTACGAAGAATCCTCCGCCTGGCTGTTCATTTTCGTGACGATTGGCATTGGCGGGCTGGCGGCCTGGCAAACCGGGCGCGCTGTGGCTTCGGTCTGGAAGCCGCGCTGGCAGTTGCTGTTCTACTGCCTGCTCTTGGGCGCCGCCGTACGCTTTACGCATTTCGCGCTGTTCGAGGGCACGCTGCTCAGTCTCCACTACTATATCGTCGATACGCTTATCGTCACCGCAATCGCCTTCCTGGGTTGGCGCGCGGCACGGGCGGGGCAGATGGCGCGGCAGTATGAATGGCTGTTTACCGCATCCGGACCGATTGGCTGGGCGCGGAAAAATTGAGCGGTATGCCGCTGATTTTTCAGGTGACTTTGGCACCGAAAAGGGATTTTATCCCTCCAAGGCACATATGCTGAAACCGCATGCGGGGGCGGATAGCCCCGCGTTCATGAAGGCACATTGGGAGAGACTCATGAAGAAAACACTGTTGGCTGGCGTCGCAATCGCAGCCGGACTGTTGCTGTCGGGAGCGGCGCAGGCACAGATCAAGATGGGCGTTGCCGGACCGATCACCGGCCCGAACGCTGCGTTCGGCAAGCAGCTGGTTGATGGCGTCGAGCAGGCCGTTGCTGACATCAACGCCAAGGGCGGCATCCTCGGCCAGAAAGTCCAGCTCTTCAAGGGCGACGACGTGTCCGACCCCAAACAGGGCGTTTCGGTTGCCAACAAGTTCGTGGCTGATGGCGTGAAGTTCGTGGTTGGCCACTTCAACTCGGGCGTTTCGATTCCCGCCTCCGACGTGTACGCCGAGAACGGCATCCTCGCGATCACCCCGGCCTCGACCAACCCGAAGCTGACCGAGCGTGGCCTTTGGAACACCTTCCGCACCTGCGGTCGTGACGATCAGCAGGGCGCTGTTGCTGCCGAGTACATCGTCACCAAGCTCAAGGGCAAGAAGGTCGCCGTCGTTCACGACAAGACCACCTATGGCCAGGGCCTCGCCGATGAAACCCGCAAGGCGATGAACGCCAAGGGCATCAAGGAAGTGATCTATGAAGGCGTGAACACCGGCGAGAAGGACTTCTCGGCGCTGGTCTCGAAGCTCAAGGCTGCTGGCGCGGAGATCGTCTACTGGGGCGGCCTGCACACCGAAGGCGGCCTGATCGTCCGCCAGATGCGTGACCAGGGCCTCAACGCCACGCTAATGTCCGGTGACGGCATCACCTCGGCCGAGTTCGCCACCATCGGCGGCCCAGGCGTCGAAGGCACGCTGATGACCTTCCCGCCGGACCCGCGCAACCGTGAAGCTGCCCAGGCTGTCGTCAAGGAGTTCAAGGCCAAGAAGATCGACCCTGAATCCTACACCCTCTACTCCTACGCTGCGACCCAGGTGATCGCGGCCGGCATCGAGGGTGCCAAGTCGACCGATCCGAAGAAGGTTGCCGAGTTCCTGCGCAAGGGCGGCAAGGTCAAGACCGTCATCGGTGAGCTTGGCTTCGACAAGAAGGGCGATATCACCCGTCCGGACTACGTGATGTACACGTGGAAGAAGGACAAGGACGGCAAGGTGACCTACGTCGAGAACTAAGCTGGGTGGGGGCCGCACCATCGGCCCCCTTCCCTGCATAAAACCCGCCGGAAGTGATTCCGGCGGGCTTTTTGTGGGGTGTGTCAGCCCCCGGCCGGCTGCATCAGCCAGGTCTTGAAGCGGGTCACGCCGTCGCGCATCATGTAAACGATCGGATCGCCCCGGTAGGCGTTGATGGCGGCTGCGACCGCAAAGGATACAACCATGCCCGCGACACTGTTGCCGACGCCGCCACGTGCTTCGGTGTAGGTGCCCTGAAACGACTGCGGAGCGGTGAGAGGCTGCCCGGTCTTCTTGTCAAAGAGCGAAGCCTCGAACACGATATCGTTTTGATTGCCCTGAACAGAAGCGCTGCGAATGGTCAGCATGACGCGAACATCGCGCGTTCCGCCGCTCTGCGCGCTCAGTTGCGTCGCAACCTCTGCCTTCAGCTTGTCGACCAGTTCTGCCCGCGCCGCCTGCGTGGCCTGCGGTGTCTTGGCAAGCTCCTGAAGCTTTTCGCCATATTCGATCATGCGCGGATCCTGCGCATTCGGATTGGCGGGGTCATATGTCATCCCCCCCTCGGGCGGCGGCAGCTTGCCGCGCGCCCAGCGCATGGCGCCAAGCGGGTCGATCACGGTCGCATCAGGCGCAAATCCGACATCGAACTGCGAAAATCGCAGCGTCTTGAGGTCGGCTTCGGTCAGGCTGTGCTGTTTCGTTGTCTGGCAGGCCGCAAGGCTTGCAGCAATCCCGAACAGCATCAGCCGCCGGCTCATCAATTCCGTCATTATGCTTTCACCAAAACGTCTACTCAATAGGAGTTTCGATCAATAAATGGCCGCACGTCGCCGTCAAGTCGTCGGCTTGTTGCCAAAAAGAATCGCCTGAACTTTCGCGTCCTGCATGTTGGGCGTCGCCCGCTGTTCCTGGCTGATCGCAAGGCCACGCTGCACGGCCGGGCGGGCCAGCATCGTCTCCAGCCAGCGCCCAACATGGGGGAATTCGGCGATGTCCATCCCCTGGCGCTCCCACAGCTTGGCCCAGCCGACGATGGCAATATCGGCAATGGAATAAGCACCCGCGACGAACTCGCGATCCGCAAGACGTCGGTCAAGCACGCCATAGAGCCGACGCGTCTCGTTGAGATACCGATCCATCGCATAGGGCAGCTTTTCCGGCGCGTAAATGCGGAAATGGTGGTTCTGGCCAAGCATCGGGCCGAAACCGCCCATCTGCCACATCAGCCATTGCTCCACCTCGACGCGGGCGCGTTCCTCGGCGGGATAGAGCTTGCCGGTCTTGCGCCCGAGATATTGCAGGATGGCGCCGGATTCAAAGACAGAGATCGGCGCACCGCCCGGCCCGTCCGGATCAATGATGGCTGGCATCTTGTTGTTGGGTGAAATCGCCAGAAACTCCGGCGCGAACTGGTCGCCCTTGGCGATGTTCACGAGATGGACGGCATAGGGCAGCCCCATTTCCTCCAGAGCAATCGTAACTTTCCAGCCGTTCGGCGTGGGCCAGAAATAAACATCAATCGGTTTTTGCATGGGGTCTGTCCCGTCTCTTGCACGCGCGGTTTCTGAACGCAGGCCGCACTATAAGCCGGCCCGTTGCCGAAAGCGATTGCAGCGTCCCGAGAGTTCCCGCCGCTTGGACAAATGACACCCTGCCGCCTTGCAATCGTCCCCTGTCGCACATCAAATTGACGATGTTTATTAGAGATTTTCGCGATAGTGAGCAGGACAACCCACGAGCGCCCGGCCCGATGACCATCACCGAACTGACCACAGGCATCGCCAATTTCGTCCGCGAACATCACGAATGGGCGGTTCCGGTCGTCTTTACGCTCGCCTTTCTGGAATCCCTGGCGTTTTTGTCGCTGCTCGTGCCGGCAACGGCCATTTTGTTGGCAATCAGCGCGGTGATTGGCGCCTCGGGCATCAGCATCGTACCGCTGTGGATTGCGGGTGGCCTGGGCGGTGCCATCGGCTATTCGCTCTCCTATATGCTGGGTGCATGGTATGGCGAACGCACCTTCGAGCTTTGGCCGTTCCGCAGCCAGCCCGCGCTGGTGGATCGCTCGCGGGCCTTCTTTGCGCGCTATGGTGTCGCGTCGGTCTTCATCGGCCACTTCATCGGGCCGATCCGCGCCTTCATTCCGGTGATTGCCGGCGTCTACGGCGTCAACCGGCTGGCATTTGAGGCGGCCAATGTTCTCGCAGCTTTCATCTGGATCACCTCTGTCCTGTCACCCGGCTTTGCGACGCAAGGTTTGATGAGTGCGTTTCCGCGCTAGACAGATGCGCCAGTGCTTCCCATATCTTCGCTGAACAGGGAGGTTCCCATGAGATCGCTTGTTTTTGTTGCTCTGCTCGCCGCCGGAACATCGCTTGCCCAAGCCCGACCGATGACGCCCTCCATGACCTGTGAGGCGGTGCAGCGTCTCGTCCAGCGCAGCGGTGCGATTGTGCTCGGCTTCGGCCCGGACCTGTACGACCGCGTGGTGTCCACCCAACGCGCCTGTCTTTATAGCGAAGTGCTGGAACCAATCTGGGTGCCCACGCGTAATAACAGGCAGTGCTTTGCGGGTTATACCTGCAAGGAAGGCGACTACTGGCGCTGGTAGACGCAAAGCCCCGCATGACTTCTGAAAGGACAACCGGATGATTCCGCCGCTGAAACTCACACTTGCCGCTGCCGCGCTTGTCGCCGCCTCCAGCCTGGCGCTTGCCGAAGGTGCCCGGCCCGGCGAGCCTGGCTTTCCCGGTACGCCCGCCCCCTCTGCCACCACCTGGCGCAAGACCTGCGCGCAGATTCAGGGGCTGGTGAACAGCCGGAACCAGGCAATCCTGACCTACAGCACGCAAGGATTCGACGGCAGCAATCTCTTCACCACCGTCATGACCATGGGCAACCACACCTGGGATCGCGTGGTGAAGGATCAGCGCTTCTGCCTCTATGGCGAAACGACCCAGCCAATCTGGGTGCCGACGCGCGACAATCCGCAGTGCTTCGCCGGCTACACCTGCGAGAGCGGCAATTCAGGCCGCTGGCGCTGAGGAAACAAAATCCCGCACCATGAGAAGGTGCGGGATGCCGGCGGCGGCGTCCCCACCACAGGCACTTCCGCCGCCCTGCCGTGTAAATCCCAAGTGCTCATAGAATGCGATGGCCGGAGCGTTGCGCGGTTCAACCTCGAGGCGGATGGTGGCGACGTCGGAGAAACAGGCGAGCATCGCGTCATAGAGTTTACGGCCAAGGCCAGAACCTTGCGCTGACGGCAGGACATACACCCGCTCCAGTGTGATGGCACCATTGCTGGACGGGCGCGCATAAAGAGTGCCGACAATGTTCCCATCACGCGCCGCGACAAGAAATGCCGCATCCGCCACGCCGAGTTGGCGGCCAAGCGCCTCCACCGAATGCCAGCGGTCGGTAATCTCCGTCACCTTCTCCACGCCGAAGATGTGGTCATAGGTCGCGTGCCACGTCTCGACGAGGACACGTCGGATTGCGGGCAGATCGGCGGCGGTGGCGGGGCGAACCTCGAGGCTCATATCCCCAGCTTGCTCTTCAGCAACTCATTCACCGCGCCGGGGTTGGCCTTGCCGCCCGAAGCCTTCATCACCTGCCCGACGAACCAGCCCAGAAGCGTCGGCTTTTCCTTCGCCTGCTGCACCTTGTCCGGGTTGGCGGCGATGATCTCATCGACAACCTTCTCGATCGCGCCGGTGTCGGTCACCTGTTTCAGGCCGCGCTTCTCGACGATCTCAGCCGGGTTTCCGCCCTCGGTATAGACGATCTCGAAGAGGTCCTTGGCGATCTTTCCGGAAATGGCACCGCTCCCGATCAGATCGATGATGCCACCGAGCTGGTCGGCAGAAACCGGTGAATTTTCAATGGCTTTCCCGTCCTTGTTCAGGCGCCCGAACAGTTCGTTGATGATCCAGTTCGCTGCCGACTTGCCATCGCGCCCCTTGGCAACGGATTCGAAAAAGTCCGCGCTTTCGCGTTCGGCGATCAGCACCGAGGCGTCATAGGCCGAAAGCCCGTACTGGCTGATGAAACGGGCCTTCTTTTCGTCCGGCAATTCGGGCAGCGCGGCAGCAAGTCCGGCCACATAGGCGTCCGAAAACTCCAGCGGCAGCAGGTCCGGATCGGGGAAGTAGCGATAATCATGCGCCTCTTCCTTGGAGCGCATAGAACGGGTCTCGCGCTTGCCCGGATCATAAAGACGGGTTTCCTGATCAATTGAACCGCCCTCTTCCAGGATGCCGATCTGGCGGCGGGCCTCCACCTCGATGGCCTGACCGATGAAGCGGATGGAATTGACGTTCTTGATCTCGCAGCGCGTACCGAGGTCGTCGCCCGGCTTGCGCACCGAAACGTTGACATCGGCGCGCAGATTGCCCTTCTCCATGTCACCGTCGCAGGTGCCGAGATAACGCAAAATCGTGCGGAGCTTGGTGACATAGGCCTGCGCCTCTTCCGCCGAGCGAAGATCGGGTTTGGAGACGATTTCCATCAGCGCGACGCCGGCGCGGTTGAGATCAACCAGCGAATTGGTCGGATCCTGATCGTGGATCGACTTGCCGGCGTCCTGTTCGAGATGCAGGCGCTCAATGCGCACCGTGATCGGTTCCGCCTCTCCCGGCACATCGACGATCACCGCGCCCTCACCAACGATCGGGTCCTTGAACTGGCTGATCTGGTAGCCCTGCGGCAGATCGGGATAGAAATAGTTCTTCCGATCGAAGCGCGACCAGGTGTTGATTGTCGCTTTCAGGCCAAGGCCGGTGCGGATGGCCTGGGCCACACACTCCTCGTTGATGACGGGCAACATTCCGGGCATCGCGGCATCGACGAGACTGACGTGATCATTCGGCTCGCCGCCAAACGCTGTGGACGCGCCCGAGAACAGCTTCGACTTCGAGGTCACCTGCGCATGGATTTCCATGCCGATGACGATTTCCCAATCGCCGGTGACGCCTTTGATCAGCTTTTTCGGCGAGATCGATTTGGGATTGACGGCAACGGACATGGGCGAACCTCAGGATGCGGGCCGCAGACGCGGCGGATCATTCCGCTGGTTCAGCGCAAAAGGGCACGGAGGTCAAGGGGCCGGCGGGAGTGTAGGGCCGCTGCCGGCATCAACTCCCTGCCCCGCGTCGCCGTTGACGGGGCGATCTTGCCGCGCCAGACTGGCGATGGTTCACATATAAACCCGACAGGAATGAACGATGCGGCTGATCTATCCAGTGCTGGCACAGATTTTCTGGACTTTCGTTGTCATCACCATGGCGGGACGATTCCGTGTTGCAGCGTTGCGTGCACGGGAGGTCACGATCAAACAGGTTGCGCTCAGCAACGATGCCTGGCCGGAGCGCGTGAAGGCATTCGGCAACAATATGTCCAACCAGTTCGAGACCCCGATCCTGTTCTATGTGCTCGTCGGCATCGCAATCTATGTCGGCGCCACAGGATGGGGTATGGTGGCTGTCGCTTGGGGCTATGTCGTAACGCGGGTTGCCCACACCTTCATCCACACCGGCGCGAACAATGTTCTCATCCGATTCCGGGTTTTCGTGACGGGCATGTTCCTTCTGATCGCGATGTGGGCCGGTATCGTGCTCAAGCTGGCGGCAATGGGTTGACGACAGGATAGTGACTGACCGGCGAAATGGTGGCCTACGACCTGAAATAGGTAGCGCCCCTGCCCGAGATCCAGGCGAGCGCAGCCATGCCGCAGGTTCCGATGCCGAGTGCAACGGGCGCAGCTTCCACATCGCCGCGGACCTGCTGGACGACGAGCAGGATCAGCATCAGCCCGCCCGTAACCGCGAACAGATATTTCAGAATGTACAGGCACGCGTAGAGCAGCACGCGCGGAAAATGGCCCATGTCATGCCTCCATATGCGGGGCGCAGGATGGCACAACCATCAGGCTTTGCGAACCCAGCCCGTCAGCCGATCGACCGCCTTCAGGATATCCGCCTCGCTGCCGGCGTAGCTCATGCGCACGAAGCGGCTGCCTTCCGCGCGGTCGAAATCGAGGCCGGGGGTCATGGCAACGCCGGCCTCCCGCAGGGCACGCTTGGCGAATTCCATGGAATCATTGGCATATTTTGTCACGTCGACATAGGCGTAGAAGGCGCCGTCCATTGGCATCACCGGCAGGCCAAGGGCGGGCAGTGCCTCGCCCAGCACGGCGCGGTTACGGGCATATCCGGTTTTGATGACCTCCAGTTCTTCGGTGGCGTCGAAGGCGGCGATACCGGCGACCTGGCTAAGGTAGGGCACGGAAATCGCCAGCGATTGCGCGAGGCATTCTGCGGTGCGCACCGCCCGCTCGGGCAGGATCAGCCAGCCGACCCGCCAGCCCGTCATGCAATAATACTTCGAGAATGAATTGACGACGATGGCCTGATCGGAATGCGCGGCGGCGGTGGTCTCCGTACCCTGATAGGTCAGGCCGTGGTAGATTTCATCCGAGATCAGCCAGAGGCCAAGCCGCGTACAGGTTGCAGCAAGGTCGGACAGCGCCGCCGGAGCCATCATCACGCCGGTAGGGTTGGCCGGGCTCATCACCAGCACCCCCTTCAGCGGGTTGACCGCATGTTCGGCGGCCACCATCTCTGCCGTCAGTGCAAAACGGGTCGCCGCCGTGGTCTCGATTTCGACCGGGACAAGGCCAAGCGCTTCAAGAATATTACGATAGGCAGGATAGCCGGGACGCGGAATGGCGATGCGGTCGCCAACGTCGAACAGGGCGAGAAACGACAGGATAAAGCCACCGGACGAACCCGTCGTCACGGCAACGCGCTCAGACGGTATGGTCACACCGTAAGCATCGCGATAGTGCCGGGCGATCCGCTCGCGCAAGGCCGGCAGGCCGAGAGCATCGGTGTAGGGTACGCGCCCGCCGGAAAGCGCTGCCGTCACCGCCTTACGTACAACGCGGGGCGGCGGCGCACCGGGCTCCCCCACCGCCAGCGAAACAACATCCTCGCCCGCACGAATCCGCTGACCGGCTTCGGCCATGAAATCCATGGCGATGAAGGGGGCAACGCCGGAACGGCGCGACAGGGGCGGCAGGGTCATGGGGCAGTCCATCGCGAAGTGGCACACCTGTCGGGTTTTGCCCAAACATGGCCTTGTTGTTACGGTTTGTTGGCTCGCAATGCCATAGCGGATGGGAAGGCCGCGACCAAGCGCAAGGTCACGAACGGCTGCGGATGCACCGTTCACAGGCCTGTGTTGTGGCGGCACATGAATTGACCATGCCGCGCGCCCTTCATAAAGCTGAGATTGAGGAGTACCAAGCTGATCATGCGATTCGGACGCACGGAAATCGCTCGCCACGGTCGTCGCCTGCTGGGATCGGTTCTGGCTGGAATGGTGGCATTTGGCCCGATGCCGGCAGCAGCCCAGCAGCGTATGAACTATGTTCGCGATGCCGAGGTTGAATCGCTGCTTCGCGACTATCTTAATCCCCTGCTCAAGGCGGCTGGCCAGCCCACCTCGGCTGTGCGTATCCTGCTGGTCGATGACCGGCAGTTCAACGCTTTCGTCTCCCCGGGCCGGCGCATGACGATCTTTTCCGGCGCGATCATCGACACGAATACGCCAAACGAGCTTATCGGCGTGATGGCTCACGAAACGGGGCATATCGCGGGCGGACATCTGGCGCGCCTCAGCCAGGCACTGCCCAAGGCCATGGCCATCGGCATCCTGGGTTCCCTGCTCGGCGCGGGCGCATTGGTTGGCGCGTCGAATTCCCGCCAGGTCGGCATGGGCGGGGCAGCGCCGATGGGCATGTTGCTGGGCGGGCAGGAATTGGCGATGCGCTCACTGCTGTCTTACCAGCGCACCGAGGAACAGGCCGCCGACCGCGCCGCCATCAATTACCTCAACGCCACGCGCCAGTCGGGCAAAGGGCTGGTGGACACCATGCGGCGTATTGCCGACCAGCAGATGTTTCTTGCCAGCCGCGTCGACAAATATCTGCTTAGCCATCCGCTGGCGACCGACCGCATCGCCGCGATCGATGATGTCGCCCGTTCCAGCCCCTATTATGAATCCAAGGATTCACCGGGGCTCAACCAGCGGCATCAGTTGGCGCGCGCCAAGCTGGTCGCCTTCACCGGCCGGCAGGATGAGATTTACCGCCGCTATCCGCAATCGGACAATTCGCTTCAGGCCCGTTATGCCCGCGCCATCCTCGCGCACCGTTTCAATCGCGGCTCGGACGCGCAAAGCCAGATCGATGGGCTGATCGCCAGCCAGCCGCGCAATCCCTATTTCTGGGAACTGAAGGGCCAGAACCTGCTCGAAAATGGCCAGGCAACCCAGGCCATCGCTCCGCTGAAAAAAGCCGTCAGCCTAGCGCCAGGCCAGCCCCTGCTGCGCGTCATCCTCGGCCATGCGCTGATGGCTTCCAACACCCCGGCCAATGTCGATCAATCGATCAAGGAACTGACCGTCGCCATTCAGCGCGACCGGGAGGTGGCGGAAGCCTATTTTTACCTCGCTCAGGCATATGAGAAGCGTGGCCGCACCGGCGATGCCGAACTCATCACGGCGGAAGGCTATTTCATGGCCGGCGCCTATGATCAGGCACAGCTGATCGCGCGCCGCGCCCAGCAGAAATTCGAACCCAACTCCGCCGGCTGGCGGCGCGCCAACGATATCATCACTTTCAAGAAGGATCAGGGCTGACCGCCCGCCTCAGGAGCTTTCGATGCCAAAATTCCTCCGCACCCTCATGTTCGGCGCCGGCGTGGCGTTTGCCGCTCTCACCGGGCCGGTACTGGCGCAATCGACGCCGCCGCGCGCCGAAATCGAGGCGATCATCAAGGATTACCTGCTGAAAAATCCGGAGGTCATCCAGGAGGCGCTGATCGAACTCGACCGCCGCCAGCGCGATGCGGAGACCGCAGCACGGGCGCGCGTTCTCAAGGACGACAGCGGCGTCATCTACCAGTCGAAGTACAATGCGGTGGTCGGCAATCCGCAGGGCGATGTCACGGTTGTCGAGTTCTTCGATTACAACTGCGGCTACTGCAAGCGCGGCCTCGCCGATCTGCAGCGCCTCGTGAAAGAGGATGGCAAACTGAAGGTGATCCTCAAGGATTTCCCGATTCTCTCGCCGCAATCGCGGGATGCTGCCGCTGTGGCCGTGGTGGTCAAAGGGCTCGTCAAGCCGGACGTCTTCTGGGACTTCCACGGCAAGCTGATGGCCAAGACCGGCGCCATTGGCAAACCGCAGGCCATTGAGGTTGCAACCTCGCTCGGCGTCGACGCAGCGAAGATCGAGAAAGAGCTCGCCCGGCCCGACATTGCCGAAGCCTTCGCCGAAACCCGGCGCCTTGCCGATTCCCTCGGCATCACCGGCACACCGTCCTACATTCTCGGCGATGATCTCGTGGTCGGCGCAGTCGGCTACCAGCAGCTCAAGGACCGCGTGGACAACGTGCGGAAATGCGGCAAGGCCAACTGCGGCTGAGCCGGTTCCGGGCCCACGCCTGTCCGGCTTGAACCCGCCTGGGTTCAGGCCTTGCCCTCGGGGGGACGCAAGCAGCGCGTCCCCTCGCTCTTTATGGTGGGAATAGGCGTGCCAGCCATGACTGGACGATGCTTCGGCGGTTGTCAGCCGCATTCGCAGAATGTCATCCCCGCCGATAATCCGTGAGCCATGTGACGCAGGGCGCCGGCCCGGTTGCCAAGGCCGCCGCACCGCGATTTGCAACAAACCGCCGCCCATTGCCAAACCTGAACAACACCCGAATTTTCTGCTTATGCTCTAAAAATATAAAACTTTGAATTCCGTAGGTTTCGCCCGATACTCCCCCAAGAACCAACCGGAATGGCACGTTGCATGGGCCGTGCTTGTCCGAAAGGCCCTGGGGAGCAATCGATGCTTGGCAACCAGAGTGCGTTCAACGAAGTCGTCACCCTCAGGCAGGCGAAGAAGCTGATCCAGTGCATGGCGCATGAGCAGAGCTTCCTTCTGCTTTCGGCGCCCGGGATCGGCAAGTCTGAGGTGGTCTATGAGGCCGCGCGCGAGGCAGGCCTCGTCTGCCGTTCGCTGCTGGGCACCCAGATCGCCCCCGAGGATGTCAGCGGCATTCCGCGCATCGTCGGCGAGCGTTCGGTGTTCTGCCCGCCGCGCATCCTCTTGCCGGAGCGGCCCGAACCCTTCTGCCTTTTCCTCGACGAACTGCCAGCCTGCGCGCCGGATGTGCAGAAGGCTTTCTATTCCCTGCTGCTGGAGCGGCGGCTGGGCGAACACGCCCTCCCTCCCGGCACCTGGGTGGTGGCTGCCGGCAACCGGCTTCAGGACCGGGCGCTGGTACGGGCGATGAGTTCGGCGCTGGTGAACCGCGTGACGATCCTGCAAATCCGTCACGATGTCGATGAATGGCTGGGCTGGGCGCAGCGCGCCGGAATCCGTCAGGAAATCCGCAGCTTCATCACCACGGTGCCGGATGCGCTGATGCGCCCCGTGCCGGCAGACCCGGTGCCGTTTTCCACGCCGCGCGCCTGGTCGCTGCTCTCGCGGGCGCTCGATCTCGCGCACAAGGGCGGCATTCTCACCAACGAGACGCGCCGGGCACTGGCGTTCGGTCGGGTATCGCCGGAAGATGCGGCCGTGTTCTGCGCCCTTGCCGAGGAATCCATCGGTCCCGTCCAGCCGCTGGAGCGCTATATCCGCGAGCCGGACCTGCTGCCCAAGGGCGAGTCCGCCCGCTGGTTCCTGCTCGACTGCATCCGCCAGTTTGTGCGCGATGGCCGGGCAGATGCCATGCCGCCAAGGGTCATTAACCGCTTTTTGCGCAGCCTTTCCGAAGAGCATCAGCTCATTCTCATCACGGATATGATCGAGAAATGGGGCGAACTCGGCGCCGACAAGGCGATGTATGAGCTTCTGTTCAAGGTCGCGGCGGCATGAGCAAACCCCCGCCCGCCGAAAAAGCCACGCTTACCCGCGTGATGCAGGGATTGCGCATGGTCACCGTGCCGTTTCCGCATCTGGCGGGGCTGGCGGCAGCCGTGCGGGTAAATGTCGATGCGCGCGTGCCGACCATGGGCGTCTTCGCCTCGGGCCGGCTGGTGGTGAACCCGGATTTCACGGCGCGGCTGTCCGCCGCTGATCTCCAGTTCGTGCTGGCGCATGAACTGCTGCATCTTGCCCTGCGCACACATGACCGGGCCGTCGGCTCACGCCATATCGAGTTCAACTATGCGCATGACTACATCATCAACGACATTTTGCGCGAGGCATTGAACCTCTCCACGATTCCAGCCGGCGGGCTGGATATGCCCGGCGCGCGTAACCGGTCCGCTGAGGAAATCGTTCTCGAAATGCGCCGCAACGGCAAATCGACGCCCTCGCGCTCGCAGGTCTGGGAAGGCGCGGTCGTCGATGCCGCAGATGCGATGGGCTCTGGCAGCGATGGCAAGGGTGACGTGCTGGACGACAGGCGCGAACGCGAGATGTTTCCGGGCAGCGGTGAAGACCAGAAGCAGCGCTCCCGCGCGATCCGCGATCTTGCGGCGCGGGGCCTCGCCATGGGCAAGGCCATCGGCATCTTGCGCGGGCGCGGCAGCGACGCCGGCAACACCCAGCAGGCCGTGCGTGCGCTGCGCGGCATCTATCGCCAGCCCTGGCATGTGGCGCTGCAACGCTGGATGGAGGGTGTCGCGCCGGCAGAGCGCACCTTCATGCGCGCCTCGCGCCGGGGCGCCGACCGGATGGATGTGGTGATGCCGGGCCGCCAGCGCTATTCGCAGATGCTGAACGTGATCCTCGACACCTCCGGCTCGATGAGCGACGAGATTCCCTACGCTCTCGGCGCCATCGCGGACTTCTGCGAGGCGACCGGCATCGACGAAATCCGGCTGGTCCAGTGCGACACGGAAGTGAAGTCCGACGAGATTCTCGGGCCGGGCGAACTCGCCGAATACGAGGTGAGCGGCTATGGCGGCTCGGACCTGACGCCGGCGCTGGAAGCCCTTGCCCGTGATCCGCGTGTCACCTCGACCATCGTCATCACAGATGGCGACATCACCTACCCCGCCGAAACCATGCCCTATGCCGTCTTGTGGGCCGTACCGGGGGAAAGCACCAGCTTCGCCCCGCCCTATGGCCGGGTCATCACCATGAACCGGGAGAAAACGTCATGAAAGTCGTGTCCGATCTCGTGGCTTATTTCGACAAGAAGGGCCAGCTGTCCTCGCGGCAGTTGAAGAAGCTGCTGCAACAGAACTTCGTCGCCCCGGATGCGCCGACCAGTATGCACGACAAGTGTGACCGCACGGGCGCGGTCTACTATTTCCGCATCACCGGTGTCAGTGAAGGGCAGGTCTGGGGCACCGACACCTACACCCGCGATTCCAACATCGGCGCGGCGGCAGTGCATTGCGGCCTGCTCAAACCCGGCGAAACGAAGGTGGTGCGGCTGACCGTCGTGCCCGCCCTGCCCCGGTATCTCGGCACCACGCGCAATGGCGTCACCACGTCCGACTACGCGGATTTTCCGCACTGCTGGGTGCTTTCGGCAATTTGAGCCGCAAGGTCATCGTGCATTTGGATCGCGCACGCCCTGAAATGCCGAAATCCGCAAATCTCCTCCGCATTGCCACAATTCAGGGTGTGGCGCCGCACATCGGCCTTATCGGGGCCATGCGAAGCAGATGGAACCTTGTTTAACCTTACGCGTTAACACCGCAGCAAGGATTTCGTGAACAGGTCCAGGCCGGGAGGCGATCATGATCATCGGAGTGTCAGAAGGCGATCGGTATCGGTTTGAAGTCCTCCTGATGAGCGACGGGTTCATCGTCCGCGTGCGCACCATTGGTACGGGTGCGGTGCTGACCACGCGGGATCGGCTGTTCCGCACCGCGCCAGCCGCCTTCGCCTTTGCTGAAATGTCCGCCCTGAAGGATGCCGAAGAAGCCCCGCTCGCAGGCATCGAGGCGCTGGAAGCCAAGCTCGCCTCGGACCGCGCCGCCAAGGTCTTTGAAGATATTCGCACCCGCCTCGCCGATGGCGGTGTTAGCGGCACACTTCTCGCAGCATGGGACAAGCGCGCCCAGGCAGGCAGCGCAGCAGCCAAGCCGCACTGATGCGCAGGAGACGGGAGCATCAGGCTTTCGCCGGCGCGCCCTCGGTCACCGGGCCGCCGGCTTTCTTCCAGGCGCCATAACCGCCCTCGATGTGCGCCACGGGCTTTAGCCCCATGTCCTGCGCGGTCTTTGCAGCCAGCGCCGAACGCCAGCCTCCCGCGCAAAAAAAGACGAAGGTCCTGTCCTGCTGAAACTCGGGCTTGGCGTAGGGGCTTTCCGGATCAATCCAGAACTCCAGCATTCCGCGCGTGCAGGAAAATGCGCCCGGAATCCTCCCTTCCCGCTCGCGCTCGCGCGGATCGCGCAGATCGACGAACAGCACATCCTCCCGCCCATGCAGCGCCTGCGCTTCTGCCACCGTCAACGTACGGATGGCGGCGTTCGCTTCCGCCAGAAGCACCTTATAGCCCTTCGTGATTGTCTGGGTCATGGGGCCTCTCTGCTTGACGGAACGGCGTGGATGGATGAATGCGAAGAAAGCATAACGCCCAACGCTGCGAGGTAAAGCATGATCCCCGGCCTGAGGATACCAGATGCAACGGCGATATCGCTGTTTCTTGGCTGCTGGGCGACCTACCATATCCTGATCGAAGGCGGAATGCTCGGCCCCGGCAGCCTGAACACGCGGATGAACGCCTATCGGATGCGCTGGATGGAGGAAATGCTGACCCGGGAGAACCGCATGGTCGATGTCCAGGTGATGGCCGCGCTGCATCAGGGTTCGGCCTTCTTTGCCTCCACCTCGCTCATCGCCATCGGCGGTACGCTGTCGCTTGTCCGTGCGGGCACCGATGTCAACGCGGCGCTGTCCGTTCTGCCCTTCGGAATTTCAGATAATCCCGCAATGTGGGAAATAAAGCTGATTGGCCTCGCGGTAATTTTCGCTTACGCCTTCTTCAAGTTCGCCTGGGCCTATCGCCTGTTCAACTATGCTTCGATCCTGTTGGGCGCGACCCCGCCAGCATCGAAGGTGGATGATGCGGCGCGTGTCCATGCCCGCCGCACCGGACGGATGACGCTGGTGGCCGGGCGACATTTCAACCGCGGCCAGCGAGCCTTTTTCTTCGCGCTCGCCTATCTCGGCTGGTTCCTTGGACCCTGGGTGTTCATGATGAGCACCATCGCCGCGCTGATCGTCATGGCCCGGCGGCAGTTGGGCTCGGATGCGTTGTCCTCGATTCTCGACGTGACGGAGGAACGCGACAGCCCCAAAAAGCCGGCATGACCCCATAACGGGCATAGTCAACGCGCTGTTAGCCTGTTCTGCCGGTTCGCCGGGAGACTTCATCGAGTTCGAGGCGCCGGGCGTCAATCCTGCGGTCACAGAGGTCGACAGCGGTCAGGATATTGCCGGCATCCGCCCGCCCGAATTTGACGAGGTTGCTTTCCAACTGCCCCGTCAATTGCTCGAACTGGCGGCGAAGGGCCTGCAACTCCTGCATGGATTGCGCCGCCCCGGCCGCGCGGCGCAGCGCCAACGCCTCACGCATCAGCGTCTCGACATCACCGGTCTGCGGCGGACCCAGCCAACGCCGCAGCCACATGCCGAGGCTGGCCAGCGCACCAAACAGCAGCGGCAGAACATAGAGCCATTCGAGCATACTCTCGACAAGCCCGCGCTCCTCGCCGTTGAGATAGGCGCGCGCTCCAGGGTGAACAGGTACAAACGCCCCGGTTTCGAGATCCGGCGCCCCCGCCTGAGCCAGGAGCGGATGTTGCGGCTGGAGGCTCCGGGCTGCATCCAGAAGATCGCGCGTGAGACGGGAGACGAACAGGCTTGCCACCTTCTCACGCACCATCAGCAGGCGGGCAACGGCCAACGTTTCCGTCCCCTCGTCCGGTAGCGGAGGATTGGGGCGCAGCGCGCCGGCGGGAATGGTTGTGACATGGTATCGTCGATCGCGCCCGGCGAGCGTCTCGGCATCGGCAACCTCAAGCAGTGTCAATGGCGTGCGCGCATCGCGAAGCGAGCCAAGCCGCCGCAGGTCGCGCAGATTCACGCCGGGCACCGGAGCCACAAAGGCTGTGGCAAGAATGGCGCGTTTCTGCAATTCCGACCGGACAGCGCCCGCAGGAACCTCCACCAACAGCGAATCATCGACACCATTGGCTTTCAACAGCATCTGCAACAGCGGGTCGGAGCGGGACGTGCCGGCCGTAACGCCGAGCGCACGGCGGTTGAGATCGCGCCAGCCGCTGACCACCGAGTTCTCCGGTGCCATCAGAACCGCCGCTTCACTATAGAGCATCAGCATGGCCGCGAGCCCGGTCCCGCTCACATTGTCCGTGCGCACCGAGGCCACATGCGCCTTCCGCTGACGCAGAAGATCGAGGCTGGCTTGCTCCGAGCCGCTCTCGACAATGCGCAGGCGATAGCGGCGACCCTGCTCCACCAGCCACTGGTTGATGGCGCTGATGAGCGCCGCGTCCTGTCCTTCGGCCTTGGCCACAGCAACAACAAGCACATGCTCGCGGAAAAACCGCTGATAAGCCATGTGGCCGGCGCCCGCCAGACCGAGCGCCACGCAACCAAATACAATCCAGCGCCAGACAAGGCTCATGCCGGTGTACCTCCCTGCCGGGGATAAAGCGGCAAAGAGCCATGCAATGCAACCACTTGCGCAAAACGCCGTAAATCCGGACAGTGCACTGGGATGCGCGCGTCCATCCCGAACCCGGCGCACTGGCCTCAGGGTCAGGCCCGGTTGCGGACAGAAATAGCCTCGACCCGCCGTATCACGCCGGCCAGATCAACAGGACCAGCGGCACCCCGGCTGTGAGCACCAGCAGCGACAGCGGCGCGCCGAGCCGCGCATAATCCGAAAAACGATAACCGCCCGGCCCCATGACGAGCAGGTTACACTGATGCCCGATGGGCGTGAGAAAGTCGCTTGCAGCACCAATCGCAACAGCCATCAGGAACGGCTCGGGATTCAGCCCAAGGTTTTTGGCAAATGCCGCAGAGATGGGGCCCAGAATGAGCACTGTCGCCGCATTGTTAAGAAACGGCGTCACTGCCATGCCCGTGGCCATGATCAGCGCCAGCGCACCCCAGACCGGCAGCCCTGTCGAAACCGTCGAAAGCCAGCGCGCGAAGACATCGGTTGCACCTGTATTCTGCAACGCCGAGGAAATCGGGATCACCGCGGCCAGCACCACCAGCACGGACCAGTCAATAGCCGCATAGGCATCGCGCAACGGCAGCGCACGAAACAGCACAATCGCCAGCGCGGCCCCGGCAAAGCCAACCGCCGTCGGCACCAGCCCCGTGCTGACCAGCAAGAAACAGGCGAACAGGACAGCAAGCGCCATCACCCCGCGCCGACGCTCGCCCAGCGTCACTTTCCCGCCGGCCAGCGGCAGCACACCGAGATCCTTGAAGCTTGCCGCAAGCTGGCTCGTCGCCCCCTGCAACACCACGACATCGCCGACATGCAGTTCGACATCGCGCAGCCTGTCGCGGAAGGTCTTTCCCGCTCGGCTGATCGCGACAAGATTGAGATTGTGGCGCTCATGCAGGCCGAAGCTGCTGGCACTCGTGCCGATCAGCGCCGAATTCGGCTGAACGATACACTCCACAGAACGCACCTCGTCAGTGCCGGGAGCGGTCGCAATCCGGCGGCTCTCTGTCTCATGATCAAGCTTGCCGCGGCTGATTGCGCTTTCCAGCGCCTGCTTGTCGCCCTGCATCAGCACGATATCGCCCGCCTGAAGCCCGACGTCGGGCAGCGGCACCAACGTCCGCGAGCCGCCCCGGATCAGCGCCGTCACCCGCGCCTCCCCGCCCGCCAGCGCCAGCACATCGGCGACCGTCTTGCCCGCCATGGGGGAAGCCTCTGGCACCACCACCTCAGTCAGATAATCGGAAACCTCGACCGCGCTTTCGATCCCGGCGGCGCCCTGCCGGTCTTTGGGAAGAATGCGGTAGGCAAAGACAAGAAACACAAGGCCCGCCGCGCAAAGAACGCCACCGACGGGCAGAAAGTCCAGCATCCCGAAGGGCTTGCCGAGAATTTCCATCCGAACACGCGAGACAATGATGTTCGGCGAGGTGCCGACCAGCGTCATCAGCCCGCCGAGCAGCGCGGCAAACGACATCGGCATCAGCACCAGCGAGGGCGACACCCCCTGCTTGCGCGCAAGCTGGATGGCGATGGGAATGGTCATAGCCAGCGCCGCAATGTTTTTGATGATCGCGGACGCGATTGCGACAAAGATCAGTAGAACCGCGAGCTGCGCCTGCAGGGTGCCAAACCGCCCTGTCAGCATCCGCAGCGCCCCATCGAGCACACCCGAGCGTGCGATCGCCGCGCTGATCACCAGCGCGGAGGCGACGATCACCACAACATCGTCCGAAAAGCCGGAAAACGCCTCCTTCGGCGCAACAACTCCCGCCGCAACTGCCGCCATCAGCGCCAGCCCAGCCACGATATCATATTGCAGGCGCCCCCACAGGAAGCCGAGGACCATTGCAACAACAATCGCAACGGACAGGATCTGCATGGTTGTCAAAGGCACACCCCTTGTTCCGCATTCGTCGGGAAGACCCGCATCCGCCCGCAAGGCTAAACGCAAGGCGGGGACAAACGTTCCAACGGAATCAGAGGGCGAAGACTACCTGCAAGCATCCGGAAGGCAAAATGCCGCCCTCAGAGAGGCAGGTTGTCGTGCTTTTTCCAGGGTTGCTCGACCTTCTTCGACTTCAGCATGGCAAGTGCCCGGGCGACGCGCTTGCGTGTACCGAACGGCTGAATGACCTCGTCGATGAAGCCGCGTTCCGCTGCCACGAAGGGCGAAAGAAAGCGCTCCTCATACTCCTGCGTACGCAGCGCCACCTTCGCCGGATCATTCATTTCCTGCCGGAAGATGATTTCCACCGCGCCCTTGGCGCCCATCACCGCGATTTGCGCCGAGGGCCAGGCATAGTTCACGTCCGCGCCGATGTGTTTGGACGCCATCACGTCATAGGCACCGCCATAAGCCTTGCGCACAATCACCGTCACCAGCGGCACGGTGCATTGCGAATAGGCAAACAACAGCTTGGCGCCATGCTTGATGAGACCGCCGTATTCCTGCGCCGTGCCCGGCAGGAAGCCCGGCACATCGACATAAGTGACGATCGGAATGTTAAAGGCATTGCAAAAACGCACAAAACGGGCAGCCTTGCGCGAGGCATCGCTATCGAGCACGCCGGCGAGGATCATCGGCTGGTTGGCGACGATACCGACAGTCGAACCATCCATGCGCCCGAAGCCGCAGATGATGTTCTTCGCGAAATTCTCCTGAATCTCAAAGAAATCGCCTTCATCCACGGTCTTGTAGATGAGCTCCTTCATGTCATACGGCTTGTTCGGATTGTCTGGCACCAGCGTGTCGAGGCTGTGGTCCAGCCGGTTCTTGTCGTCGAAGGTCGGCCATTCCGGCACGCCGGAAATGTTGCTCGACGGTAGGAAGTCGATGAGCCGGCGGATTTGCAGCAGCGCTTCGAGGTCGTTCTCATAAGCGCCGTCTGCCACCGAGGACTTGACCGTATGCACCGAGGCGCCGCCGAGTTCCTCACTCGTCACCGTCTCGTTGGTCACGGTCTTCACCACCTCCGGCCCGGTCACGAACATGTAGGAGGTGTCCTTCACCATGAAGATGAAGTCGGTCATCGCCGGGGAATAAACGTCGCCGCCGGCGCAGGGACCCATGATCACCGAGATCTGCGGAATGACGCCGGAGGCCGCAACATTGCGCTTGAACACCTCGCCATAGCCGCCGAGCGCGGCCACACCTTCCTGGATGCGGGCGCCGCCGGCATCGAACAGGCCGATGATCGGCGCGCGCATCTTCACGGCCATGTCCTGCACCTTGCAGATCTTCTGCGCGTGCGTTTCGGAGAGCGAGCCGCCGAACACGGTAAAGTCCTTGGCGAAGATGAACACGGTGCGGCCGTTCACAGTGCCCCAGCCGGTGACGACGCCATCGCCGGAAATCTTTTGCTTCTCCATGCCGAATTCGGTCGAGCGGTGCTCGACGAACATGTCGTATTCCTCGAAGGAACCGGCATCGAGCAGCAGTTCGATGCGCTCACGGGCGGTCAGCTTGCCCTTCTTGTGCTGAGAATCGATGCGGGACTGACCGCCACCGATGCGGGCACTGGCGCGCTTCTGCTCCAGTTTTGCAAGAACATCCTTCATCGACAGCACTCCATTTCCAATCGAAAGCAGGCCCTAGCGATAACAGGTCGGGTCCATCGGTCAATGCAACCTTTGGGGGCGCAGCAATCTGCTTGCAAAGCAAGGCCGGCGCGGCAATCTGGAGAAATGACACCCTGCACGAATCCTCACCTTGTCGACACCCTCAACTGGCTGGTCAAGGCCGCCATCGACGGCCGCTCCGAGAGGGGATTGACCAATGGCATCGGTAGGAGGCTGGTGGCCATGGGGGTGCCCGTCGACCGCATCTCGATGGGCTCCGAAGTGCTCGATCCCGTCCTGCGCTCGCGCCAGTTCATCTGGCGGGCCGACGAGGGCACGGAAAAGTATCTGCATGAGCGCGGCCTCAGCGAGACCGATGCCTGGCAGAAGAGCATTCTGCACCACATGATCCAGCAAGATTTGCATACCGTGCATATGCGACTTGATGACGAGGAGGCGCAGCGCTTCACCCTGCTGCCGGAGCTTCTGGAACGCGGCTATCAAGACTACTACGCCCGCATCATCCCCTATGGCATGATGGCCGAGATGGGCGGCAACATGCGGATGACGGCAACCTTTGCGACACGGCGCGCTGAGGGGTTCAGCGCCGAACACCTTGCGCTGATTGAAGCTGTCCTGCCCACCTTCGCGCTCGCCTACCTGGCGCGGACAAGTTTGCGCATGACCCACCGCGTCCTGGAGACCTACCTTGGCGAGGTGCCGGCAAAAAGTGTTCTTTCCGGCCAGATCGCACGCGGACAGGCGCAATCACTGGAAGCGGTGATCTGGATGTCGGACCTTTCCGGCTTCACCCGCACCACCGAGCCGATGGAACACCTCACCATCCTCGAATACCTGAATGCCCATGCAGAAGTTGTCGCCGATGCCATCCACGATCAGGGCGGCGAAATACTGAAATTCATCGGGGACGGTATTTTGGCCGCATTCGATGGTCGAACCGGCGCAGTTTCCGGCGCCGAACAGGCACTGAATGCCGCGCTGCGGGTGCAGACTGAAATCGCCAGCCTGCGCCAAAAGCGCGGTCCGGCCGGCCTCGCCACCTCGAACGTCACCATCGGCCTGCATTACGGCAGTGTTCTGTTCGGCAATTTCGGCTCGGTCGACCGGCTCGATTTCACTGCGCTCGGCTCCGCCGTGAACGAGGCGAGCCGCCTCGTCTCGCTGGGAAAAACGCTGGAGCAGACCATCATCACTTCCCAGGCCTTTCACGACGCACTGACAACACAGCGCGGCTCGCTCGTGTCCCTCGGCCGTTATGCCCTGCGCGGCGTCTCTCGCGCGCAGCATCTCTACACGGTGGATTGGGAGAGCCTGTCTAAAGCGCCCGGAACAGCGCCGCCGCCGTCATGAATTCGGCATGGCGCCGCTGGCGGCGATCCTGCGCCTCGGCGTCCTCGCCCCAGAGCCGGGCGTTCCAGTCCTCATCGACGGTCGCTGCCGCAAAAGCCGCTTCCGCATCCATCGCGCCATCGGCGAAAGCGAGCGGGATCAGCGCTGAGCCGGCAATGGTCACCAGCGTGTGCAGCGCCGCCAGCGCCACGGGGTTTTCAACACGGGCAAAGGCGGCCCGCACCGCCACCAGCGCCGCCGGCTCCTGCCGCGCATGGGTAATGCCCGCAGACAGCAGGAAGTTCACGCCGTAGCGCACCCGCATATGCGCCAGCACCGGGTCCCAGGCCGCATTTTCACACGCAACCAGCCCTTCCGGCCCCTCGGCGCGATAGCAGACAAGATCGGTGCCGGCGTATTTCGCCATGTCGTCGATCACCTCGTCGCGCACGGCCCCCACGCGGTCAATGCCGATGTTGGCGATGCGTGTGGCGTGCATGGTCGAGGGGTTGATGTGCGTGTCCTGCGCGCCCCATTCGGCGGCGAGAATCTCCGCCGCCGCGCGCACCGGCAGGCCAAGAGGGTTGCGCCCGGGCGTGTGGGCGCGCTTGCCGTCGAGCGTCACCAGAAAGCCGCCCTCGCCCTCCTCCACGCCCACCGCCTTGTAGAAGCGCTTCGGCAGCGCCTTCTGCATGGTCGCGCGCGAGGCGACATAGGCGTCCTTCGGCTCGTGGGGCGGCAGATCGGGATAAAGCACATCACGCATGTCGGTTACTCCGGCGCATCCTCGATGGGATCATAGCCCTTGGTGTCGAAGCCGAGCAGGTTCCACGATTGCTGCATATGCGGCGGCAGCGGGGCGGTCACGTCCACGATCTTGCCGGTTTTCGGATGCGGAATGGCGATGCGCCGCGCCAGAAGATGCAGCTTGTTCTGCATCCCGCCGGGCAACTCCCAGTTCTGAACATCAAAATATTTCGGATCGCCGACAATGGGGTGCCGCATATGGGCGGTATGTGCGCGCAATTGATGGGTACGGCCCGTCACCGGCTTCAGCGACAGCCAGGCGAGCTTCTGCGCCATGGTATCGACCACCGCATAATAGGTCACGGCATGGTCGGCACCCTCGTCGCCGTGTTTCGCCACCTTCATCTTGGCATCGCCATGCTCGTCCTCGCCCTTAGCCAGATAGGTCGAGATCCGCCCCTGCTTGACGCGCGGGACACCCGCCACCAGCGCCCAATAGACCTTGCGCGCCGAGCGTGAGCGAAAGGATTTGGCCAGCGCCGCCGCAGAAAGCCGCGTCTTGGCGATGATCAGGCACCCCGCCGTGTCCTTGTCGAGGCGGTGGACAAGACGCGGACGCTGGCCATCGCGCTCCTTCAGCGCATCCAGCATCCCGTCGACATGCCGCACGGTGCCCGAACCGCCCTGCACCGCAAGCCCTGCCGGCTTGTTCAGCACCATCATCTCGTCGTCTTCATAGAGCGTGATCGATTTGAGATAGGCCGCCGTTTCGCTCTCACGTTTCGCTTCTTTCAGCGAGCGCGGGCGCGCATTCTCCGCCGCTCCCGGTCCGGTTGAGGCGCGCTCGCGCGGCGTTGCCTCCCCCCTCGCGCCGGCCTCTCGGGCGTCGGCGCGCGGGTTCGCATCCTTGTCGAGCGGTGGAATGCGGATCGTCTGACCGGGCGCCAGCCGCGTATCGGATTTGGCGCGCTTGCCTTCAACCCGCACCTGCCCCGTGCGCAGCAACTTCTGCAAATGACCGAAGGCGAGATCGGGGAAATGTTGCTTGAACCAGCGGTCAAGGCGCATCTCCGCCTCGTCCGGCTTCACTTTGCGGATCGAGACCACGCTCATGCCATCACCAGCTTGCCAAGAAAAAGCCCCAGCGCCACGCCCAGAAGCGAAACGCCCAGCGACAGCGCCACATAAAGCAGCGCCAACCCCGGTTCGTTGCGCATCCAGAGGGCGGCGCTGTCAAGCGCGAATGCGGAAAAGGTGGTGAATCCGCCAAGCAACCCGGTCATCAGCAACGGTCGCACATCGCCCGTGCCCGCTTCAGGAAATGGCAGAACGCGGAACAACAGCCCCATGACAAAGCAGCCGATGATATTCACGGCAAGCGTCCCGGCGGGAAATGCCGTCCCGAACAGCCGCATGCAGAAGATCCCCGTATACCAGCGCAGCACCGAGCCGACGCCACCACCGATAAAAACCAGGATTGCATCACGCATCGCCGTTGCGCTCCCTGCGCAGTTTCTCCCACCAGTCAAGGCGCTTTCTGAGTTCCCGCTCGAAGCCACGCTCAACCGGCTCATAATAGCGTTGTCGGCCCAGCGCCTCCGGCCAGTAACTCTGGCCAGAGAAGGCATCCGGCGCATCGTGATCGTAGCGGTAATCGGCGCCGTACCCTTCCGATTTCATCAGCTTGGTCGGAGCGTTGAGAATGGTTTTGGGTGGCATCAGCGAGCCGGCCGCCTTCGCCGAGGCCATCGCGGCCTTGTACGCCTTGTAGACCGCGTTCGATTTCGGCGCGGTGGCGAGATAGACGACGCACTGGGCAAGCGCGAGTTCGCCTTCGGGTGAACCGAGAAAATCGTAAGAATCCCGGGCAGATAGTGCGACGGCCAGCGCCTGCGGGTCGGCATTGCCGATATCCTCGCTCGCCATGCGCACGAGGCGGCGGGCGAGAAACAGCGGGTCCTCACCGCCATCGATCATGCGGCAGAAATAGTAGAGCGCAGCGTCCGGGTCGGAGCCTCGAATGGTCTTGTGCAGCGCGGAAATGAGGTTGTAGTGCCCTTCCCTGTCGCGATCATAGATCGGCGCCCGGCGCTGGAGCACCGCGCCGAGTTGTTCAGCCGTGAACGTCTCGCGCGGCTTGGCGGCGCGCCAGATCTCCTCCGCCAGCGTCAGCGCGGCCCGGCCATCGCCACCGGCCATGCGCACGAGCAGGTCGCGCGCCGCATCGTCCAGCGGCAGCGGGCGATCTTCCAGCGTTTCCGCCCGCCCGATCAGCCGCGCGATGGCCGGATCATCGAGCGCCTTGAATGTCATCACCCGCGCCCGCGAAAGCAACGCGGCGTTGAGCGCGAAGGACGGGTTTTCCGTGGTCGCACCGACCAGCGTGATCGTGCCATCCTCCATCACCGGCAGGAAGCTATCCTGCTGGGTTCTATTGAAGCGGTGGATCTCGTCCACAAACAGCAAGGTGCCCTGCCCGGCCATGCGGCGTGCGCGGGCGGTGTCAAACACCTTCTTCAGGTCCGCAACACCGGAGAAAATCGCACTGATCTGCTCGAAATGCAGGTTGGTGACGCCCGCGAGCAGCCGTGCCACGGTCGTCTTGCCAGTGCCGGGCGGTCCCCAGAAGATCATCGAGCCGAGCGAGCCGGACTGGATCAGCCGCATCAGCGCGCCGTCGGGCCCGGTCAGATGCTCCTGCCCCACCACCTCGCCAAGACTGGCCGGACGCAGCCTGTCGGCCAGCGGCCTCGGCGCGTCCTGTTCCAGACCGGCGGCGGCGAAGAGGTTCGTCATCGACCTAGCCGCCAATGATCGTGTTGATAACCTGCCCGCCGCGGTTGATCGAGACACGCCAGTTGTAGTTGCGGCCCCGCACGAGATCATCAAGCACCTTGGGTGAGGTGACGCGGCTGCCGTTAATGGCCAGAATGATATCTCCCTTCTGGAAGCCGAACTCCTGCGCCGGACTGCCGGCATCGACATCCGAGACGACCACGCCGTCGGCATCGAAATTCATCGAGAGTTCCTCCGCCACCGCCGGCGAAAGATTGACGGCGATGATTCCGGTGAAGGGGCTGCGTCCGCCGATCTTCAGCGTTTCGCGCGGCTTTGTTTCCGGTGCAGCCATCAGCCGGGTGGGCAGCACCAGCGTGCGCCCGCCACGCACAATGGTGATGCTGGTGTTGCCGCTGATGCCCTTGGTGGCAAAGCGGAATCCAAAACTGTCGGGATCATCCACCGCCGCGCCATCCACCGCCGTAATCACATCCCCCGCCTTGAGGCCGGAGGCAGCGGCCGGGCTGTCCGGCACCACGGAGGAGATGAGCGCGCCAGCCGGCCGGGCGAGACCCAGATTTTCGCCGATCTCCGCCGTCACCGGCTGCATGCGGGCGCCATACCAGGGCCGCTGCACCAGCTTGCCGCCGGCCCGCGCGCTGTCCATGACCACGCGCACCATGTTTGCGGGAATGGCAAAGCCGATGCCGTGGCTGCCGCCGGATTTGGAATAAATCGCCGAATTGATGCCAACGAGCCGGCCCTGCACATCGACAAGCGCACCGCCGGAATTGCCGGGATTGATCGCTGCATCGGTCTGGATGAAGAACTGGTAGTCTGCAACATCAACATGGGTGCGGGCAAGCGCGGAGATGATGCCCTGTGTCACCGTCTGGCCCACACCGAACGGGTTGCCGATGGCCAGCACCAGATCGCCCACCTGCAAATCATCGGAATTGCCGAGTTCCAGCGCAGGAAAGCTCTCTTTCGTCCGCGTCTTGATCTTCAGCACCGCAAGATCGGATTTGGGATCCCGCAGCAGCACCTCGGCTTCGAACTCCCGCCGGTCTGCCAGCGCAACCTTGAGTTCCGTCATGCCGTCGATGACATGCTGGTTGGTAATGACGATACCGTCGCTGGAAACGAGCACGCCCGAACCGACCGACTGCTGCATCCGCCCCTGCGGCAGCCGTCCGAACAACTGGCTGAAGAACGGATCGTCGAACATCGGATGACGGCCCTGACTCTGCCGATTCGCGCCATAGACATTGACGACGGCGGGCGCGGTCTTTTTCACCAGCGGCGCGAAGGACAGGCTCATTTCAGCCTTTGTCTGTGGCACTTCGCGTTGAAAAAGTTGTGCGGCAGCGCCGGTAGCCAGCACGGCCGCCAGCACGACACCAAGAACGGGGGCAAATCGGCGCATGGCGCAACTCCTGAAGAACATGCCTCATATTCACCAAGAGCGCGGCAATTCCTAGGCCAGAGTCGCATTGCAACCACTGTCATTCAACTGTCACAGAGGAGCCTTAGGAGGCGTTCCATGGAGCGGGCTCAGCAGTGAGCTTCGCAAGACCGACCTGTAACGGAGCCATCCGACATGATCTCGAAGCGCCAATTCATCGCTGCCGGCCTCGCTGCGCTCACCGTCTCGCCTGCGTTTGCGGCAGATATCGCCGGCGCCGGCGCAACCTTCCCCTATCCGGTCTATGCCAAATGGGCCGATGCCTACCGGAAGGAGACGGGCACGGGCCTCAACTACCAGTCGATCGGTTCGGGCGCCGGCATCAAGCAGATCATCGCCCGCACGGTTGTTTTCGGCGCCACGGATGCGCCGATGAAGGGCGATGCGCTCGCCAAGAATGGCCTCGTCCAGTGGCCGCAGGTTATGGGCGCCATCGTTCCGGTGGTGAACATCGAGGGTGTGGAGCCCGGCAAGCTCGTGCTCGACGGCGCCGCGCTGGCCGACATCTATCTCGGCAAGATCAAGACCTGGGATGATGCCGCGATCAAGAAGCTGAACCCCGGCCTCAACCTGCCATCGGCCCCGATTACGGTCGTCCGCCGGTCGGATGGTTCGGGCACGACCTACGTTTTCACCAATTATCTCAGCAAGGTCAGCCCGGACTGGACGAAGGCGGCGGGCGCCGGCACGGCGGTTGAGTGGCCGGTTGGCGTTGGCGCCAAAGGTAACGAGGGCGTCGCCGGCAACGTCGCGCAGACCAAGAACGCCATCGGCTATGTCGAGTATGCCTATGCGAAGCAGAACAAGTTGACCTATTCGGCGCTCGTCAACGCCGCCGGCAAGACGGTTCAGCCGACGGTTGCCGCCTTCCAGGCTGCTGCCGCCAACGCCGAATGGGGCAAGGAGCCGGGCTTCTATCA